>DATJOW010000098.1:0-15838 GCA_035506715.1 Candidatus Acidiferrum sp. | reverse complement strand
CACACCCGCTTTCCGCCCGAGCCCAATGGTTACCTGCACATCGGCCACGCCAAGAGCATCTGCCTCAACTTCGGCATCGCCCACGAGTTCGGCGGCATCTGCAACCTGCGCATGGACGACACCAACCCGACCAAGGAAGACGTCGAGTACGTGGATTCGATCCAGGAAGACGTCAACTGGCTCATCAGCGCCTGGGCCGACAAAAATCTCGGCCTCAAGCCCAAGGGCAAAACGCCCGATACCGTCACCAGCAACGGCAAACCGGACTTTTATCTCGGCCCCTCAACTCTCAACGCTCAACCCTCAACCGGCGTCGAGCCGTTTTACGCCTCCGATTATTTCGACCAGCTTTACGAATACGCCGTCGCGCTCATCAAAAATGGCAAAGCCTACGTCTGCGACCTGACGCCGGACGAGACTGACGAGTACCGCCGCCAGGCCAAGGAAAGCCCGTTCCGCAATCGCAGCATCGAGGAGAGCCTCGACCTGTTCACGCGCATGAAGAACGGCGAGTTCCCCGACGGCAAGCGCACGCTCCGCGCCAAGATTGACGTCGCGTCGCCGAACATCTGGATGCGCGATCCCCTGCTCTACCGCATCCGCCACGCCGAGCATCATCACACCGGCGACAAATGGTGCATCTACCCGATGTACGACTTCGCCCATTGCCTGAGCGATTACCTCGAAGGCATCACCCACAGCATCTGCACGCTCGAATTCGAGGTGCACCGGCCGCTGTACGACTGGATTCTGGAGAACCTCGACCTGCCGCGCCCACTGCCGCATCAATACGAATTCGCCCGGCTCGCCCTCAGCTACACCATCATGAGCAAGCGCAAGCTGCTCCAACTCGTGAACGAAAAACTCGTCACCGGCTGGGACGACCCCCGCATGCCCACCATCAGCGGCATCCGGCGCCGGGGGGTCCCTGCGGTGGCTCTCAGAGCCTTTGCCTACAACATTGGCATCACCAAATACAACGGCGTGACCGACGTGGCCGTGCTCGAACACGCCATCCGCGAGGAATTGAATAAAGTCGCCCTGCGCCGGCTCGCCGTGCTCCGGCCCCTCAAGGTCGTGCTCACCAATTATCCCGAGGGCAAGACCGAGGAACTCGACGCCGTGAACAATCCCGAGGACCCGAACGCCGGCACGCGCAAGGTCCCGTTCAGCCGCACGCTTTACATCGAGCAGGATGATTTCATGGAAACGCCTCCGCCGAAATATTTCCGGTTAAAACCCGGCGGCGAAGTCCGGCTGAAATACGCCTACATCATCAAATGCGACGAAGTGGTGAAGGACAACGCCGGCAAGATTGTGGAACTGCGCTGCACCGCCGACCTCGACAGCAAGAGCGGCGGCCCGACGGCAAACCGCAAGGTGAAGGGAACGATTCATTGGGTGAGCGCCGCGCACGCCATTGACGCTGAAGTCCGGCTATACGACCGCCTGTTCACCGTGCCGGAGCCTGATGCCGGCCCCGATTTCAAAGCCACGCTCAATCCGCACAGCTTGGATGTGGTGACGGCCAAGTGCGAGCCGAGCCTGAAAGACGCGAAGCCGGAACTCCGCTATCAATTCGAGCGCCTCGCCTATTTTGCGTTGGACAAAGATTCGTTGGTAGGGTCATCGCGCTGCGATGACCGGACGGCGCAGCGCGCCGTCCCTACCTTGATTCTCAATCGCACCATCACTTTGAAGGACACCTGGGCGAAGGAAGCGAAAAAATGAGTGTCGAGAAGACATTGGAAAAGCTGTTGCGCGGGGAATCAGACACCAACATACGTTTTGATGAACTTTGTCATCTGCTCCAGGCCAAAGGTTTCCGAATGCGCGTTTCAGGCAGCCATCACATTTTCACGCAATCCGGGGTGATGGAACGCATCAATCTTCAACGTGAAGGCGCAAAAGCCAAGCCATATCAGGTTCGACAAGTCCGACGGATTATGGCAAACTACAAGTTGTTATGAAACAGAACAGCTACGAGATGATTATCTGGTGGAGCGCGGCGGATGATGCCTACGTGGTGGACGTGCCGGAACTTCCCGGCTGCATGGCTCACGGCGCGACCCGGCAGGAAGCCATCAAAAATGCCGAGGCCGCCATCAAGTTCTGGATCAAAACTGCCAAGGATGATGGTTTGGAAATCCCGCAGCCCCGCGGCCGGCTGGTGGTGGCGTGAAATTCCGCAGGTTTCTTGGGCGAAGGAACCGCAGAAGAGTTAGCTCAATTCAACCTCAACACCTCTGTCCGACTGAACTGTCGCCTACGGCGTCGAAAGCCTGAAAAAGACATTGTTCGTAGGCAAAGGCAACGTGACCTGATTCTGCAAGTTGGTGAGGTTGAGCACGGGTTGATTGGTCACGGCCATCCAGTCGCCTGCCGACAAATCCGTGCATTGCTGCAACACGAAATTGGTTGAAGGAATAATCCACGAAAGGGTGAGATTGCCATCCGAGTTGGTGATGTTCATCACCGGCGCAGGCGTCGTCTGCAAAGTCCAAATGCCGCCTTTGTAAACGACAAGGACTAGTTTGCTGCCATCCGCTGAGGAAGCCACGAAGGAACTGCCGCTTGCATTAAAGGGATTTGTTGCCGTCAATGTGCTCCAAAAGTTTGTCGTAGAGGCAATGAATCCGCCGGATACCGCTACCGATGTGTTACCATCAGCCGACAAAGCGACCGATGTCCAATGTGCGGAAATATTGTTCGATGTCCAAGTGGTTCCAAAGTCCGCAGAGGTGAACAGGTTGTCAACGGCTCGACCACCTCCGTTGGAGTACCATACCGCAACCAATTTACTTCCATCCGCTGATGACGCGACAGATTGCCAAACATTTGACGGAGCCCCAGTCTGCGCCCAAGTGTTTCCGGAATCCTTCGAAGTGAATATTCCACCCGGATAGATTCCCCCAACTGCTGCCGCCAAACTAGTTCCGTCCGCAGACGAAGTAATAGAAACCCACCAATTTGTGGGAGCACCGGTTTGCGTCCACGTATTTCCCGAGTCTGCCGAAGTGTTAATGCCCCCAAGCCTAATGGCCGCAACCAATCTATTTCCGTCCGATGATGATGCAACCGCAAACCACAATGCATTGGGCGCATTGTTTGATGTCCAAGTGCTTCCTGGTCACTTGAGGTGTAAATGCCACCATTAAAAGTTGCAGCTAATTTTCTTCCATCCGCGGACGAGGATACAGAAGTCCATACATTCGTAGGTGCACTCGTCTGCGTCCAAGTATTGCCTGAATCTGCCGAGCTCCAAATACCACCGCCGTTTACAGCAGCCGCCAACTTGCTACCATCTGCTGACGAGGCAACGGAATTCCAATTGTTAATCGGTGCACTGGTCTGAGTCCAGGTTTGAGCAAGAACCGAAGCAAAAGAGAACAGCAGCCCGCAAGCAGCAATCGCTGTCATTAAGACTGCCCTGATCTGAGTTCGCATAACCCTTTCTGTTTCCATGATGCTATCAAAGCAGATTCGCGAATTTCTATCAAGGATTATCGTCTGAACAAAAGAGCCGCAGCCTCGACACTATATCAACTGTAGCCGGAGCGGACTATTTACCCAGCCGGCAAAGTTTCCAACCGACAAACCCATACCAGACGGTCACCAGCAGCGCATTGACGATTCGGAGCATCGCCAAGGCGCCGACGATATATGAGCCCATGAAAGCAATGCCGGTGATGCCTGCAGTCAAAGCCAAACAGGCCGTGGTCTTGTTAAACACGCCTCTGAGCATGACCAGGCCAGTGATGAGAAACCCCAGCGAAGGAATGACGATGACGCAAACGCCCAACAGCGGGGAGTCGAGCATCGCACAGGGATAACCCGCGGCCGCAACGAGGGCCGCCCGCTGCACATCGGTTGTGGCCGCAGCGTAGTGACGGCCCAAAGTCAGGAGCGTGGAGTAGGCGGTCCAGGTTAATGCCAGGTCCAGCACGACGAACAGTCCCTGACAGGCGACGGCCAGCAACATCCCGTTTCGGCTGACCGCTTTCAAGGCCCGGTAGAGCGACAGGAAGATTGGCACGTAGAGAAGGTCCGTGAAAACCATCAGCCCGAGAATCATCCACCACCCCGTTGCGTGTTTGGCGAAATAGGCCAGCCGCGCCTCGACCCCATTCGGCGGCGCGTCTCCCACCCAGGCATACACCGGAAAGGTCAGGAGATACCCAACGACAAGGACGAACGCGGCGATGCCGCCCGCGCGATACAACCATTTCCCGTCCGGAATGGGTGCGGCAGCCGCTAAGTTCTGTGCGCTCATTCTCTTCTGTTGTTCTAAAAATCTGAACGACCAGCGCCTGCCGGCTCGGGGTTCATAAGAGTGGCCTGCCGCGGTTTCTTGACCATCATCGCGGCCACGTGAATGCTCCTGGAAACAGCCTCGACTCTACATCTGGAATCGAGCTGGAAGCTTGCCGCCTTATTGGCGCATCAGCATCCGCCTCCACCGGCGGCAGAGCAGCACAGCCGCACCTCCCACCGCTAACGCCGCGGAAGCCGGCTCGGGAACGGGCGCCAGCTCGACGACGGTGGTCCGGGTTATGGAGTAAGGACCCGTCGGGTAAACCACGATTTCGTCAATGGAAAATTGAATTGAATGGGCATCGAACGACAGAATCCCGATATGCGGATCCTGCGTGACGTATGTTGCGTTCGCAATGCCCGGAGCCCCAGCCCAGTCCAGATCGGAAATGATCAACGTCCAGTCCGTGAACTCGCCCAGCCAATACCCGGGATTCGGATCCGACAAATATTCGTTGATGGTGATGCGGCTGGCGCTGACATCGGCCGTGAGTGACCAGGTGTAAGTGCTGGTTTGCGCCGGGTAATAGCCCAGTTCAATTCCCGGGCCGACGACGGCAGAGATTGGCACGCTGGACGTCGGGGAGCCGCTCGCGTTCTGGGTGAAATAATTACCGGACGAGGGAGACCAAGGCAGGATGAGGTTGCCCTGAATCGTATCACCGGACAGACCGGAGCCCCAGAGCGTCCGGGACGACAGGATAAAACAAGCGGCCAAAATCGTGCGGAGGACGACAGGGCGAAAGCATGAACGCAAGTGGAATGCCTTCATAAGAGTTGCCATCCACTTCTTCTGAGTTGAATTGAATAATGTTCTGACACAGCCCGGCCGCTTTGTCAAGCTTGCTCATCGGGCTTGCGGGCGGGTATCCGTCCGGCTTTTCGAGCATAAACGTAAAGATCCGCGCGCTGAATTTGCTTCGCAGTTGTTTGAAACCAAAACCGCTCGAGGCTCAACGAGTCAAAATCAGGGGAGCCGGACGTCGCGGTAAATCGCAATCTGATGATTGCAGTATTTGGGTTGAAACCGCTCCCCCTTGGTAACGGACTGGACCGTGTCCGTTGGCTGCACCGGCATATGGCAGACCGCACATTGGGTGTCGATCGCGTGACCCAGTTTCCGAAACTCGCCGCACCTCTCGACCTTATGGCAGGTAAGGCAGCGTGCGGCAAAGGCTTTGAGGTCGCGGTGCGGCGCGTGCACGTCGTGGCAGGTCAGGCAGGTCATCGTGGGGCTCGATTGAAAACAGCGGCTTCTCTCCAAGCCCTGGATCTGGTTGCCATGAACATCCACGGGCGCGTCCGGTCCTGGAACCTGCAGTTCCAGATGGTTGCTCAGCACATCGCCGACATTGAAGGACAGGGCGGGGCTGCGTTCAATTCCCGCACCGGCGTGACACAAGCTGCAGGCGTCCATTTGCCGGTCGCGGGGAAGGCGGGCCGGGTTGATGATGGCTGAGGCCGCGGCGGCGGCCGATATGGGCGGCGATGAGGAGCGATAACGGGCAATGTGATCGCGCCCGGGGCCATGGCACTTTTCACAGGTGATGCCCAGCACCAGATTGGTGTAGCGGCTGAACCGGATGCCGGCGGAACCGGGCCCGGCGAAAGGATCGAGCCACGCGAAGGAGGTGACATGGCATTCGAGGCAGCGCGGAGTGATGGCGCGGGTGAAATTGGCGGTGCCATCGGGGTAAAGCTGTAAATTCGGGCTGTTCATCCAGGTTCCCCGTTCAACCCAGTACGACACCGGCAACTCATAAAGACTGTCACCCAGCCAGAAGAGAAAGGTTTGACCTTTCCGTCCGGAGCCAAAGACAATGTCGATGCGTTCCGTGTGTTGGGTGAACTCGGAAGAAGAAATTGTCTCCACGGCAGTCTGAAAGAAACCCTTTTCGGTGGCGTCCAGCTTGAAGAGTAGATTGGTATTCCCGGTTTGGAGGACATTGGAGCCGGAGGTGAAGCTGCCGCGAACCGTATCCTTGGTCGGCCAACTTGAGGCGAGGTAGTGGGCCGTCTGGTGGTAGGTGATTACCTTGTCCTGATGGCAGGGCAGACAAGCCTCGTCGCCGACGTAGTTGGTCCAAGGCTTCGGCGCCCGAGCCGAGGCCAAAAAAAATCGGGCAATTTCCTGGGAAACAACCAGGGAAGATCCGGCCGCCTTCGACATGGAGACTGGCGCGCTGGCATTTGTGCCGGCGGCTTCGACCAAGGGACTGCCCCAAAGGAGGCCGGCGAACAGCAAGCCGTCAGTTGCCCAGGCAAGAACACTGTGCTTCCAGGGTCTCAACCTTGCTTTTAACGGCATACCGTCGCGCCTGTCTTGGGTTTTGAACCGGCGCTTAGCTTTGCGCATTCATTCCACCCGCGGTTAAGGGTTTTACGGGTTAAAATGGATCCTTGATACGGATGAATATCCCCGATGTTTGCGCAAAGTCACGCAAAATCAATCAAGCCGGAGGCTTGAGGGCGCATCATGACACTGTCCCTTATTTCGGCGGCGGCTCGTCCAAGAGTTTTTTGACGACGCGCTCCACGTAAGACGGTTGCACTCCGATGGCGCGGACGATCCCCTTGCGGTCCACGATGGCGTACGTGGGATAATACTGGACACCCCAGTTCTTTTCGGAAATCAACTGCGGATCGCGAGCGGTCGGATATTCAATGCCCTTCGACCGGACGGTTTCCTCCATTTTTTCCTGGCCGCTGTCGGAAGTGCAAACGCCGATGATGACCAGGCCCTGGTCCTTGTATTTTTTCAGCAGCTCATTGTTGTGCGGAATGGCGCGCATGCAAGGCCCGCACCACGTGGCAAAGAAATCCACAATCACCACCTTGCCCTTGATGTCCGAGGCGGTGACCATGCCGTTCATCCAACTCGACAAATTCAGGCGGGGCATGGGTTTGCCTTCCAGCGCTGCGTGTCCGGCCCGTTGCTCGGGCTTGTCGTCCCAGGTCCACTCATCCGGGAACTCGCCGGCGCCGGTCGGGAGGGCGGTATATAAGGCGGCCGAAGCGATGAGTACGATTCCGGTCTTGGATGCCAAGCTGGCCAATGATTTTTTCATACGCAATTGCCTTTGGTATTGGTGCTGATTTGTCAACTTCGCCTGACGTCAAACTCAATCACCGCTGCCGGAGCTGGCGCCGAGTCTGGCGGTATCATGTGCCAATCTGCATCATCCGTCAACAGGCCGCACTCGACGGCTTTTGGCTGAAACGTCTGCGCCAAGCACAGGGTCTTTCTCATCGTGACGAAGTGTAGCACTGCCGGTATTGGGTGTAGCGTTGAGCCTGTGGCTCAATTCCTTGATGCGCAGCCTCGACACTACAGCCGGAATCAAGGCACAACCTCGTCGCTGCCTCTTGCTTCAACCTGGTGCGGACGGCATTGCTCCAGCGGCTGGCGCCGTGGGCATGTCGCGTATTTACCCGGAAGAAGACGGCTTTGAGCACGGCCACAATTGCAGGCACACCAGATCGAACAGCAACGTGGCCAGCCCGGTCCGCCAGAGGGTGTCGCCCATCGGTTTGCCGATGAAACCCGCGGCCGCCAACAGCGCCATGGTTCCGAGCCCAAAGACCAGTATTTGAAATTGTCGCATGACGCCTTTCGGGTCGGCCGCGCCGGTTGGCTCAGGGCATCGCGCTGGCGCACACGGGCAGCGAACGGGAAGCTTCGGAAGACGAAGGCTGCCGGGCTGTCGCCGTCCGCCGCGACAAGCGGACGCTGAACAAGGAGGCCAACACGGTCAGCGCCACGGTCAGCGCCAGGAGCGCCTGGACGATGTCCGTCCACCAATAGAAACCGTTACCGGCCAGACGCGAGTCCAACTCCAGCCCACCCGAGTCGCCGGCGGGACCACCCAGCCCTGAAATCCAAAACTGCAATCGCAGCAGAATCAAGGAAAGGAAACTCAAACTCACCAGCAAAACACTGGTATAACGCTGACGGCTACTGTCTTTTGGCATATTTTCCATACTTTCGTTTTGTTTAATTTTCATGCTTACACTCCTTACTTAGGAATCGGCCGGAAAAGGTTGCCGAAGAAATTGGGATTTTTGAGCCGGGGAAGGCAGAACATTGGTCGGGCCAGGTTTGGCCGGCCTCCCGTATAACGGGCGCACAAAGAATCCTGCCGCTGCGACGCCGCGAGTTGCATGACGTGGAGCACTTTGTCATTTACCGTGAAGAGTGGAAGCAATAGAGTGCACTTATGAAATCCCGCCAGATATTGCCTGGGATATTCAGCCTTCTGTTCCTCGCCGCGTCCGGTCAGGCTCAATTCTATGCGCCGGAAACTGAATATCATGACAAAGTCCAACGCCTCTTTGTCGTCGAGCTGGCCCGCGTCCTGGCCTGGCGGGAAAATCTGCACGGCAGCAATTATCAGGAGGTGACCTATTCGGTCATCGTTGACAGCAACCGGGTGACCACCTGGAATCTGCACTGGCTGGATGCGCAGGGGAAGCCGCTGAAAGGAATGGAAGTGCGCTACCCGGAAAGTCTTTTGCTCGAGGGCCCGGCCTTTTATCGCAATATCTTCAAACAGATGTGGGCGGCGGGCTCATGGTCGCCTCTCCCGAAAATTTCAGAAGGCGAACTGGCGCAAGGTTTCTGGAACGGAGCGGACCGGGCCGGCCTGTCGCGCGAAGAAGGACTGGCCGCCATGTTCGAGCTGGCCGGCCCGCAACCGACCAATTCGGAAGCGCAATATGTCCCGGCTTTGGCGGGATTGATGGGGCACACTCCCCTGCCCGGCCTGGCCGGGGGCGTGACGCTGGATGCGATGCTGTCGAGCCGGGCGGCCGCCTGGCTTTGCCTGGGCGAAGCCATGGTGAGCAAGGCCAGCGCCGCGGGCGACCGCAACTGGGCTCCGGTCCTGTTCCTGGCCGGCAGACAATTTGCCGCGTTTGACTTATGGACCAAGAGTTCGGCGGCTGGCGGATCTTCAGGAAGCAATTCGCAGTATTATGCCTGGTGGGATTTAGTTCTCCGGCAATCGGCGGCGCGGAAGGCGTTTTTATCTGCCACCGACCCGCGGCATCGGCCGTTCGCCATGCCGATGCTGGTGTACTACGCCCGCTCTCAGGCGCTCGGTTCCACGATGGCCGAAGTCATCGGCCCTTTGTATGGCGATGAGCAAAAGACCATCCACCGGTTGTACAGTTATGCGCCTTATTTCGCGCAGAATACGACCATCGGCGGAGGCCGGATTCTGGAAGGCGCCTGGCCGGCGCTCTTCCGGGCCGCGTGGGTCAATGCGCTGCAAGCATTCCGCCCGACGCCCCTGGATTACACCAATTACCGGCCGTTGCTCGATGGCCTTGCCCGGGCGGCATTGCTCCGCCCCGCCGGAGAGGAAGACGCCAGCTTGATCGGTTTGAAAAGCGTCGCGCCGCTTTTGGAAATGGGCTATGAGCAGGGCGAAGGAAAACTGACGCCGGTAGCGACGGTCACGGCCCGGGATCTTCTGAACTACGGCTGGGAAATGAACGGAGTCCAAATGGGCTCGCGCTACGGCTTTGTGAATCAGAATTGGGGCGTGCCGCAACTGGCAAAAACAATTTTCAACGAGGCTACCCGCGACATCCAGGGACAGTCGCCGTTCTTCAAAAACGACCTCCAAAAACAGGTCTATAATTTGCAGCCGACCCTGTTCCGGCTGCAAATGGTGGACGACCTGGGCGGCCGGGTGGGCGTGGACATACAGCCGTTTTCAAAAGACATGAACGACACCAATGCGGCGCGCCTGTTCTTCAAACGCTGCTGGCTCCGGCCCTATGATGTGCGCTGGCAGTCCTGGACGCTGTGCTACGCCCAACTACAGAATGACATGGTGCAGTTGCTGACCCGGTACCATCAAGAGTGCGGGCCCCTGTCCGATTTTATCTCGCTGGTCTATCTCGCGGACTGGTTCACTCCCGAGCAACTGGCCAGGGTCAATGGTTTGAAGGCCCTCCGAAAGACGCTGGCGGAGGCCATTCCCGTGCCGATTCCGCTTAAAATCAATGCGCTTTACGACGACAAATACTCGAAAATGCCCAATCTCGAACGCGCCCGGGAATATGAGAGACTTTTCTGGACGCATCCGGATTCCCGATTGGAAGAACGCATCATTACCGGCTACATCGCGGCCGGCGCGTTTGATTCGGCAAAACGGTTTTATCGCGAAATCCGCACCATGCTGGATTTGGAGGTGGCCTTCTCCAACAACACCGGACCCCAGTTGTGGGCCATTGGATTTCTGCAAAAGGACGAGAACCTGATGGCCACCGCCCTTGAAGACAGCAACACCGGCAGTTACCGGGCCATGATGCTGGCCCTTTGGAACTGCGCCGTTCACGGCGACCCCCAAGGCATGGAACGCCAGATGGATGACCTGGTCGAGCGTTACGAGAGCAGCAGCGGATCGGAGAGCAACGGACGGGTGATCAAGAATTTCATTCCGCTGATTCCCGCCCTCCAGGACCCCCAAAGCCCCGACCATCAAAAGGCGTTGGACTATTTTGGGAAACCGAACACCGGCCTGGTGTTGCGCACCCTTTTGATCCTGAAGCAAGGGATGAACACCAATGACGCGATCCAATTTCTGGGCGGGCCTGAGACCGACCGCTTCCGGCACGTGGTGATTTTATATCTGCTCAAGGACAAGGAGCACATGATGGAGGCGCTCCAGGATTATGACGCGCACACCAGTTCGGACGTTTCGTGGGTGATGGCCAATTGGATGGCTCGCCAGACGGTCGAGCCCAACGCACGCGTCGAGGACAAGGACCTTAAACTGCCCGGCGCAAAAACCATCGCGCAGGCGGTCAGGGAAGAATTGGACAGGCCTTGATTTCCCGAAGGAAGGATGAGCCGGTGCAAGCCCACCGGACCGGGCCCGGTGCAACAATCCGCTTGCCGGCCACTGTCCAACCTTTTTCCGGCCGGTCAAGTTCGGATACACTCGGGATTGCGTTACCGCAGGCCGATCTGACTTGGCCCGCGTTGTGCTATTTAACCTCCCGCCAAGGCAATATGAGAACAGAAAATACGTGGCCGAACAGCGATTCCGCGGATTTCGTACCGGGCGGCGAACCGTTCGCCCTCCTGCGCGGCGGGCCGGTGATTTTGCTGCCCGTGGAAGCCGAACGGGTCGGTTCGCCGGCCGGAATGCAGTGCCAGCTTGACCTGGTCCGGGACGTCTCCCAGCGGCTCGACGCGGTGGAAATCGGGTACATGCTTACCGGCTCGATGGCGCTCAACTGCTACGGCCTGCCCTGCCTGCCCCGGAACCTCGATTTCGTCGTCGCCCTGCATCCGGCCGAAGCCGAGATGATGGTCCGGCTGTTCGCTCCGGATTACGACGTCTCGCGTGAGGCGGTGGACAGCGCCATTGCCGAACAGACGGCGTTCAACCTCATTCATCGGGGCAGCCGGCTCAAGGTGAACTGCATTATCTGCCGGCAAATCAAGTATCGCCTCATCGAGTTCAGCCGCCGGCAGCGGCTGCTGGTTGAAAATTTCAAGACCTGGGTGGTCAGCAAGGAAGATCTCATCATCTCGAAGCTGCACTGGATCCGGCAGTCGCCTTCCGAACGGCATCTGCGCGACGTGCGGGCACTCATTGCCACCGGTTGTGATAGCGATTACATCGATCGCTGGACGGAGGCCCTCGGCATCTTCAAGCTGTGGCAGGAATGTCTGGCGGCATGACGCCACCCCCCGGCCGCTGGGATATCACGCGAACAGCCTGCTTGAATGTCTATCAAGAGCCGCGCCGGGTTGCCGGATGCGCGCCGACAATCGCAATCTTTCCCGACGCCCTGTTCCGCTGAATTACTTTTTGTAGTGGCAGAGGTAGGCTACATCCGCGGCGGCTTCACAATCAAAGGCGGCCTTCGCCGGAACCACAAACGAATGCCCGGCGGCGAAGCTCTGCCAGGCAGCCCCCGGCAATTTCGCCTTCAGCGTGCCGGCGACAATCTGCATGCGCTCCTCGGCATCCGTTTTGAAGTTGTATCGTCCCGGTTCAATCACGCCGACGGTGGCGCAGCCTTCCGGCGTATTGAGCCCCAGACTCTGGACTTTGCCGTCAAAATAGGAATTGTGTTTCATAAGCGCCCAGCATTGCTGGTTCAGGCCGGATTGGCAACCCACCAACCGCCTGGCGCTTAAAGTCGGCCCTGATATTGGCTCCGCCCCGGTTGCGGGCTTGTGTTTCATGGCCGGCCACCGTAAAACGCACCGGCAATGACGGCGAACGAACCCCCCAAAGCTCCGGCGGCATCCGCCCGGAGGAGTGCGCGGCTGCGGTGGTCGGGATTCGTCGTGCTGGCAGCAGGGCTGATTGGCGCAGGAACGGTTTACTGGCTCGGAACCCGGTCGCCGGATGTGCGCGATGACTTGTCGATGGTGGGATACAACCGGGCCGAGCGGCGGCAGATGGGTCAGCTGTACGGCAGGATGGGCACGTTCATCGAAGATTGGTCGGAGGATTTGAAACGCCCGGGCAATCAGGCGGCGCTCATTTTGGGCGCGAGCATCCTGGTTGCCGCCGGATGCTTCTACCTCGGCCGCTTGACCGGTTATGAGGATCGGAACCATTGAAGCTGTGGAGGTGCGCGGCTTTTCTGATTCGCGCCGGAAACGGCTCTGAAAATATCTCGCCCTTGCTCCGGCCTGGGAGTAATGAAAGAAACGGCAATCAACTGATGATCCTGAAAACGGCATGGAAAACCCGCGTGCGCCAGGCCTTGCGCCTGGTGGGGTTGCTGGCGATTCCATTTCTGGCCGGTTGTTGCGTCACGTTGCCCCGGCAGAAGTTGGGTGTTCGGCCAGATGCCATGCCGGATTATCATCAGGTGGTTTTTTCCCCCGATGGCCGGAGCGTAGCCGCCATCAATGCTCCGGCCAGAATGGTTCTGGTTTTTGACACCACCAACACGATGGAAACGGCGCGCTTTCAACCGGCGACATTGCAGTGCGCGGGCCCGCGCTTTTCCTTTTCCAGCACCCGGCGGCTGGGGCCGGAAGCCGTGGCATTCACGCCGGACCAGCGGCTGATCGCGGCGTTTTGGCTGCCGCATCAGCAGATCGGAATCTGGGATGTAACCCGGGCGGAATGTATCATCCAATTGCCGTACCGGGCCGGAAGCATCGCCCTGGCGCTGTCCCCGGATGGTTCGCGGGCAGCTTATGAAGCGGTCGCTGGCCAGGTAGCAGTACAAGGATTAAGCGACACCAATACGACCGTGTTTTGCCCGCTGGATGGGCAGCGTCCGGAGTTCCTGACGATCTCGCCGGATAACCGGTGGCTGGCCGCCATCGACCGGGGGGGCGCCGCCTGGATCTGGGACCTTCGAACCGGCCTGCTCTGGCGTAAAATACCCAGGCCCCCGACGGGGCCTATCACCAGCCTCGCCTTTTCCGGCGACAGCACCATGGTGGCGCGTTCGGAAAAGAACCTGCAAATCTGGCGCCTCGACCCGTGGGAACAATTGCACTTTTTCGAAAGTCCCCGCCTGACCGGCGGTACCCGTGTCGTGGGAAGCACTTTAAATTTCCTGAGTTCGGGCAAGGATGCCGATTCCAGCCCGCCGGCGGCACTGTACAACGTGCCTCCCACCGGGCGGGCGGTTTTTTCGCCGGACAACCGCTGCGTGGCGGTTATCAACTGCGCCTTCACCTTGAATTACATGGAGGACAAGCCGGACATGGGGGTTCGGGTTTACAGTCTGGAAACCGGGCAATTGCTCTCCGACTTTGCCTGGCCGGATCTAATCAACGACCTGGCGTTCAGCCCGGACGGCACGCGGATCGCCACCGGTGGCACCGGGGTGGAAGTCTGGGATTGGCGCAACGGCGCAGCCGCCCACTGACAAAGGAATTTGTAATCGAGCCGGTTTTTCCCGAGCGTGAGTTGTCTCAATTCGTGCCGTTTCGAACGTATTCCGCCGCTGCGGATTGAGAACAATCCCCTGCTCCAGGGAATTAAGACAATCCCCGGCCGATGCAAAGCGTGACAGGAAACGCCGGTTGCGCTAAACCTTATCTGGATTGGCATCATGCCGGACGAATCGTTCAAGGAATTTGTGCTCGACCAGTTGCGCGCCCTGCCCGACGCGCGCGCGCGGGCCATGTTCGGCGCCTACGGGCTATACCAGGGCGAGTCCTTTTTCGCGATCCTGGACGAAGGCCGTCTCTTCTTCAAAACCGATGCGGCAACGGCGGCGGAATATGCGGCACGCGGCATGGGACCGTTCCGCTACGAGTCCAGAGGCAGGGTGCTGACGATGAGTTATCACGAGGTGCCGCCGGAGGTGCTGGAAAACGCCATGGAACTCGTCATCTGGGCGCAACGCGCGATCAAGATTGCCGCCCGTTCACGGCCGACGGCGGCGAAATCACGGCCCCGCCGGCGTTAGCGGCCAATTGACTGCCGATCCCCCGGTTGCATTGCGAAGAGGGTGGCCGGGAAGACAACCCACACAGGTTGCTTGGAGCGCGCCGGACCAACCCGCTTCGAATGCAAAGCCGCTACTCTAATTCGCCGTAATTTTGCCAACCAAACCGTGACCTTCCCCGCCGGGTCCGGCGCTGAAAAACAAAGCGGGTATGCTTTTCATGCCGACTTTGGTTGTTCCAAAATCGAGCGCCCACAGACCATCAATAACGAGCGGAACGCTTGTTGAATCCGACAGGGTTCCGAGATACGAGCCGGTATTGATGTCAAACGCGTTGATGGTGCCGTCGCCAAAGTTGCCCACGAGCAGCGCCTTGCTGAAGCGTCCGAATTTCGCGGGTGCCTGGGCGATGCCCCACGGGGAATTGAGAACACCGTGCGACACCAGCCGGCGCAGGAAACGGCCGTTGGCATTGAACACGTCCACAAAGCCATTGCCGGGGCCGGCTTCGTCATCATGGAAATCCGGCGCCAGGCGCTTGGCGAAGGTCACGTAGAGCAGCCCGTTGACGGCTGCCACGTTGAACGGCCCGAATCCCTCGTCCACGTGAGAATCCGTGAAGGCGCCCAGCCAGTTCCATTTCGAATCGTAAATATCAATGACGCCGCCTTTGAAGTCGGCAGCAAACAGGCGGTTGCCGATCATGGCTACCCCCTTGTAAACGGCGTCAAATCCGGAATTGTCCACGGCGACGACGGCGGTGGGATCCGCAAAATCCTCGTTCCACCCGAGAATCTTCCCCTCTTCCGTGACAAAAATCAGGGTGCTGGGGCGCGATTTCTCACCGTCGGAAACCTTGAAGCCACGGGTGTGATTCCAGATCAGTCCGCTGGGCGCTGAGTCCACCGCGAGGTAGCTGCCGGCCGGTTGTCCGTCTGTCCCGTACAACCCCGCGATGCTGTTTTCGTTGGCGTTAACGATGAGTTTATTTTGGGACAGGACCACCAAACCCCAGGCGTTCACCAGGTTGGTGTCGAGGTTTGCCGCCCCGGGCACATCGGCCACGAGATTGGTGACGGTGTAATCCTGTGCCTGAACCGGGAGCGGGCCCGCGCAGGCCAACGGAATCAAC
>DATJOW010000097.1:0-25357 GCA_035506715.1 Candidatus Acidiferrum sp. | reverse complement strand
GGACGGCCCTTGGGATAATCCGAACATCTTTGGATTGCTCATGGGAACGGGGTTTGCGCTGGCCACAGGCAGCGCAGTTTCAAGTTTTCAGTTTTCAGTTTTCAGTCAGACAAAAAAAAGAGACCAGCTTCGGAAAGTAATTTACGCCTTTTCGTTCCTTCTTACTGCCATCCTGATGGGGCGCGGATTGTTGCACAGTTTCAGCCGGGGAGCGTGGATAGCGACGTTGTGCGGTCTTGTCTATTTGGCAGCCCAAGTTTTCAGTTTTCAGTTTTCAGCTTTAAGATTCTGGTTGCGGAGAAATTGGCTGCCTTTGTCCGTGGTCACTGTTTCTGTACTCGTTATCCTGTTCTGGCAATTTCGGTGGGCAGAGTGGCTGCCTGTGCGGCGGGCGTTTTCCGTGGCAAATGTGAATGATTTTTCGTGGCGCAATCGTATCGTTGCTTGGGAAGGTGCGCTGCAAATCGCGGCGCAGCATCCATGGCTGGGCGCCGGCTGGAACCGGACGGAACAATTGTATGAACATTACTATTTGTCACCTCGGTTGACCGAGAGTGCGGCGGTCCAAATGAATGATTACCTCATGCTCGGCGCAACGCTGGGGGTTCCGGCGTTGGTTTGCTTTTGCATGTATTTTTGGATCTGCTTGACGCGGAGTGCGGAACGCGGAGGTTGGAATCGCTGTCACCTCACCCCGGCCCTCTCCCTTCCCTCCGGGAGCGAAGAGGGAATAGTACCAGCCGCCATCCTCAATCTTCCACCCTCTGATTGGCTGGGAGCAACATGCCGCGCTGGGGCGATTGTGTTGCTGGTGGGGTTCTGGTTTGACGGCGGATTGTTCGAGCTGCCCACGGCGGCGACGTTCTGGATTTTACTGGAGCTGGGGAGGGCGGACGCAAAGGTAGAAGGAAGAATTCAGAATGAAGAAGGGCACGGTTCAACAAAGAAGGAAGAAAGAAACGAATCGTGCGCTATGTGAATTACAGGATTGGCGTGCCAATTGTGGCGTTGCTGTGCCTGCTTCTGGCAATGGCTTGGGAAACCCATCGTGACCCGTTCCGCCGGATCGAATTCACGGTGAATACTCCGCACTTCGGAAAGACAAAAGCGATTGCCGTGTTGCCCAAACCGGACGCCACATTTCCTGTCTTGATCTACGTTCACGGATGGTCAGACAACCTGATGAAGGACGGCAAATCGTTGCGCCAGATCGCCGAACTTGGGCTGGCCGCTGTGGGGATTGAATACGATCAAACCAACCCGGCGGCATTCGACGAACAGTTCTTGGCACTTCAGAATTTTGTCCAGCGTCAGTCCTGGGCGCAGAGCAATGCGATTGCGTGGTTGGGAATGAGTATGGGCGCGCAACGGACGCTGTGGTTTCTTTTGAATCATCCGGGAGTTCAGCCTCAGTTGTACGTCCGATTATCCGGTGGGTGGGATGAGGAATTAGGTTCCAAGTTTCAAGTTTCAAGTTTCAAGTTTCCGGTTCTGTTGGTTCACAGCGATAACGACACGGTGTTTCCGCTGGAGGACACCAGGCGTTTGGCTGCGCTGCTGGAAACAAACGGTGTTTCCGTAAATCTGCGCGTTTTGCGCGGCACCGGACATGATTTTGGTTTGGACCGGCCTGTCGTTTTCCGCGAAATGGCGGAGTATTGCCGGGCACATCTGCCATTGGCAGACTACACGGCCACGCTTCGCGATTGCCGTTTGAATGATGCGGAACGCCAGCGGTTCAATCTCGCTATGCAGCGGGCCGGACAAAATCGGCGGGAATTGTGGAAAGCGGTTGTTGCGTCACACGAACCTGAACGGCGAACGCTGATGATGGTGATTGGCGGGTTGGAGGATTATGACCTGGCCCATGTGCAGGCTTCTTATTTGAAAAGCAATGTCCACTTGGCATGGCAGGCCAGACGAACCTATCCTTGGTGCCACAACACGCCGCTCGACATCTTTGAAAAATACGTCGCTGGCTCCCGATTTTTCCAGGAACAAATCGAGCCGTGGCGTCCTCTACTCAACCGACTGGCCCGGCATGAGGTAAAGTATTGCCGCACGACTCAGGAGGCAAGCGACAAGGTATGGAAGCTGATGAACGAAAAAGTGGCGTTCAATTTGCAGGAATCGGACAATGAGCTTGCTCCGTTGAAAATCCTGGATGCGGGCAGGGCCGGCTGCCTTGGGCTGTGTATCATGCACGCGGCGATTGCGCGGTCGGTGGGCCTGGCTGAACGAGTAACGCGCGTGCTTTGGCAGAATTCCCTGGGCGAACACTTTTGCGTGGAAATTTGGAGCGCCGAGGATCAGCGATGGCATGAGATTGATGTGAGCGCGGGGGACCGCGCCTTCGACAACGACTGGGTAATGCGCGTTCCCAAAACGGCAATTCTTGCGCCGACCGGCGACCGCGGAGTTTGGGATGGCCTGGGTGTCGGCCGCTGGAGTTCCTTCACCAATACCATCAGCCTGATCTATCCCAGCGTGGACGTAGTCATCAAGGTGCGGAATCACGGAATTCCCGCGCCGGACCAGACGGTCGGCATTAAACTTCCGACGGTCAAAGGACTGGTCTATATGGCTTTGGCTCGCACGGATCTCAACGGAGAAGCCCGGCTGACGCTTGGCCGAAGCGCTCAGTATCCCTATCTGTTTTTTGTGCTCCCGCCGGAGGAAGCGGCGGTCAGCGCCAAGTATCCGTTTCCTTTTTCGCGTCACCAATTCGGTGAGGAAACTTGGCGATGGGTGCAGGTCCGCTCGGACCAGACTCAGGAGGTGATCTTGAATCTGGAAGACCGTCAGCCCTTTGACCCGAACACGAAACCCCCCGCGTTGTCGAAGCCTCTCTGATTCCCATGCCGAAACAAATTCCAGCAACGAGCGCCGGATGGACCGCCTGGGCAAACGCGTTGGAAGAGAAGTCGCCCGCGCGTTTTCGCGCCTTCATTCTGGCGGTGGCGGTGGTCCTGATGGTGGCTCACTACACGATTGACGAGATTGCCTACCACCCGGAAACAAGCCTCTGGCAAGCGTGGACGTTCTGGTCAGGCGCATGGATTTATGCCGCCTGGCCGTTCGTGAATTGGCTGGCCTGGCGACTCGTGTCCGCCGGACGACTGAAAACCGCGAAGCCGATCCTGATCATGACGGCCGTACTCTCCGCCGGGAGCATTCTCGCTCTTTGCCTTCCAAACATACTCGGCTCCATCGAAATCATGCACCTTCACCGATTTGATCCGCCGATTGAAAAGTGGCATTGGTTCGCGTTTCGGTTTTATTGGAGGTTTTGGACGGCAGTTGTTCTTGTCATTGGAAATCTCGTTTTGCTCTGGCGCTGGCGGCGCGCTGCTGCTGAGAGTACAGAATTACGCGCGGAGGCGCGCGTTGTGCCAGATCGCGAGGGCGCGATCGGGAGCACGCGAGGCGCGTGCGCTCCCCGTGCATCTGTGAGTCGAAGCAGCATGATTCTGAAAATTCTGGCAGTGACGAGTGCCACTGTGGCGTGTGGAGTCACGGCTCTTCATCTGTTTTTGCCCCGAGTGCCGGCGAACGAAGACGTCGTGGATATCGCGCGAAACTACCTGATCGAAGCGCGTTTGCGGAACGATTTTGATTACCTCATCCAACACTCATTTTCTCCGGGCCGGCCGCTGGCGCCGTGGCTAATGCATCTGGAGTTGGCGGACCTGCAGCGGCATCAGTTTTATCCGAATCTGGATGACGCAACCTTTCGGGAATACGTTCTGTCACCGGAGACTGCCGTTCTGCCGTTGCCGGAAGTGAATTGGCGGCGCACACTTTGGGAAAACTTCTGTCCGCGCATTCGCCATGAAACCGATCCAATCGAAGCGGCGCAAATTGTTGTCCGGTTCCTGCGGGAGCGGGTGGGCATCGATCCGAGCTATGATTACCGAGTAGGCGTCGAAACCATCTGGACCGAGCAGATGACGGACGACGCCGGTTTTGAACGCATCTACGTGGCAACGTTGCGTTCGGTGGGAATCGCCGCGCGCCTGAACGATGCCGGACAAGCCGAATTGCTCGAAGGCAATCAATGGCAGGTGGCGCCCCGCGTCTTGGTGTCCTCGCTCGAAGACAAAAAATTTCCGGGGCCCAAGCATGGACTGGTCAATTTCAGGAATTGGGCTGGCGATGACTGGCCGCAATGAACTGATGAACAAAAGAGACGACAAAACCAGTGCCAGTCCACTCCATTATTGGGTCAGCGGGTACATCTACTTGACGGCAACGGTACTTGCTTTAATCGGCCTTTTTCTGCTTTCCACCTGGTGGACGACGCGAAACAGCAGTGATTGGTGGCTTGGCTGGCGCGACCCGTTGCTGGGGCTTACCAACCGCGCGTTGTTGGTTGTTGGCGGCTTGTTGCATGTGGCTGTAGCGACCTATTTGTTTGCAGCGCGTGATTTGTGGCTCCGGCTCCTGGCTGCACTGTGGGTGGGACTGAATCATCTGGTGTACTACGCCGGAGTCCATTTGGTGGAACCATCCGCCTTGCCGAACGCGGAACGCTTCATCGGATGGAGACTACAATTACAGCCGGAAACTGTGGATGCCCGATGGAGAATCTTTCAACTCTGTCTCATGGTCACCAGCACCGTGTTTCTCATTCTGTTCTGGCATTCTTCCTGGCGTCAAGCGCAACAGCTCAAGCAGCAAGCCTGGTTCAAGCAATGGCAGCAGAGCCGGGCGCAACTCTCACAACCAAAACCCGTTTCTCCCCAACAACCGCTACCGGCTGACGACTACACGAAAAATGTCTGCTCCCATTGCGGGCAAAAAATTGCCTTTCCCTTGAGTCGTGTTGGAGAAAGCATTGCCTGTCCTCATTGTGGAGCGCGGGTCACCCTGCGGCAACCACCGGCGCAAGTGGGCTGATCCAAAAACAAATTGGCATTCACGGTTTCGGGTCACGCAGATAAGGCGCCAGCAGATTGTTGGTGAGCGCTTTCAGGCCGGCGATGAAGCATTGCGCGTTCAGTTCGGCTCCGGCGGCAGTAGTGTGCGTGTGTTCATCGGCGAACAGCGGATTCACCTTTTCCGGGCCTAACGCATCGTAGCGCTGCGCGATGAGTTCGTTGAGATCCACAAAAGCGACGTTCGCGGCTTCGGCCACCTGCTCGGCCCAGCCGGCATGGGTATCCCGGTTGCGAACGATGCTGCCGTCCTTCCAGAGCTTGCGCGGCACCAGCGAGCAAACGATGGGCGTGGCCCCTTTGGCCCGCGTGTCGGCAATGTATTTTCGCAAATAGCCGCCGAATGTCAGAACTAGCTCGTGCTGGTGGTTGGTGGGATTGTCCACCGCGAGCGTTTCAGTTCCGATACCTTTGATCGCGGTGCGCCCGGTCTCGGGCGAGCCGTTGTCATTATGGCCGAATTGCATGATGACAAAATCGCCCGGCTTGACCCACGCGAGCGCGCGATCCCAGTGGCCTTCGGTCTGATAGGTGCGGCTGCTGGTGCCGCCCACGGCGCGGTTGACCACGTTGATTTTGCCCGGATCAAAATATTGCCCGAGGTAATCGCCCCAACCCCACTGGCCGTTGGCACCGTCGCCGCGGCCGTTGCGGACGGTGGAATCGCCGATGAGGAACAGCGTGGGCAGCGCGGGGTTGGCGGGCCGCGGCAGGTTCAACCAGCCAAACCGGTCAAAAGCAACCGCCTCGCCCTTGGCCGAAAGCCACCTGGCGACGGGACTGGGCTTGAGCCCTTTCAATCCCGAAACCACCGCGGCGGCGTGCAGGTCGGCGCCGGCGAGATTAAAATGAGTATGGTCGCGCGGATACAGCGCCTTCACCTTGTCCTCGCCCAGCGCGTCAAACTGGTCCGCCACCAGTTCAGTCACGTTGATAAACTGGACATGCCCGGCCCTGGCAATTTCGGCGGCCCACTGGCTGTAATGGCCCGACCCGCGCTCCACCCGGCCGTTTTTCCAAACGTCGCGCACGGTCAATGACAACACAATCGGTGTGGCGCCTTTCGCCTTGGTATCGGCAATCATCTGGCGCAAATACCAGCCGTAGGTGTGAACCACCTCATGCTTTTTAGTCAACAGATTGTCAATCTCCTGCGTCTCCTCGCCGAGCCCGGGCAGCGAGCCGCGGGCCCGGTTGGTGTCGTTGATGGCGCCGGCGTCGTTGTGGCCAAACTGGATCAACACGAGGTCGCCACGTTTGACCTCGGCCAGCAACTCATTCCACAAGCCTTCGGTGATGAAAGTGCGGCTGCTCCGGCCGCCGCGGGCGCGGTTGACGATGTTCACCCGGGACTTGTCGAAATAGTCCGCGAACGGTTTGGCCCAACCCTGCTGGTTCGTGCCGTTTGCGCGGGCGGCGGTGGAGTCACCGGCGATAAAGATGCTGGGCAACGCGGGATTGAGGCTGACCGCGGCGGGGACCGGATTGCTGGTCAGATCGGGGGCAGGGGCCGGCGTATCCGTTTTGGCGTTGAAATTCCCGGTTTGAGCCGATGCCTGGCCGGACATGAACGTCGTCATCAGCAGGGCGACGCAAAGCCGGGCGAAGAAATGGATGTTCATAATACTGGCAACCCCGCCCTGGCGACAAACGACTACGGGCTTGTCGGGGAGCTTCGGGTTTCCGGGGGCCAAACATAGCCCAACGGTAAATTGCCACCATCGCCAATTATGGTGTCAAGCACAATGCCCGGGTCCACCATCCAGACCTTTAACGTGTGCCGGCCGGCTTGGGCAATTTTCAGAACCGTTGAAGTCAAGGCCGCGTTGCGCAAGACATTTTCCTGCCATTGCCGGTCGGTCTCGCTCTGGGAAAACGGCAATGAAACAATTTTTGGCGGCTCGTCATCCAGCGCGATGGCGTACCGCTGCGGCTGGCCCGTTTCGACCGAAAACGTCGGCAAGGCGCGCACGGTGAATTTCCAGTCACCGGGATGCTTGATCCAGATTTTATATTGCAGGCATGGCGCCTCGGCCAAAATTTTCTCCCGCGTGGCACAAACCGGCACCCGCGTCGGAAAAACCGCCACTGCCTCTCCGTTGTAGCCGAGCCCGGTGATTTTCCGCCAGCGTGTGTCCTTGCCCGAAACAAAAGCCGACGCGTGTTCGGCCTCCATGACCACGCACTGATCACGCTCCGCAAAATCGGTGCCGTCCATCGTGGCAGCTTCTGACCGAGAGCCGGATGGACCGTTTGTCACCGCCAATTCGGCGGTCTGCCGGTCGCCGCTGCGGTCCATCGCCGGTACTCCCAAATCCACCTGGCCGCGCGGGTTGTCCGACATCATGTTCCGCCATTTGCCACCGGCGGTCTGGTGGTTGTAAATGTCGGTGAGCCGGTGAATTTCCTCTGCGGCTGCCGCCGAGCCGGCGAGGCATTTTTCGTTCATGGCCGCGGCTGCTTTAACGGGATAACCAACCAGCTCAAAAAAAGCGTCGCGTGCTTCCGGCGACAGCTTTTGCTCAACGGCCTCCACCCGGGCGGACAGTTTTCGCCATGCCTTCAAACGCTGTGCCGCTACGTCGGCCGTAAACAAGCTGTTGGTCCGGAATGCCATGTGTTCCGGCTTGCGCTGAAAATTCAAGCGGTAGTATTCCGCCAGAATGGAAGTGAGTTCCGGTCCAAAGGCTGGGCCGAAATCGCGCGTGAGCTGCTGCTCCAGCAACTCATACGTATTCGTGCCGGTCCACGCCTGCGGGTTCCACGCCAGCCTCAGGAAAAATTCAATGTCCAGTTCCGCCGGCTTCAAGTCGCCCACGTTCAGCATCCAGACGCGGTCCGCGCCGTACTCGTAGGCCTTGGTCGTTTCCTCGGCCAGGAGCGCCGGCGGCGTGGAACAGAGCCAGAGATAATCCCGCGGCCGGCCGTAGTACGAGACGTGGTAATAAACGCCCGCGCCGCCGCGGCGCCGGCGTTCGCGTGCATCCGAAAACTGGCGGACATAGCCGTAGTTGTCGTCCGGCCAGACCAGGGTGACGTCATCCGGAATGTCCGGCGCCAGCCGGTACAACTCGAGCACTTCCTTGTAAGGGCAGAAGATTTGCGGCACCTGGGCGACATTGGTGTTGACCAGCCGCGCGAGCAGATCGCGCTGGGCGGCGATGATGGTGTGCAGACGTTCGGCTTTTTCGCGGGCCGTGCCGCCGCCGGGCATGCCGGAATCGTGAATCCCACGCATACCCAGCGTGTAACTGTTTTCGAACCGGCCGTTCTCACGGACACGCTGCTCCCAGTATTTCAGGACCCCGTCCGGGTTGGTGACGAAATTGTAATCGCCCTGTCCATCGCGCGCCCACTCGTCCACGTTATTGCGCAACATCTGCTCGCAATGCGAGGAGCCCATCACGATGCCGTAGGCGTCGGCGAGTTCCTTGTTCGTCGGATAAAAGTTGAAAGCGCGGGTATCCGGATGCATGGCCGGCCAGAGCAGATTGGCGCGCAGCCGCAACAGCAACTCGAAAACCCGGGCGTAGGTTTTGGGACCGAGGTTGCCCGTCTCCGGGTCGAAAGTTTTGGCCGCCCACGGCCGCAGGCCCCAGTCCTCGTCATTCAGGAAAAGGCCGCGATATTTCACCGCCGGCGGGCCCTGCATCAGCGTGTCACCGTGGAGGGCGACGGTCTTGGTTTTGGGGATCGGCACGTCGGCCCACCAATACCACGGCGAGACGCCGATGAGTTCCGACAATTCATAGATGCCGTAGATCGTGCCGCGCCGGTCGCTGCCCGCGATGACTAGTGCCCGTTCGACCCCCGGTAGCGGATATTTGACCATCTGCAGGACATAGCTCTCCCACTGGCCCCGGATGCCGGTTACATCCAGTTTTCCCTCCGCCACCAGCCGGTCGACCAATTCGCTCTGGCCGGGGGTGCCGATGAGGACGAGGTTCGTTTCACCCGTTGTTCCGGAAATGCGTTTCGACCGGGTACCCGTCACCCGCTCCAAATCGTCCAACAGGTCATTCGCCGCGCGGCTGACCGCCGGTGCGGCGTTGGTTTCCACGAGGACGGATAAAGCATGAGTGCCGTCGCCGATGATGAAGTCATCCCTGCCGGGCGAATGGGTGAGCGACAAGGCTCCGAATCCCCGGAGGGAAGACAAAACCGTCAGGCCGGTCACCGCCCAATATCTCATCGGCAATGGAAAGACACGCGTTGCAGTCATTTGCGATCAGATGATTTGAAGCAATGGCGCCCAGCCTCAGACAAAAGTGACCGAAAGGCAAGCTCGCCGGAATCAGCTGCCGCAATCGGCCTTGGTCGACGCCCCCAATGCCGGATGGTGCAGTTTGGTCCACGCAGGAGTGGCGCTCGAAGGCACAAAGGGTCGGCCAGAGCCGCGGCCGGCTATGGGCCATATACCCGCGCATTCGAGTCTGGCCGTGACCGGTCAAAACCGGAGGTCCGCGATCCTCCACCGGCGGCAAGGGTCAGGGAAAGTTCAAAGCGGGCGGGCGTGACAGTTCCCGGCTGACCCGCAATTTATCAAGCAATGACGCGGATTTGTTTGCGCTTGACGGGTTCCAATTAACATTCTAAACTAACCGCTTAAGAATGGTAAAGTTTGCTGGGTCAACCAGCGCGCGAAGTCGGAAGATGCATATCTGCCGACTTTTTTGTTCGCCGGACACGGACGCAGCGTTGAGCATATGAATGCAGATTTTTTGGCAGTTTTGGAGTTCTGGGAGCGCGAAAAGGGCATCAACCGCGATGTCCTGGTCGGCGCGGTCCAGGAAGCCTTGTTGTCAGCCGCCAAAAAGGCGGTCGGCCCGGCGCGCGAATTGCGCGTCGAGATCGACCAGAAAAACGGCGACATCAAGGCGTTCGCCAAGCTCATCGTTTCCGACCGGGTTATTTCCAAGCATGACCAGATTTCCGTGTTCGATGCGCGCCGGCTCAAGGCGGACGCGCAGGTCGGCGACGAGATCGAAAAGGAAGTGACCCCGACGGGTTTCGGCCGCATCGCCTCCCAATACGCCAAGCAGGCGCTCATGCAGAAAATCCGGCAGGCGGAAAAGGCGCTGATTTTCACCGAATTCAAGGATCGCGTGGGCGACATCGTCAGCGGCACGGTGCGGCGGTTTGAGCGGTCAGACGTGATTTTGGACCTGGGCAAGTACGAGGCGCTGCTGCCGAATCGCGAGCGGGTGCCCACCGAGGAATATCAGGTGGGCGAACGCATCCGCTGCTACGTCAAAGCGGTGGAGCAGGGGCCCCACGGGCCGGAAATCATCCTGTCCCGCGCCGACCCCCGGTTCGTGGTCAAGCTGTTCCAATTGGAGGTTTCGGAAATCAACGACGGCACCATTGAGATCAAGGGCGTGGCGCGCGAGCCAGGTTTCCGCACCAAGATGGCGGTGTATTCGCGGGACAGCAAAGTGGACCCGGTGGGCGCGTGTGTCGGCATGCGCGGCCAGCGGGTGAAAAACATCGTCCGCGAATTGAACAATGAAAAAGTGGACGTCATTCCATGGTCGCCGGACATCCGGACGTTCATCACCAATGCGCTGTCACCGGCGAAGCTCAAGAGCTTTGAAATCGATGAGGCGCGCAAGCGCGTGAAGATCATGGTGGCCGAGGATCAGCTGTCCCTCGCCATTGGCAAGCGCGGCCAGAATGCGCGGTTGACGCACAAATTGACCGGGTGGGAGGTGGACATCGACGCGGAGGTCGTGGTGACCAAGGGTTTCGAGGAAAAGGTGGCCGAGGCGGTCGGGTTGCTGGCGGCCATTCCAGGCGTTTCCCCCGAGCAGGCGGATGCCCTGGTGCACGCCGGGTTGACGCGGCTGGAGGATTTGTTGTCGGCGGACGAAAGTGATTTGAGCAGCATTCCGCAAATCGGGGAAAGGGCGGCGGACATTTTGAAGGCCGTGCGGGCCGAGGCGGAAAGCCGAAAAATCCAGTTGGGCGGAAGTGAATCCGCGACTGCGGTGGCCTGATGAATGCCGCCGGAAACAGTTCGGGCCGGAACGGCGACCGGCTCAGTTGGTTGAAGAAAGACATTTATGCCCGTTCGGATATACGACATTTCGAAGAAGCTTGGCCTGGAGAACAAGGTGATTCTCGCCAAAGCCAAGTCGCTGGGCATTGCCGCCGCCAAGGTCCCGTCCAGTTCGCTCGATAAAATCAGCGCCGAGTACCTCGAAGAGGAACTCTGCAAGGAACACCCCGAGATCGCCGCCAAGCTCGCCCCGCCACCGCCGCCGGCCCCCAAAACCGCCCCCGCCGAACCCATTGTCGTTATCAAGCCTCCTCCGCCGGAAGCGCCCAAGCCGGAGGTCAAGGAAGAGCCGCCCAAAGTTGAAGTGGCTCCGCCGCCGGTCATTGAACCGCCCAAGCCGCCGCCGCCACCCCCCAAGCCGCCCGGCCCGAAAATCGGCGACAAGGTTGGGTTCATTCAGTTGCCGGTGCGCCCGCAGCCGCGCGGTGTCGACAAGGTTGCTCCCGTCAAGTTGCCGCCATCGCGTCCGGGCATCCCGGCCAGACCGGAACCCAAACCGGCCGCCCGCCTGCCCGGCGGGCGTCTGGGGATGGCGCCAGCGCCCGCCCGGGAGACGGCCGCCAAGCCGGCGGCCAAGGCCCCCCCGGCGCAGCCCAAATTCGTCGCTCCGGCCACCGGCGAAATCATCGTCATCAAGCCGCCGATCGTTGTGCGGGAACTCGCCGCGCAACTCAAACAGAAGCCGTTCAAGATCATCGCCGATTTGATGGAGATGGGGGTCTTCGCCAGCGTGAATCAGGCCATCGACGAAAAGATCGCCCAGCAGCTTTGCGCCAAGTACGGGTTCCGGTTTGAAGTGGAAAAGCGCGAGCGCGGCGGCGGCGTGGTCCACGCGCCCGTCAAGAAGGTGGAGCTTGATGTCGAGGACAAGCCCGAGCAGCTTAAGCCGCGCGCGCCGGTGGTCACCATCATGGGGCACGTTGACCACGGCAAGACGACACTCCTGGACGTGATCCGCAAGGCAAACGTGGCGGCGGGCGAAGCCGGCGGCATCACCCAGCATATCGGCGCCTATACGATTTCGGTCCCGCACCCGGAGCGCAAAAAGGAACTGGCGCAAATCACTTTCCTCGACACGCCCGGTCACGCCGCCTTCAGCTCGATGCGGGCCCGGGGCGCGAACGTCACCGATATCGTCGTGCTCGTGGTCGCGGCGAATGACGGCGTCATGCCGCAAACGCTCGAAGCCCTTAATCATGCCCGGGCGGCCAAGGTCCCCATCCTGGTCGCCGTCAACAAGTGCGATCATCCGAACGCCAATCCGATGAAAGTCCGCCAGCAGTTGCAGGACAAGGGGCTGGTGCCTGACGACTGGGGCGGCGACACGATTTTTGTGGATGTTTCGGCGCTGACCAAGCAGGGCGTGGACAAGCTGTTGGAAATGATCCTGCTCCAGGCGGAGCTGCTCGAACTCAAGGCCAACCCCGACCGCCGGGCCAAGGGCAACGTCATCGAATCCGGCGTGGAGCCGGGCGGCCCGACCGCGACGGTGCTCGTGCGCAAGGGCACACTGCGCGTCAGCGATATTCTCCTGTGCGGCGAGTTTTACGGGCGCGTCCGCGCGCTCATCAACGAGGAAGGCCAGCGGCTCAAGGAAGCCGGGCCATCCGTCGCGGTGAAGGTGCTGGGCTTGAACGGCGTGCCGGATGCCGGCCTGGAATTCAGCGTGGTCGAAGACGAGAAAGCCGCCCGCGAACTGGCCGAGCAGCGCGCGTTTGAGACCAAGGCCCAGGATCTGGAAAACCGCTCGAAGGTCACGCTGGAAAATTTGTTTGCCTCCCTGGCGGCGGCCCAGAGCAAGGTGCTCAAGGTCGTCGTCAAAGCCGACACGCAAGGCTCGGTCGAGGCCATCGTCGAGGCGCTCAAGAAAATCGAGTCCGACAAGGTTTCGCTCGAAGTGCTGCACAGTGACGTCGGCACCATCACCGAAAATGACGTTGCCCTCGCCTCCGCTTCATCGGCCGTCATTCTGGGGTTCCACGCGCGGCTGGACAGCACCGCGGCGGAGAAGGCGAAGCGGGAAGGTGTGCAGATCAAACTGTACGCGATCATTTACGAGTTGATTGACCAGGTGAAGGAGGCCATGGCCGGCCTGCTGGAGCCGGTGATCAAGGAAAATGTCATCGGTTCGGCGGAAGTGCGCCAGATTTTTGAATTGTCCAAGGGCGTGCCAGTGGCCGGCTGCATGGTGGCCAGCGGCCGCGTGGTCAAGGGCAAGGTGCGCGTGCGCCGGCGCAAGGACGTCATTTACGAAGGCATCATGCAATCGCTGCGCCGGTTTCAGGACGAGGTCAACGAAGTCCGCGCGGGCATGGAATGCGGCATCCGCATCGAGGGCTACAGCGAGTTCCAGGTGGGGGATGCCATTGAGTGCTACACGACCGAGAAGGTGGCGGCCAAATTATGACGGATGCGAATTTTAAGTTTTGAGCTTTGAATTTTAAGTTCCAGGCGGGTTCAACTCAGAACTCAGAATTAAAAATTCAAAATTGATTTATGCCTAGTCTTCGACTCCAACGCGTGCGCGAACTCCTGAAGCGTGAAATCGGCGAAGCCGTCCGCCGCGAATTTCCCGTCAGCGAGGCCGGCCTGGTGACGGTCAACGATGTGGACGTGGCCGGCGACCTCAAGTCGGCGACGGTGTTCATCAGCATTCTGGGCAATGCCGAGCAGCAAAAGCGGGGCTTCCAATTGCTCAACGAGCATCGCGGCCGCATTCAGGGACTGGTCGGCCGGGCGGTGGTCTTGAAATACACGCCGACGCTGAAATTTGTCTTCGATGATTCCATCGTGCGCGGCAACCGCGTGCTGCAAATCATCGAGGAACTGGAGAAGACGTCGCCGGCGGGCGACGGCCATTGAGCCGTGAAAAGTTATCCGAAAGTCATTGACCGCATTCTCGAGGTCCTGCGTCAAAGCAAAACCATCTGCGTGGTCGGCCACATCCGGCCGGACGGCGATTGTGTGGGTTCGCAGCTCGGCCTCACGCTGGCGCTCCGCAACGAGGGGAAAAAGGTCGCCTGCTGGAACGAAGATTCCATCCCGCAGAAATATAAATTTCTCGACCCGGACGGATTGTTTCAAAGACCCAAGACCGGGATGAAATTCGACTGTGTCGTCGCCTTGGATTGCGCCAGCTTCGAGCGCCTGGGCCGGGCGGGCAAAGGCATCGCGCGCCGGAAAATGTTTCTGAATATTGACCATCACGAAAGCAATACGCGTTATGCTGACGTGAACTGGGTGTCCGTGCGGGAGCCTTCCTGCGGCGAATTGATTTTCCGTTTGCTCAAGGTCGCGCGCTGGCCCATCACCCGGCTGATGGCCGACTGCCTGTTCACCGCCGTTTCGACGGATACCGGCTCGTTCCAATATCCCACAACCCGGCCGGGCACCTTCCACGTCGGCGCTGAACTCGTCACGCGGGGGGCGAACCTGTCGAAAATCTGCGACGAGGTTTACCAATCGTATCCGCTTTCCCGGGCGCGGCTGCTCAAGCATGTTTACAGCAAGTTCCGGCTCACGGCCCACGACCGCATTGCCTGGTTCTGGCTGAAGCAGGCGGACTTCAGCCGCACGGGCGCGGCCAGCGACGATACCGAGGGCCTGATTGACCACATCCGGGCCATCGAACCGGTCGTCGTGGCCTGCGTGTTTGAGGAACTCGAACCGGAACTGACGCGCATCAGCCTGCGGTCCAAAAGTGACCGGGTGAACGTAAACGAGATTGCGGCGCAATTCGGCGGCGGCGGCCATCCGGCGGCGGCCGGCGCACGCATCCCGGGCAAGCCGCTGTCGGTCCAGCGCCGGGTGATCGCCGCCATCAAACGCGCGTTGAACTCCACGCGGTAAGCGTCATGCAAGAACTTTCCGCGCTCGACGGCGCCCTCCTGATCGACAAGCCAGCCGGCCCGACCTCGCATGACGTGGTGGACGCCATCCGCCACAAATTTGGCATCAAGAAGGTCGGGCATTGCGGCACGCTCGATCCTAATGCCACCGGCTTGCTCATCATCGTCCTTGGCCGTGGCACCAAGCTGTCCGAAAAAATGATGTCCGACGACAAGGTGTATGAAGGCACCGCCAAATTCGGCGAAACGACCGACAGTTACGATGCCGACGGCGAGTTGACCGGCTCGTGGCCCGTTCCACCCCTGACCCTGAACCAGTTGAACGCGACGGCGGCGGAATTCATCGGCGACCAGATGCAGACGCCGCCCATGGTGTCAGCCGTGAAGATCAAGGGCGTGCCGCTCTACAAACTGGCGCGCAAAGGCGTCGAGGTCCCGCGCGAGCCGCGGCTGATTCACATTTACAGCTTTCGCTTCACCCATTACGAGCCGCCGCTCGGCCAATTTCGAGTGGCCTGCACCAAAGGCACTTACATCCGCAGCCTCGCGCATGAGCTGGGCCAGAAACTTGGTTGCGGCGCGCATCTGGCGACGCTGCGCCGGACGGTCGCCGGCAAATTTGACGTGGCCGATGCGACAAAGCTGGAACATGCGTTGAAATGGACGCTGGCGGAGCTGGAGAAGAAAGTGATTCCATTTTTGAAACTGACGGCGGCATGAAAGCTCCAAGCCCCAATATCCAACTTCCAACGAAGCACCAAATTTCAAACATTAAACAGCATTGCGGGCGCCAGCTTGATCTTGGGAAATTGAGGATTGGGATTTCTCTGGTGCTTGGCGCTTGGATATTGGAGTTTTCTGTTTGATGAATATCATTCGCGCCGCAAACGAACTGAAGTCCGAAGGCCGTCCGGTCTGCCTGGCCATCGGCTTTTTTGACGGCGTCCACCTCGGCCACCAGCAAGTCATCCGTCAAACGATTGCGGACGCGCGGCAGCACGATGCCGTGGCACTGGTCGTCACCTTCGATCGGCACCCGAACAGCGTGATTGCGCCTGACCGCGTGCCGCCGCTGATCTATTCGTTGTCGCAAAAATTGCGCGTGATCGGGTTGCTGGGCGCCGATGCTCTGCTGCCGATTCATTTCGACGAGCCATTCAGCAGGCAGTCGGGCGAAGCATTTATCCGCCAGCTGGCCCGTGATTTCGGGCGCATCCAAAGCCTCTGCGTGGGAGCTGATTTTGTTTTCGGGCATCGACGCAGCGGTAACGTTGCTCTCTTGAACGAGCTCGGCGACGAACTCGGTTTCAGCGTGCATGGCTTGGCGGCGGTGGCGCTGGACGGCCAGATGGTCAGCAGCACGAGGATCCGCGAGGCCATCCGCACCGGTCAACTGGATGCCGCCAGCCAGATGCTCGGCCGGCCGTACGCCATCGCCGGCCGGGTCGTCGCCGGCGACCGCGTCGGCCAGCAACTGGGATTCCCCACTGCCAACCTTGACGTCACCGGGCTGGTGTTGCCGCCGAACGGGGTTTATACCGGCCGGACCACGTTTAAAAACGAGGTGTGCCGGGTGGCGCTCAACATCGGATTCCGGCCCACGGTAGTCTCAGCTGTGCCGCAGCTCCGGGTGGAGGCGCACCTGATCGATTTCAGCGGCGACCTCTACGGCACGGAGCTGGAAGTGGAAATCGGCGACCGGTTGCGGGACGAAAAAAAATTCGGGTCGGCCGCGGAGCTGCGGGCGCAGATTGAGCGGGACGTGGCCGCGGTGCGTCAGGCCGCCGCCGGCTTCAATAAATAACACGGTATCTTCACGTTGCGCCGCCCCCTTGTGGCGCTGAATTTTCGGTTGAACACGCCGGCTGGTGTTGTTGTCCATCTGTCCGTAGAATCTGAAAAATATGAATACCGGAATTTCTGCCATCAACGACGCGGTCAAGGAAGCGGGCGCCTTCACGCGCCCACTCTTCAACGAATTGGGCAAGGTCATCGTCGGCCAGAATTATCTGACCGAGCGGCTGGTCATCGGCCTGCTCGCCAACGGCCACGTCCTGCTCGAGGGCGTGCCCGGCCTGGCCAAGACGCTGGCCGTCAAGTCCCTCGCCGCCACGCTCAACGTCAAGTTCGCCCGGCTGCAATTCACGCCCGACATGCTGCCCGCTGACGTCATCGGCACGCAGATTTACAATCCGCAGTCCGGCGGCTTCAGCACGCGCAAGGGCCCCATCTTTGCCAACCTCATCCTGGCGGATGAAATCAACCGCGCCCCCGCCAAGGTGCAGAGCGCCCTGCTCGAAGCCATGCAGGAAAAACAGGTCACCATCGGCGAACAAACCTTCAAGCTCGAAGAACCGTTCCTGGTGCTGGCCACGCAAAATCCCATTGAACAGGAAGGCACCTATCCGTTGCCCGAAGCGCAGGTGGACCGGTTTATGTTGAAATTGAAAATCGGCTATCCTTCCCGCGCCGAGGAGCGGCAGATTCTCGATTTGATGGCCAAAACCTCCGGCACGCCGGCGGCCAGCGCGGTGGTGGAGCCCAAGGAAATTCTCAAGGCGCGCGAAGTCATCAACGACATCTACATTGACGACAAGGTGAAGGAATACATTGTGGACCTCGTCTGCGCCACGCGCGACCCCGACCATTACAAAATCGCCGTGAAGGATTTCATCCAGCTCGGCGCGTCGCCGCGCGCGACCATCAACCTGACGCTGGCGGCCAAGGCGTATGCGTTTCTCAAAGGCCGCGGCTACGTGACGCCGCAGGACGTGAAGAGCATCGGCATGGACGTGCTGCGCCACCGCGTGGCCATCACCTACGAAGCCGAGGCCGAGGAAAAGACCAGCGAAACGGTCGTCCAAAAGATTTTTGATGAACTGCCGGTTCCATGATTAAACCACCAAGGCACAAAGTCACGAAGCCTGGTGCCTTGGCGTCTTTGTGGTTCAAATGATCCCGAAAGAGATCTTCAAGACAAGTCCGAAGGGTGAGATTCGCCGGAATCGGTTCTCCGAACCGGCTGAAAGTGAATTGGTCGTTGTCGGCACGTACCGTCAAGCCGGCCGGGAGGTCAAATTGCGTGCGGATGCCGCCCGAGCATTACACGATTTGATGGCCCAGGCCCGGAATGACAGCGTGGCCATCATTCCCATTTCCGGTTTTCGCACGGTGGCTTATCAGGAAAGGCTGTTTCAAAAGGCGGTGGCAAAATATGGTTCGGAAGATGCCGCCGTCCGCTGGGTGGGGCGTCCCGGCCATTCGGAACATCACACCGGCCTGGTGGTGGACCTGGGCGAGGAAGATAGCCCGGCATGCGACGTGGAACCGCCATTTGAAAACACGCGGGCGTTCCAATGGTTGCAAAAAAACGCGGCGCGCTTCGGATTTGAATTGTCTTATCCGCGTAACAACCCCCGAGGCGTCCACTTTGAACCGTGGCACTGGCGCTTCGTTGGTACACCCGAGGCCAAGCAGGTTTTTCAAAAATGATTTTCCAATCTGCATTGGTATGATTCCCCGCGAAATACTCAAAAAAATCCGGCAGATCGAGCTGCGCACGAACCGGCTCGTGACCGAAACGCTCGCCGGCCAGTACCATTCCGTCTTCAAAGGGCAGGGGATGAACTTCGATGAGGTGCGCGAATACCAGCCCGGCGATGACGTGCGCGCGATCGACTGGAACGTCACCGCCCGGATGAATCATCCCTTCATCAAGAAATTCGTCGAGGAACGCGAGCTGACCGTCATGCTGGTCGTGGACGTGAGCGGTTCCGGGTTGTTCGGCTCGCGCGGCCAGTCGAAGCGCGAGCTGGCCGCTGAAATCGCGTCCGTGCTCGCCTTCTCGGCCATCCGCAACAACGACAAGGTCGGGCTATTGCTGTTTTCCGACGAAGTTGAAAAATTCATCCCGCCGCGCAAAGGCCGCCGGCACGTGCTGCGCGTCATCCGCGAGGTCCTGTTTTTCAAACCGAAGCGGCGGGGGACCGATCTGGTCAACGCGCTGGAATTCATGGGCCGTGTTCTGCCGCATCGGGCCATCGCGGTCGTGATCTCGGACTTTCTAGTCAACGCGGAGCGCGAGTTGTCTCAGCTCGCAGCCACCAGGCGTACACCAACGGCTGCGGTTTGGGACAAACCGCGCTCCAGCGGCTCGCCGTTGCCACAATCCGTTCAAACCGCCCTGCGCATGGCCAACCGCCGGCACGACGTCGTGGCCGTGCACATTGCCGATCGGTACGAGCTCGAATTGCCGGCGCTCGGCCGTCTGATTCTGGAAGACGCCGAGACCGGCGAAATACTGGAACTCAACACCGGCCCTGCTGCCAGCCGCGACGCCTTCGCCCTGCGCCAGCAGAAGCAGAATGAGGAACTGGCGCGGCAGTTCCGGTCGTCGGGGATTGACGCCATCCAGTTGCGGACGGACGAGCCTTACTCGGCGGCGCTGGGCCGGTTTTTCGAGAACCGCGAGAAACGGAGATTGCGCGGATGACCACCAATCCTCCGACAACGACTTTGGTTTCGACCGCGACCGACATCCGCGACATCAAGCCGCCGGTGGCGATCCCGAGCGGTTGGGAATGGCTGGGGTGGCTGGCGGCGGCGCTGGCGGCGCTGGCGGTTATGTTGCTGGCCTGGAGCTGGTGGCAGAGAAAGCGGATGCAGGTTGCCGCCGTGCCGCCCGTGCCGGCGCACGTGCGCGCGAAGCAAAAACTGGCAGCGGCGCTGGCCTTGATCGCCCAGCCCAAGCCGTTTTGCATCCTGGTTTCCGACACGATCCGCCTCTATCTGGAGGAGCGATTCAACTTTCACGCGCCGGAGCGCACCACCGAGGAATTTTTGCATGAGTTGAAAAGCACTCCCCTGCTGGTGTCCGAACAGAAGGAGAAGCTCGGCGACTTTCTGGAATGTTGTGACCTCGTGAAGTTCGCGAAATTTGAACCCGGGGAAAGGGAGTTGCGCGAGCTGCATGGTTCCGCCTTGCGTCTGGTTGAGGAGACCGAACCCGCGATGGAGCCAGCGGATGTAAATTCACGGAATCGTGCGATGGCCGGGGATTCCGCACTCCGCACTCCGCAGTCCGCGCTCAAATGACCTTTGCGCATCCATATTTCCTGCTGCTGTTGCTGCTCCTGCCGCTGCTGGCGTGGCTGAAGGGGCGGCGCGGCCGGCCGCCAGCTTTCTTATACTCCTCGCTGGAGCTGGTGGAAGGCTTGACGCGGGCCCGGCGCTCCCGGGCGGGCGCCGTGCTGGCGGCGTTGCGGTGGCTGGTGGTGGCGGCGTTCATCGTCGCGCTGGCGCAGCCGCGGTTGATGAAAAGCCGGGCTGAAGTCAAGGCCAGCGGCATTGACATCGTCGCGGTCATCGACTTGTCCGGCAGCATGGAGTTGCCGGATTTCGTATTGCGCGGCCAGCGGGTCAGCCGGCTGGACATGGCGAAATCGGTGTTAAGCCAGTTCATCGATGAGCGGCCCAACGACCGCATCGGCCTGGTGGCTTTTGGCGGGCGGGCCTACATCGCCTCGCCGCTGACGCTGGACCATGATTTCCTGCAGCAAAACGTCGGGCGCCTGCACTTGCACATGATCGAGGACAACACTGCCATCGGCGATGCCTTGACCACCGCCTTAAACCGGCTGCAGGGCCTCAACGCCAAGAGCAAAATCGTTATTCTGATGACCGACGGCCAGAACAACTCAGGCAAGGTGGCGCCGCTGACGGCGGCGGAAGCGGCGCAGGCCCTCGGCGTGAAAGTGTACACCATCGGCATCGGCAATGATGAAATTGCCAGCCAGATGCGCCGCCTGGACCTGCTGCCCGACGAGGACACGCTCCAGAAGATCGCGCAACTGACCGGCGGAAAATACTATCGCGCCGACAATGCGGAACGGTTCCGGCAAATCTACGCCGAGATTGACAAGCTGGAAAAAACCGAAGCGGTCATCAACAAGTTCGCCCAGTTTCATGAATTGTTCCCCTGGCTGGTCACCCTGGGACTGGCGCTGCTGCTGGCCGAAGTGGCGTTGGGACAAACGGTGTTGAGGAGGCTCCCATGAAAAAATTGCCGATGGCCGATGGTCGATTGCCGATTAACGGATCATTTGCCGGACGCGGTTTTGCGCGAGCCAGCCATGATGGCGGTCAAGGCATTGGCCTCCTCAGGCAGCGCAGGCAATTTTTTTACGGGCATAATGCCGGATTCGACCGGCAATTCCAGCCACAGCGCAGTTTCGTCGGATTCCTCTTCCACTGTGCCGATTTTGGAAATGAACTCCGCCTGGCTGCGCGCACGGCAACTGGCGCGGTAATTTGCCGCCACGGAGGTTCCACTGCGCAGAATTTGCCTGGCAATGACGCGGCCAGCATCATCGTTCTTGGGGATCGCCCGACTCATTTTGATGACTCGCAAGGCGAAAGTTTTGGTGCGGGCTTTCAGTTCGGTTGGGATCCTATACCGAAATTGCGAATCCAACTGGCAATGGGCAATCGGCAATCGGCACTTTCAAGATGAGGTTCGCGCATCCCCAATTTTTATGGCTGTTGCTGGTCATTCCGCCGGCTGTCGGACTTTTTTTCTGGTGGCGCGAGAGGACGCGGCAGCGGTTGCTGACTCAATTTATTGAAGCACGGTTGCTTTCGTCGCTGACGGTGGGGATTTCGCCGGGCCGGCGGAAGCTGCGCTTCCTGCTGCTGACGGCGGCCGTGGCGCTCCTGATGGTGGCCCTGGCCCGGCCCCAACACGGATTCGACTTGCAGGAGGTCGAGCAGCGGGGCCTGGACATCGTGGTGGCGGTCGATACCTCCAAGAGCATGCTGGCGACGGACATCGCCCCGGACCGCCTCACGCGCGCCAAACTGGCCGCCCTGGAGCTGATGCAAAAGGCCGCGGTCGATCGGCTGGGGCTCGTCGCCTTCGCCGGCAACGCCTTTTTGGAATGTCCGCTGACAATTGACGACACGGCCTTTCAACAGTGCGTCCAGGCCCTGGACGTGAATAGCATACCCCAGGGCGGAACAGCGGTCGCCGAAGCCATCAACACGGCGTTGACCGCCTTCAAAGAGGGCAATCGCTACAAAGCCCTCGTGTTGTTCACAGACGGCGAAGACAATGACGTCGGCGCGCTGGAGGCGGCGCAGCGGGCGGCGAAGGAAGGGCTGAAAATCTTCACCGTGGGCATCGGCACAACCGGCGGCGCCTTGTTGAATCCCAACGCGGTCCGCGATCCCGACGGCAACGCGGTGAAGTCGCATCTGAACGAGGCGCTGCTCCAGCAGATTGCCGGCGTCTCAGGCGGCTTTTATCTGCCGCTGCGGGGCGCCGGCACGATCGACACGCTCTACGAACGGGGCCTGGCGCCCCTGCCCAAGTCGGAAGGCAAAGAGCGGCTGATCCGGCGTTATCACGAGCAATATCAGTGGCCGTTGGCGGCGGCCGTCCTCCTGCTGCTGGCGGAACTGTTTCTGCCGGAACGGAAGGCGTCCAAAGTCCATCCGCCTCCGTTAAACTCCGGCGCGACAGGCAGTCACAAGTCCAAGGTCGCAGCGGCGGCGGTGACGATGCTGATGGCTGTTTTGCTGTTGCCGACGAGCGCAAGCGCCTCGCCGGCAAGCGCCCTGCGCGATTACCAGTCGGGGAACTTCACCAATGCCTGGCAGGAGTTTTCGCGGCTGGCGGAGACGCGCACGAACGATTTGCGGCTGTGGTTCAACGCGGGCGACGCGGCCTACCGGGCGACCAATTTTGACCGGGCGCAGCAATTGTTCCAGCCGGTGACGCTGGCGCCGGATTTGAAGCTGCAGCAGAAGGCGTTTTACAATCTGGGCAACTCGCAGTTTCAGCTGGCCAAGGCGGCGGCGGATCTGGACGGCCTGCAAGCGGGCCTGGAAACGGCGGAAAAGTCCTTTGAACGGGCAGTGGCGCTGGACAAGGCCGACCCGGATGCGGCATTCAATCTGGCCTTCGTCAAAAATGCCGTGGAGCAGATCAAGCAGTTCAAGGAAGCCATTCGCCGGGCGAAGAGCGAGGCCGATGCCGCCGTGCGGCGCGCGGAATTTCACCGGGCGCTGGAAATCATGGAGCCGCTGCAAAAGACGATCGCGGCAAAACAGTTTGAAGAGTTCACCAAACGTTTAAAGGACATCGATGCAATTGCGACTCCTCCTCAGCCTTGAATTGCTGGTGCTGGCAACCGTTCCGGCGCGCGCGCAAACCGCGGACGCCTTTTTCAACTGCGGGGCGCAGTTCTATATTTCCAACAACATCCCGGCCGCGCTGGAAAAAGTCGAAGGCGGACGGAAACTTTATCCGGATGATGTTAAACTAAAGAAACTGGAAGAATTGTTGAAGCAACAACAGCAACAACAACAGGACCAACAAAACCGACAAAATCAACAGAATCAGCAAAATCAATCCAATCAACAGCCAAGCCAGGATAAGCAGCAATCGCAACCGCAGAAACCCAGCGGTCAGCAAAACCCGCAAAAGCAGCAACCGCAGCAAGCGCAGGCCCAGGATCAATCCGAGCAGGAGAAGCACAGCCAGGATCAGCAAAAGCAGCAAAAACAGTCGGCGGGTCAACCGGACCAAAAGGAAGACAGCCAGAGTGGGCAAGCCCAGTCATCACCCACCCGGGAAATGACACCAGATGAGGCCAAACGGCTTTTGGATGCTCAAAAGGGGGAAGAGCAAATTCTCCAAATAAAACCTCCAAAATCGTCGGAAACCCCAAATAAACCGATTAAAGATTGGTAACGGGATTGTCCGATAGATTGTAAGTAATTGGAATTGAACGTATTGGGAGTTTTTATGGGTGGTAGTTTCTTCTTGAGTTTTGAGTAAAAGGGGTTAACATGAAGCCGCGTCGGTCTTCTGGTGTGGGTGCTCTCCCGAAGTTCAATGGGCGAGGGCAAAATCGTATGCCGACACGGCTTATCGGGCGGAACAGACGAGAGTTTCACTGAACCAGGAGGGGCCGCCGTATGTCTAACTAATTTATGTTGAAGAGAAAACGAGCGACGCGGAGCAGTGGGACGCGCAATCATCGGAATAGCAGCCGCCGCAGTGCCCAGGCGAAGACCGCGCCGGTGCGCCGCCGATTTGTCATCTCGAGCGCGCGCCGGGAGAGTTTGAAGATGCAGAAAGCCCGACCCCAGGCCGCCGGCGGGATCGTATCTGCCGAGAAAGGCGCGCCGAAGGCGCCGACCAACGGCCATCCGCATGCCGCGCCTCCGCCAGCGGTTCCGTTGTCCATTGATCTCACCGAAACGGTTCGCACGCTGCTGCACTTGGCGCAGGAGCATGGCTATATCACCTACGACGACGTCAACGATGTCCTGCCGGACAATCTGAATCCCGAGGACCTGGATACGCTGTTGACCAAGCTGCGGAGCCTGGACGTGGAGATCGTCATGGACCAGGCCGAAGCCGAGCGCGCCAAGCAGCCGGAACCCAGCCAGCCCCAGGAAGAACAGGACGAGGACGCCCGGCTGGAGATTCTCGACGACCCGGTCCGGATGTACATGAACCAGATGGGCAAGGTCCCGCTGCTCACGCGTGAACAGGAAGTGGAGATTTGCAAGCGCATCGAAGAAGCCGAGCTGGAAATGAAGCGCATCGTTTACAGCCTCGGGTTCACGGCGAAGGAACACATTGCCATCGCCGAAAAACTGCTGTCCGAACCGCCCAAGGAACGCTTCGACCGCGTGATCGTGGACAAGAAAATTGCCAATCGCGAGGGCCATTTGCGCGACCTGCGCCGGCTCATCAAAAAGGTGCACACCGCCGACCAGAAGGTGGACGCGAAATACTTTGCCTGGCAAAAAGCCGTGCAAAAGGGCCGCAAGGAAAAATTGCAGCGGGAGTTGAAGAAACTCAGCTTCAAGCTGCAGGAGATCTTTCCACGGTTCTTTTACAAACAAAAGGTCGTTGAGGAAATGATCATCGTCGCCGGCAACATCCACGAGAAATTCCAGGCGAGCTTGCGGCACATCCAGGAGCTCGAAGCGCTGCGCACCACCGCCGAACGCCGGACGACCATCGAGGCCGAGCGCGCCAAAATCCAGACGCTTGAACAGTTCGTGCGGATGCCGCGCGAGGAGTTTTTCAAGGTCTTCAAGGATTTGAAGGCTGCCGCCGACCGCGGACTCAAGGCCAAGACCCACATGGCCGAGGCCAACCTGCGGCTGGTCGTGTCGGTCGCCAAAAAATACACCAACCGCGGCCAGTCCTTTCTCGACCTCATTCAGGAGGGGAACATCGGCCTGATGAAGGGCGTCGAGAAATTCGAGTATCGCCGCGGCTACAAGTTCTCCACCTACGCCATCTGGTGGAGCCGCCAGGCCATCACCCGTTCGATTGCCGATCAGGCGCGCACCATCCGCATCCCGGTGCACATGATTGAAATCATGAACAAGCTCTGGCGCGCGCAAAAGCAGCTCACCCAGGAATTGGGCCGCGAGCCCACGCCCGAGGAGCTGGCCGACGAAATGCACATGCCGGTGGCGCGCATCCACGC
>DATJOW010000096.1:0-8921 GCA_035506715.1 Candidatus Acidiferrum sp. | reverse complement strand
TGCGCGGCAAAGGCCGCACCGGTACGGCCGCAGATGATGATGCCGGTCATGATGCAGGCCATCTCGCGAACCGAGGCGATGGCCACCAGATCCGCCGTGTAGATGGACGCGCCGAACTGGGCCAGTTCGGTGGCCCCGACGAAGGCGAGGATCATGCCGATGAGAAAATTGATGAGGGCCACGATGCCCAAAGCCTCCGGCCCGCATTGCTGGACGACCATGAGCGTGTCGGACCAGCGGAATTGCGCCTGGCCGCGGACCAGCTTCAGCGAGGCGACCACGCTTTCGCCCAAGAAGCTCAACATCGCGGTGCCGCCGGTCCAGACTTCGAGGCCCGATTCGCCGACCCGCTCGAGGAAGGACGACTTCACTTCTTTTCGCGCCGCATCTTTCTTTTCCGGCACGGCCTGCGACAGCGCAATTAATTTTGCCAGCCCGCCCGGCAGTGTCTTGGCGCGGAACTCGATCTTGGCTTTGGCGCAGAGGTCGTGGATGGCCATGATGCGCACCATCAAGGCGCTGTCCCAGCGGCCCAATGCGCTGGCATCGAACTCCACCGCCTTGACGCCGGCCTTCGACAGTTCGCTCTCCGTGGCGGAAATGCCCGGCAACGAGGAGCGATCCAGCCAGTCGCCGGCGATTTCTACCAGCACGCCGCCGTCCTTTTTCCGCCGGGCGGTCAGCCGTGCAGGAGCATGTTCAGGAGTGGTCATGTTATCCGTGATCTGTAATCAGTAATTCATTCCTGTTTCTCGATCCAAATGGCAGTCCTATCGGTCACGTGAAATATCACCTGTCGCCCAACCATGCTTTGGTTCAAGCCCACATCGTTGCGGATCGGAACGGTCTTTATTTCGCCGTCCTCAAACTGAAGCGTTGCCGTGCATTTCTCCAGATCGATCGCCATGACCTTGGCGGTGTATTGGGTGGTTTCCGCCGCCCCAGCCGCGGCTCCGGCACCCGCGGCGGCGCCTTCCTTGGCGAGAGACTCCTCGATCCGCTCCACCACGGTGACGGTGATCGGGTCGCCCACGGTGATCTGCTCAAAGTTGACGGCCTCCGGACTCACCTTCATCATGATTGTCTTGCCATCAGGTGTCAGGAGCGTTGCGGTGCGTTTGGCCTTGTCCATCGCAGTCACGGTGCCGGCCAGCTTGACGGTTTGAACGCGCACGCCGCCCGGAGCGCCTTTGTTGGGGATGAACCAACCCTTTCCCACCGCGGGGGGTGGTTCGGAGGTGGACGAACAGGAAACGAGGGTGAGCATTGCGACTGGCAACAGGGCCAGCGTCGCCAGGCTGATTCTTTTCGTTTTCATGGATTCATTTCGGTTTTGTCCAAAAGGTTTAAAAGTCGAACTGGAATCGCGTTCCGAGCACCACCGCCGTGTCCACGGAGGGGGCTGCGGACGTGATGAGCTCGAGGTCCAGGGAGATGTGCATGGCCGGAGTCACCGCGAAGTTGTAGAACGTTTCAACGGCATTTTCGAACTCGTTGGCCGACCGGCCAAGGACCTTGAGGTCGTTCCGCACATCTCCGGAGATATGGGTGCCGGCCCAGCCCAGACCCCATTGGTCGCGGTCGCGTCCGGGCAATCCGCCGTAACCTCCGATGCCGAAGCTGTAGAACTGGTCGATCACGTTCCGGTCCTGAGGTTCCCAGCCCGCCCGGAAAAAGAGACCGACGCCGACCAGCGGAAGGCCTTTGCGGGAGGGCGCATCGGCTGGCGTCTCGCTGGCGTCCCGGGTCCAGAGGTATTGGTCGAAGCTGGCCAGGGCGCAATAATTGCCGTCTTTTTTGCTCACGGGGACCTTGCCGATGATCTCCCCGATCAAGTCCTGGGAATTCACGTTGAAATCGGTGAATGACTTGGTGGAATACGCCACGAGGAAATGATAATCGCCGGGCAGATGACCCGCAAGCGTCGGCGAATACGTGTACTGACTGCCGACGGCGTAGTTGCCGTTGAAGTTGTCGAATCCGGCCGTGGTTCCGTTTCCGTCGCTCTGGACGCCCAGCACAGCCAGGTTGTGCTCCTTGGAGGGCGCCCAGTCGAGGGCGGCGCCGAGGGGCGTGTAGGGGAGGAAGGACCCGAGGATCGGGTTGTTGACAAGGCCGGTGTAGAGGAACTCGGTGCGCTCGTTGTTGGCAAAAAGGTTCTGGTCGCCGATGCCCGCGAAGTCCACTTTGCCCACCATGGCCAGCAAATTGCCCGGCAGGCCCTGGGCCAGATAGAGTTCGGGCAAGGCGATGTTATCGGAGCGGCCGTTCGAGGGCATGGTGGCGTCGTAATTGGCCGGCAACAACGAGCCGGTATCCCCGTTGACGCTCTTGTTGGCCTGCCACGACGATTCGGCGTGCGCAAAGATCGCCCCGCCGGGCCAGAGGCCCGCCTTGCCGCTGTCGACGGTCAGCCAGTAGTCCGCGCTGCCATTGTAGCGCGCCGGACCCTGGTTCTTGCCGCCGGACACGTCCCCTTGGAGAAACTGCGTGACGCTGGCGTCCAGGTAAACTCCGCGGGCGACCGCTTGATCGCGTAGGCCGCCCCAATTGCCGGTCAACTGGGTGCGATCCCACAGGTTCCCGCCTTCGGTATTGGGGTCGCCGTAGAATTCGAGATTGCGGCGGAAGGCGTAGTTGATCGCCGGCTCCAGCCCGACCAGCGAAATCATGCCGTCCTTCGCGGCGGGCGCGTTGGTCGCCTGGCCGAAGGCGCAGGAGGCCACCGCACCGGTGGCGGCCAAAGCGGTCACGATTTTACAGCTGCGGGTTTTGGCTTTGTTTTTGTACTTCATGATCGTGCTGCGCTTTCGCGGTTCGGTTGTTTTGCCTAACGTTTCAAATCCCATTCCTTGAGCTGCTTTGCCGCGGTGCCGTACGGGCCAAGCTGATAGGCCGCCGCGCCGGCGGGCGCGAAGGTGAATGACTCGAAAGGCTCAGTGAGCATCTTGTCGAGGTACTCTTTCGTAGCAACGCCGATGCTGACGTGCGGGTTGTAGTGCGCGCCGGTCATCTTCGGCACAAACGTGGACACATACTGGATCATGGCCGCGTCGGTGGCCGGATTGTCGTGCGGGGCCGTGAACGCGCCGATGGTGGCGGTCTCCTGCATGAACGGCTTGGCCGCAGCGATAACCTCTTCCTGCAGCTTGAGGATTTCCGGCGTCGGCTTCGCGCAAATGCCGGCGACGCCTGTCCCGGCGCCGGCAGCGGCGTAGTAATACTTGAAAGCGTCCAGCTTCATCGCCGTCACATTGGCGGCGGCGAACACCGTTTCTTCAGCGGCAAACAGTTTTTCCAGGTCCGCCGTGCGGACAAAGCACTGGAGCATCGTGATGTGCGGCGTGTGTTCCGCATCCAGCGCGAAACCCTTCGGGAAGACGCCGAGCAGCCGGGCATTGTCGGCGGCGGCGTGCTTGAGCATCGTCGCGTCGGGTTTCAGCAGGATATCGATGGCGGTGATTTCGGACTGCACGGGGAAGACCGTCTTCCAATCGTTCTTCATGCTGACGACGGTCCAACCCTTCGCGGCGGCTTCGTCGAGGCCCTTGTCGAGCCTGGCCAAAGTGTCCTTGCGGTCGTAGGCGTATTCGCGCTCGCCGTCATCATGGTGGACGTAGAGGCAGAAACGCGCGCCGCTGCCGGCAGCAGTCCACTGGAGCATCTGCAAATCGCCGTCGGAATTGCCGAACGCCGCGATGGGCCGGCGGCCGATGTGCTGATTGATACCGACCGGCTTGCCGCCCTTGTCGTCGTTGAAATTCACTTCCGGCAACCGCACGAGCACCGGCTGGCCATCGCGCAGTTCAAACTTCGTCTTCACGCTGCTGCCTACGACCTGCTCGGGCGGGATGCCATAGACTTTCTCTGTCCATGGCCGCATGAACTCGATACCGCCGCCGGATACGATGAAATTCCTGAAGCCGTTTGCGCGCAGGTAAGCGAGCACTTCGAGCATCGGCTGATACACCATCTCGGTGTAGAGTTTGCCGGTCTTGGGATGTTTCGCGGTGGCGATCCAGTCCTTCACAATCTGTTCAAACTCATCGGTGGTGTTGCCGGCGTGCGTAGCCATGATGACTTCCACGAGCCCGCGCTCGCCGCCGGCCATCAAGCCCTTCGGGTCGCCCTTAAGGATGGAGGCGAAGGGTTCGTTGGTCTGCCATTCCGGATGCTGCGGCGCAAGCGTCCTCACCCGTTCGAGAACGAAAAACAATTGCACAGGCAAGGGTTTCTCGCACCAGAGCGTGCCATCGTTGTCGAAGGTGGCGATGCGTTCGGAGACGGGCACAAAATCCGGCGTGCCGGGTTTGGTGACCTTCTCGACGAAGGTGATGATGGATTGTTTGGCCGGGCCGTCGTTCCACGAGGGCAGCGGGTCCGCGGCGCGGGCAATGGCGGTGGTGAAAGCCACCGCAGCGCCGAGCGCGATGGCGATGTGGTTTAGGCTGCGTGTGGTGTTCATGTTGTATTGGTCATCGCTTCAAGTTGTTCTCAAGTTGCTTTGGTCAATGCCGTGTCAGCCACCACGGAGCGGGTCCAGGAGCCGCTGGAGCAGCAGCTCTTTTAGGCCAATTTTAATATTCAAACTGATGATGTTTTCGTTGAATTCCAATGAACCGCCTCCCGACAGGCGGCTGAACTGCGCGGTGTATGTCAATTCCCAGCGGACGCGATGGCTCAGGATATGGCCGATGGCGATTTCCACGCGGAGCGGGTCAACCGTGTTCTGGTCGAACCGGTAGAACGGCTCCACGTCAGCCCGCCCATACCAGGTCTTCGGATTCCAAGCCCGTTCGCGCGAGGCCAACGGAACCTCCACGCCGAACTGGCTGCGGATCCGGCTATAGCTGCTCCAGCCGTGGGTCGTGGTGTTCTCCGTGTCGCGGAATTCATAACGGGTTTCGTTGTAGATGTTCCAACTGAGTTTGTTCGGCAGGAAAAGCTTTACGCCGGCGTAGGGACGCAATTCAAGTGTGTCGGCGCTGCCCTCGTTGTCGGTGAAGAATGTGCGCAGGCCGGCGGAAACCTGCGCCCATTTGGCGGCCGAGTAGATGAGTCCCGGCCAAAGAATGGTGTAAGTCTGATAGTCCAGATCTGGATTCCAGCGATAGCCCACATCCGCCACGCCGGTGAGGTTGCCCGAGATCGGATGATGCATATCCACGGTGGTGCGATATTCGTTACTCGGATCATCGCCCGCCGCACGCACAGAAAAGGCAGCGACAAACAGCAGTAACAGGCGGAACCAAGTCCGAACGCCGGATACGCGGCGTAGAGATTTCGTGGTTGCCACCTGCCACCTGCCAATTGTCACTCGGTTATTCATTTCGGGAACAGGAAGGTGATGGTGAAGCGCAAGCCCCAGTCCGGTCCGCCATCCGGCTTCTCGGCGTAGTAGCGGTAGCCCATCTGGAAGGCGATGGGTTGCTTGCCGATTTTCACCAGCTGTTGAACCATGAAATTCACGGGCACGGTCCACTGGCTGGCCTCCCAGTCGTAGGTGGACTCAGTGTTCACGGACAATGAAGTGTGCGTCTTCGTGGTATAGGTGAAGAACGGCTGAAGATAGCTGGCGTTGACGGCCTGATCCCCCCATCCGGCGAACGACCAGATATGGTTGGCCAGCATGCCGTAGGTGAATCCGTGTTGTTGCTGCAACACCACGAAGGTCGGGCCGGCACCCCATTGGCCGGCGCCGAGGGCCGAATCGGTCGCGGTGGGATAATACCCCACCGGGCCGACACCGATAATCCAACCGCCCACCGGAGCCTTGGGCGAGAGGAAGAAGCTCTGCGTAATGTCGCCCAAGCCCGAATGATCAGAACCGCCCTTCACCGGCGACTCGGCATAGATGACCGGCATGATGGTCCGGGTGATGAGATTCCAGTCTTTGCTGATCGAGAACGGAATCACCGGCTGGATGTTGCAGGTGTACTTCATCGCGTCAGCCGGGCCGATGCCGAAATCCCAGTTGTTCTGAAGCGGCACACTGACAAGGCTGGCGACGGGATTCTGCAACTTCATCGCGAGTTCCGCCTCCGCGGATGTCTGGTCGGCCCCCGCGCCGCCGCCGCCGGAGGAAAAAGCGTCGGCGGAAGCGAGGGTGAGCCGGCTGTCAAAGACCGGCTTGTCCTGAGCTTGCGCCGTCGATGCCGCCAGGGCACAGGCAGCAGCCAGTGCGGCGACGATGAGGTTTTGTTTGCGTGAAATTTTCATAATTGTGGTTTTCCGGATTTGAACAGCCATCTTCGCCGGTCGACTTCGACGGGCCAAGGGAGGTAACCGAGGAAACGGAGATTTTCTTCTCTCTTCTCTCGGTTTGCTCCGGTTAAGCAGGTTTTCATGTTTGTGATTTAAGAGGTGTCAGGCTTGCGGGTTGAGTTCGGGCAAGGCGGATGCCGGTCGGTGGGCGAAACTGGTTTCGGCAGCGGCCGGATTCTTCTTGAAGGCTCGGGCGAGACCGTCGCCGCGCCACGGGGCGGCAGACTCAGGGCCAAAGAGCTGGCGTCGCAAACCGAGGACGGCAGCGCGCAACTCAGGACCCGGCTGAAACCCGGTGGGCTGGTTGTCCCGCCAGACGTTCCACGCGATTTCAGCAAGCGCGGGATTGTTGAGGCGGCAGGCGCGGAGCAGTTGCCGCGCAGCGACGCGATCCGGCGGATTCAATTTCTCCCAGCAGCGCGTTGCCCATCGCGTAAAACGGCGGCGCTGCCAAACGCCCAGACCGGCGACCAGTGCTGCGATAAGCAGCCATGGCCAAGTCCGCCGGGCAGCTACGGTCGCGGCGGGCGATGGAGCAGCGGGCGGCGCGGCCACCTCGAAGGTCAACGCCGGCAAGGTTTTCGAATCGAGCGTTTGCGTCTTGGGATTCCACCAGACATACGTGAGCGCGGGCAGCGAGAGCGCGCCGGATTTTTGCAGCAGATACGTGATCGTCTCGCGGCGTTCGCCGAGGAAGTCGCCGCGCTCGAGTTTGTCTTTCGTCTCGGCGTTGCCGGGATAGACCTTGATGCCATCGGGTGCCGTGGTGGGGGCGGGCGCGAGCGCCATGCCGGTCAGATTCGGTGCGCGCTGGAGGATGGTGCGCTTGAATATCGCGCCGACTTTCGCCGGGCCGGGCGGCGGGTCCCACGTCTCGGTAACCTCCAGGGATTCGGTCGTGACCAGGAAGCCGATCTGCTCGCTGCCCGGTGGACGCTGGATCTCGATCGTCGCGCTCGGTGTCTTCGCCTTTACCTCGGTGGCCGCGCCAACGAACCCTTCCTGGCGGGAGAAGGTCACGGGAAACGCGGGCACTTCGAGCACGCCGGCCTTTTGGGAGAACAACGCGAACTCGTGGGTCTGCACGAACCAACTCGCACCTTCGATGTCCTTCGACGACACCACGGGGTTGCCAATCTTCATCAGCAGCGTGCCGGGAATCTGAGGCAGCTCAAAATTGGCGGTGCCGACGAATGAACCCGGTGCGCGCAGCTCGATATACAAGGTGGCGCGCTGGCCGATCCAGGCCTTGGGCGCGGCCATGCGCACCGCGACGGGCGCAACGTCGGCATGCGCCGCGACGGCTAACATGACGCCACTGAGGATGGCGGCGAGCATGGATCTCATTTGCCGCCTCCTTCCGCTCGCGCTGCCTGTTGATACGAGAACTTGGCCTTCAAAAAATCCGCCGGACGCGTCTGCACCCGGCGCAACCAGAGTGCCTGCATTTCCTGATCGCACAGCGCCTTGCCGCCGGCGACCTCGGTGTCCTGCCCTTCGTTCCTGGCTTTCTTGTCGAAGACGATCTTGTCCGCGCCGATCTTTTGGTCGCCCATATCGCCACCGGCGGCTTCGGTCATTTTCAGGCGGGCAGCCGCCAGCGCGCGATTCTCGGTGGCTTCTTTCCAGCCCGGGCGCTTCTCCAGCGCCTGGTCGTAACAAGTGATGGCGGTGTCATACTTGCCGCGCATCACCCATGCGTTGCCTTGATTGAAATTCGCCTCGGCCGTGTCGCGACGCGCAAAGGCCTGAGCGGCTTTCTCAAACTCCCCGGCGCGATACCATGCCGTGCCCTGCCACATGGGATCGCGAAACGCCTTCGCAGCCTCGGCAAACTCGCCGCGCTGGAAATGCCGCTGCCCTTGTTGATCCGGCGTGAACCACAGTCCGGACCACGTGATGACCGCAATGAGAACAAACGTTTTCATGCGGACACCTCCGTCGTTTGCTCGCGTCGAAACGAAACCAGCACGACCACGCCCACCAGCGGCACAAGCCAATAACCCGCCTCCTGCCAACGCTCGCTCTGCTCGCCGCGTTTGGCGACCGGCGCGCTCGCCGCGTGCCGCACGATGGCGGCAATGTCGTTGTCTTCGACAGTGATCTGCTCAACGTCCGCTCCCAGCGTTTTCGCTGCCGCGCGTAACGAATCATTCTGCGAAGACTCCGGCGAATTGATGGCGAGGAATTGGACGGGGATGGAAATATCTTTGCGCAGTGCCGCCAGGGCGGCGGGGTCAGCGTCCACCGCATCCGCCAGCACGACGATGCTGCCGCCTTGCTTGCCCTCGGCGAGCACGCGAGCCGCTTCGCGCAACGCGAGATCGAGGCGGTCGCCGGGCGCGGGCATGATCTCCGGGCTGACTTCGGATGCCATCTTGGCGACGATGGCGGTGTCCCGCGTCGGCGGGAGAACGAGATGCGCGGAACCGGCATAGGCGATCAAACCGAGCGGTTGGCCTTTGCGCGCTTCGGCCAGATCGGCGATTTTTAAATTGGCGCGTTCCAGGCGCGACGGCGCAGGATCGGGCTGCATCATGCTGACGTCGGCCTTGAGCAGAATCATCAGCGGTGTGGCGTCGGCGGCGAAAGGACTCGGCTCCAGCCGCCAGGTCGGTCCGGCAATGGCGACGACAGCCGCGAGCCACGCGGCAAGC
>DATJOW010000095.1:0-79856 GCA_035506715.1 Candidatus Acidiferrum sp. | reverse complement strand
CGGTGTCACGCCAACCGAGTTCCGCAGCTCGCTTTAGTTTGGCAAATACGCTACGCTCCCGGCATGAGCAAGGCCGTGCCGGAAACAACTTCTGCCGAATCTTTCGCAGGCTATGTCGGCGGGAAATTGTTGCGGGTTGGTGAAGGCAAAGCGTGGCGGGAAGTTAAGGCTTGGACTACGGCGTTGCCGCCGGTCGTAGACTCGTTGCAGCTTCCGTCGGTCGGCGAGCCATTCCTTGCGTTGACGATTTCGGGCGAAGTGGATTTTCAAGAACGCGAAGGCAACAGACCTTGGATTTCTCATCGGGTCAGGAAAGGATCGTTGTTTCTCACGACCGGTGGCGCTCCTTACGAATGCCGCTGGAAGGCGGTGACTGCCGAGCCGTTTGAATCTTTGGCGGTGTTTCTGGAATTGCCGCTGCTTGAACGCGCATTGGATGAGGTATTCGGCGCAGACGCCGGGTTCGTCCGGTTGCGCGATGCTTCCGCGTTCACCGACGACACCTTGAATGTGTTGATGTCGCAATTGCACGGCGAGTTGATGCGGCGCAAGGCTAGCCCGCTTTTCGTGCAAGGCATCGCACAAAGCATCGCGATTTTTCTCGCCCGCAACTACGCCGATTTGGTCAAAGAACCTCGCAGCGGCAGTCCGTCTCTACCGGGCTACAAGGTTCGGCAGATTACGGACTGGATGAGGGAGCATGTCGCCGATGAGTTCAATCTTGCAGAGCTGGCAACGCGGGGAGGTTTGAGCAAATTCTATTTCAATCGTCTTTTCAAAAACGCGACCGGCGTTTCGCCGTTGCACTACCACATGAATTTGCGGATGGACGAGGCGAAACGTCTGCTCCGCGAGACGAAAAAGAACGTCGTGGAAATCGGGCTGGATGTGGGCTACGCGAATCCAAGCCATTTCGCTCAACTTTTCAAAAGGGAAACGGGACTTTCTCCGAGCGAATATCGCCAGCAGCGGTAGCCACGCACTTTCGAGCAATTTCACAACAGGTCTGGCAAGACCTCGTGCGACAGCTTTGTCTTCTTGCTGTAAAGTCGCTTCAACATTTAACCAAACGAAAGGATACAAAATGAAAATGCGCAAACTTGGAAACAGTAATTTGGAAGTCTCGGCCATCGGACTGGGCTGCATGGGAATGAGTTTTTCCTACGGCCCGCCGAAGGACAAAAACGAAATGACCACGCTGCTCCGCGCCGCCGTGGATCGCGGCATCACGTTCTTTGACACGGCGGAAGTCTATGGCCCATTCATCAATGAAGAACTCGTCGGCGAAGCACTCGCGCTGTTCAAGGGCAAGGTTGTCATCGCCACGAAGTTCGGATTTGATTTGAGCGGGACTGACAAACGCCCCGGCGCGGCGGGTCTCAACAGCCAACCGGAGCATATCAAGCAAGCCGTCGAAGGCTCGCTCAAGCGGCTGCGTGTTGCAACGATTGATTTGCTCTATCAACATCGCGTTGATCCGGATGTGCCGATTGAAGACGTGGCGGGCGCGGTGAAGGAATTGATCCAGCAAGGCAAGGTGAAACATTTTGGTTTATCCGAACCGAACGCGCAGACGCTTCGTCGGGCGCACGCGGTGCAACCGGTCACGGCGTTGCAAAACGAATACTCACTGTGGACGCGCACCGTCGAAACGAATGGCATTTTACAGACGTGCGAGGAGCTTGGCATCGGCCTCGTGCCTTACAGTCCGCTCGGCAAGGGTTTTCTCACCGGCAAGATTGATGAGAACGCAAAATTCGACAGCACTGATTTCCGCAGCCAGTTACCGCGTTTCACGCCGGAAGCACTCAAGGCCAATCAAGCATTGATTGATTTGCTCGGCTTGATTGCCAAACGGAAAAACGCGACTCCGGCGCAAGTTGCGCTTGCGTGGTTGCTGGCGCAGAAGCCGTGGATTGTTCCCATTCCCGGCACGACGAAATTGAACCGCCTCGAAGAAAACATCGGCGCGGTTTCAGTCGAACTCACCCCGGAAGATTTGCGAGAGATTGAAAACGCGGCTTCCAAAATCGAAGTGCATGGCGACCGTTATCCAGCACATTTGCAAAAACTGGTCGGACGCTGAACGAACGAAGAAATAATCACGCTTAGCTCAAAGGGATTCAAAAATGAAAACACGCACACTCGGACAAAACCTCGAAGTTTCCGCTTTGGGCTTTGGCTGTATGAACATGAGCTTCGGCTACGGCCCGGCGGCGGACAAAACGGAAGCCATCAAAGTCATCCGCGCGGCCTACGAACGCGGCGTCACGCTGTTCGACACCGCCGAAGTTTATGGCCCGCTCACGAATGAGGAACTCGTCGGCGAAGCCATCGCACCGTTCCGCGACAAGATTGTGCTGGCGACGAAATATGGTTTCGACCTCGCCCACTTTCCGCAACTCAACAGCAAGCCGGAGCACATCAAGCAAGTCGTCGAAGGCTCGTTGAAACGGCTGCGGACTGACCGGATTGATTTGCTTTACCAACATCGCGTTGATCCGGACGTGCCGATTGAAGACGTGGCGGGCACGGTGAAGGAGTTGATTCAGGCTGGCAAGGTGAAGCACTTCGGCTTGTCGGAAGCTGGCGCAAAAACAATTCGCCGCGCGCACGCGGTTCATCCCATCACCGCCGTTCAAAGCGAATACTCGCTGTGGACACGCGACCCGGAAGCGGAAGTGCTGCCGACGTGCGACGAACTCGGCATCGGCTTCGTGCCGTGGAGTCCGCTCGGTCAGGGATTTCTCACGGGAAAAGTAAATGCCGCGACGCCGTTCGATGCCGCCACGGATTTGCGCGCTTCGTTCCCGCGCTTCACAGCGGAGTCCATGAAAGCCAATCAGCCCGTGCTGGATTTTCTCAACACTTTTGCCAAACACAAAAAGGCGACGCCCGCGCAAATCGCACTCGCTTGGCTGCTCGCGCAAGCACCGTGGATTGTTCCCATTCCCGGCACACGCAAAATCGAGCGCATGGTTGAAAATCTTGGCGCGGCGGAAGTTGAACTGATGTTCGCCGAGCTTCGCGAGATTGACGGCGCATTTTCAAAAATCATCGTGCAAGGCGAACGACTTTCGCCGGAACACATGGCGCTGATTGACCGTTGAACCAGCGCACCGCATCGCATGACCAACATCCTGATCCTCGGCGCGAACGGCCAGATTGCCCGCGTGGCAACCGATTTGTTCCTGAAACGCCCGGACACCCGGCTAACGCTGTATTTGCGTGATTCACGGCGACTCAGATTATCCGGCCATGCAGATCGCGTCCGCATTGTCGAAGGCGACGTTCTCGACGTGGGAAAATTGGAAGCGGCGATGGCCGGACAAAATGTCGTTTACGCGAACCTCGATGGTGAATTAGGGCAGCAAGCACGGTGCATCGTGTGGGCCATGCAGAAAGTCGGGATCAAACGTGTGATCTTCATCAGTTCGATGGGCATCTACGACGAAATTCCCGGCGAACGCCACGGCAGCATCCTCGAACCCTACTGCAATTCAGCGCGCATCATCGAAGCGTCCGGCCTCGATTATACCATCCTGCGTCCGGCGTGGCTGAACAACCGCGACGAGATTGACTACGGAATCACGCACAAAGGCGAACCATTCAAAAATGCCGCAGAACAGGTCTCGCGCAAAAGCGTAGCCGACCTTGTGGTCAAATTGGCAACAACACCGGGATTGGAAATCCGCAGCAGCCTTGGAGTCCACAAGGCGTTGTAATCGCATCTCTGCGCCTTGGCGTTAAATCAACCGGTCCACCTATGGTTCAAATTCCCGCAGGATTGCGACAGCGACCGCAGAATCGCGAGAGAAGGATTTCTCCACATGAGGTAGTCTGGGTTCATTGATGTGATTATAGGAAACTGATATGAAAACACGGAAACTAGGCAAAAGTAATTTGGAAGTTTCAGCGATCGGTCTTGGCTGCATGGGGATGAGCTGGTCCTACGGACCACCAAAAGATAAAAAGGAAATGACCGCGCTGCTGCACGCAGCGGTCGAGCGCGGCATCACGTTTTTCGACACGGCGGAAGTTTATGGCCCGCTCATCAATGAAGAACTGGTCGGCGAAGCGCTTGCACCGGTTCGCAATCAAGTGGTGATTGCCACGAAGTTCGGATGGAGACCAGCCATACCGGGCGAAGCACGCTGGAGTCTTTTGGACAGCCATCCCGAACACATCAAACGCGCCGTCGAAGGCTCACTCAAGCGGCTCAAAACCGACGTGATTGATTTGTATTATCAGCATCGCGTTGACCCGAACGTGCCGATTGAAGACGTCGCTGGCGCGGTGCAACAATTGATTCAGCAGGGCAAGGTGAAGCATTTCGGATTGTCCGAGGCCGGCGTGAAAACCATTCGCCGCGCCCACAAAGTCCAGCCGGTTGCGGCGCTGCAAAGCGAATACTCGTTGTGGTGGCGCGAGCCGGAATCGGAAATCATTCCGACGCTGGAAGAATTGGGCATCGGTTTCGTTCCGTTCAGTCCGCTCGGCAAAGGATTTCTCACCGGTGCCATCAGCGCGAACACGAAATTCGACAGCACCGATTTTCGCAGCACCGTTCCCAGGTTCGATGAAGAAAATCGGAAGGCAAATCAGGCGCTGGTTGACGTGATTGGAAAATTTGCGGCGCAGAAGAAGGTCACGCCCGCGCAAATCGCGCTCGCGTGGCTGCTCGCGCAAAAGCCTTGGATTGTTCCCATTCCCGGCACAACAAAACTGAACCGGCTTGAAGAAAACATCGGCGCGGATTCGGTTGAATTGACGCCGGATGATTTGCGCGAAATCGAAGACGCGGCATCACAAGTCAAAGTTCAAGGAGCGCGTTATCCCGAACAGCACCAAAAACTGGTCGATCGTTGAGCCGTTTGAAAGCAGCAACTCAACTATGAAATCAACTATTCTCTATGGTCCAAAAGATGTGCGTTCCGAAGATCGCGTTGAACCGTCCATTCTTCAACCTACTGATGCCGTCATCAAAATCGCCGCCGCTTGCGTGTGCGGCTCGGATTTGTGGCCCTATCGCGGCATCGGCAACAACACCTTTCCGACTCCGATGGGCCATGAATATTGTGGCACGGTTGTGGCCGTCGGCAGCGCGGTCAAAACGATCAAGCCCGGCCAGTTCGTCATCGGGTCATTTTTCGCCTCGGACAACACTTGCGCGCATTGCCACGCGGGCTATCAAACTTCCTGTGAGCACAAGGAATTTGTCGGTGGCGCGCAGGCGCAATTTCTGCGCGTCCCGCTGGCGGACGGCACGCTCGTGCCCACGCCGGGTGTTCCGTCAAATGATTTGCTTCCCGACTTGCTCGCCACTTCGGATGTTCTGGGCACGGGCTGGTTCGCAGCGGTCGCGGCGGATGTCAAACCGGGCATGACGGTCGCGGTGGTTGGCGACGGTGCGGTGGGATTGCTCGGCGTGCTTTCGGCTAAACAAATGGGCGCGGGAAAAATCATTGCGATGAGCCGACATAGAACCCGACAGGATTTGGCGCTCAAATTTGGCGCGACGCACATCGTTTCAGAACGCGGGGAGAAAGGCGTCGCACAAATCAAATCGCTGACCAACGGTGTGGGCGCGGATGCGGTGCTGGAATGTGTCGGCACGCAGGAATCCATGATGCAGGCGATTCAGGCGACACGACCGGGCGGCGGAGTGGGTTACGTCGGCGTTCCGCACGGAGTTGAACTCAACGGCGAAAAATTATTTTTCACTCATGTCCGGCTTCATGGCGGTCCGGCGCCGGTGCGCCGTTTTCTGCCCGACTTAATTGACTTGGTCTGGCGGAAAAAAATCAACCCCGGGAAAGTTTTTGATTTGTCGCTCCCGTTGAGCGATGTCGCGGAAGGTTACCGCGCGATGGATGAGCGCCGGGCCATCAAAGCTTTTCTGCAACCTTGAATTCAAACCAAATCCTGCAAAACAAAATCAAATGAAAACCGTTTCCATTGTTTACTTCTCCGCTTCCGGCCACACCGCAAAACTCGCTGAAGCCATTGGCAAAGGCGCGGCCTCCGTCGCCGGAGTGAAAACCAATCTGCTCGCCATCAGCGGCGACGACATCACGAAAGGCCGTTACAAAAACGAAAAGGTCATGGCCGCACTCGATGCGAGCGACGCCATCGTCTTCGGCAGTCCGACATTCATGGGCGGACCAGCGGCGCAGTTCAAGGCATTTGCCGATGCATCGGGCGAATGTTGGTATGGCCAGAAATGGCGCGACAAAATCGCGGCGGGTTTCACCGTTTCCGGCGCGCTGAGCGGCGACAAGCTCAGCACGTTGCAATATTTTCAGACGCTCGCGATGCAGCATGGCATGGTATGGATTGGCCTCGGCGAATTGCCGGGACAATCCAACGGCGTGAATCGTCTCGGCAGTTGGGTTGGCGCGATGGCTGTCGGCGGATTGTCCGCAACCGATGAAACGCCAAGCAAAGAAGACCTGTTGACCGGCGAAGTGCTCGGCAAGCGCGTGGCGAGCTTTGCGGTAAAAATAAATTAAGGAGAATTATGTCTGCACCAAATCTTGCACAAACCGGACTTACCTTTGAACAAATTCGCGCGGTATCTCCCGCGCTGGAGCGATACACATTGGACTCAATCATGGGCGGCCTTTGGAAACGCCCGGAGCTTTCGCCGCGCGACCGCAGCATCGTCACGGTCTCGGCGCTCATTGCGCGAAATCAAACCATTGGGATGCCGCACTATTTCAACGTCGCACTTGAAAGCGGGGTGAAGCCCGGCGAACTCTCCGAGATCATCACGCATCTGGCATTTTACGCCGGTTGGTCAAATGCTTTTTTCGCCATTGCGATTTTGAAAGACATTTTTGCCCAGCGCGGAATCGGCGCGGACCAACTTCCGCCAGTGTCACCCGAACTGCTGCCGATAAATCAGCAGGCGGAAGATCAGCGCGCCGCAGCCGTGCATTCCAGCACCGACGGAAATTTTCCCGGTTTGGAAAAATTCACCACGGAATTGCTGTTCAAAAATCTGTGGCTGCGTCCCGGACTCGCGCCGCGAGATCGCAGCCTGGCCACGGTCAGCGCGCTGATAGCCAACGGACAATCGGCGCAAATCACCTTTCATCTCAACAAGGCGATGGACAACGGCCTGACCCGGACGCAAGCTTCGGAAATTGTGGCGCACCTTGCGTTTTATGCCGGCTGGCCCAATGCGTTTTCCGCCATGCCTGTCGTGAAGGGTGTTTTTGAAGGCCGATCCAAATAAAGGAAACTGAGGACATATTTTCAAACCAACAAAAGAATAAATATGGAAATCAAAAAAGTTGGCTCACAAGCATCCATCAAAGGCCCGGCGGATTGGTTCACCGGCACTGTAAGGATAGACCCGTTGTTTCAAGCACCCGCTCCGGCGCGCGTCTCTGGCGTGAGCGTCACATTTGAGCCCGGCGCACGCACCGCATGGCACACGCATCCGCTTGGACAAACTTTGATTGTCATTTCCGGTTGCGGACGCGCACAACGCGAAGGCGGGGCGATTGAAGAAATTCGTCCGGGCGACGTGGTGTGGTTTCCGCCGGGCAAAAAACATTGGCACGGCGCAGCGCCGACCGCGGCCATGACGCACATCGCCATCGCGGAATCTCTGGACGGCAAAGTCGTGGACTGGATGGAACACGTCAGCGACGAACAATACCGCAAAAGCTGAAGGAGTAATCATGCCTCACGTCATCGTCAAACTTTGGCCGGGAAAATCTGAACAGCAAAAGGCGCGGCTCGCCGAAACCATCACCAAAAACGTGATGGAGATTTTCAATTACGGCGAAGAATCGGTTTCCGTCGCGATGGAAGAAATCAGTGCGCAGGATTGGTCGGAAAAAGTTTATCAGCCGGACATTCTCGGCAAACCAGGGCAGCTTTACAAAAAGCCGGGCTACACGATGTAAGCAGCCCGCAGCCCTAGCAACCTTCGAGTAACGGGCCGGCAGCTTGGTTCACCGGCGCGGGTCGGATTGATCCGTTGTATCTAGCTTCCGCACCCCCCGGGTACGGTACCAAGAAATTTCCTGACAATTCCTGACAAAATCGGCTCATCAGTAAGCTCCAATTTCCTATCGCCGATAAACGGGAACATAGCAGGCGCCAAGACAAACACCGCACCAAAAAACCTGCCGTTAACATGCGCAAGTTGCGCTCACGTTTCGAGGCCTGTCTCCACCGGAATCAGATGGGGGAACGGAACAGAGTGGAGCACGAGTTGGTGTGCGAAGGGCGTTTGCTCGGACGGAGAGAACCATATTTATAATTATTAGAACCCTATCGGCAGTGGGCAGCACGAGCGCGGATGCCCAGAGCAATCGCATCAGCAGTGCCAAAACCGGCTGCCTGCCGGGCACCGGCTCGGTCATTTCGCAGTTTTGCCTTCAAAGATCTCTCCTTACTGGCCCACGCCCACGCGATAGAAGTACGGGCCGGCGTTCGTGGCGGTGGTGTCCGTGTAGCTGGTCGTGCCGGCCTGGCCGACGATGTTGCTTTGGATGGTGGAGAAGGCCGGTTGCGCCGTCAGATTGGTGCTGCGTTGGAGATAATACGTCCGTGTATTCACGCTTTCCCACGTCACGACCAACCCCGCCGGATTGTTTGTGGCTGCGGGTGCCAGCATCTTCAACACCGACAGGGCGTTGGTGGGATTCAAGCCGGCGCCCCAATCCTGATAGACGTTGAATCCCGTGCCATCCAGGTCGGCGTGATCCGCCGAGCCGTCCGTGGGCAGGCCATATTGCTGGAGCCAGGCATAGGAAATGATGGAAGCCGGTGTTTGATATTCGTAAGCGCCGATGTCCACCGTGCCGCCGCCGATGCGAGGATTGCCGTCCAGGTCGTTGCTGCCGATTACATAGGCGTTGTTGCCGGCATTGATGCACGGGGAGTTGGATTGCAAGCGCAGGTTGCCGCCAGAATAATCCACGAACAGCGGCCCGTTGGTGATGTTGCCGACACCGTTGGTGGGCATGGGCGATGTGCAGCAGTAGTTCAGGATGCTGGAGGATTCGCAATTCACTTCACCTGACGCCGTGTTGAAATAGACGATGCAGTTCTTGAGCGCGCTGGGGTCGCCAAACCAGTCAGAACCTGCCCCGCCGCCAGTCCAGCTAGCCGAGTTTCCGGTCAGCGTGAAGTTGTTGAGCGTGCAGCCAGAGGCCCCGCCGCCGTACATGGCCGAGTTGCCTGTCAACGTGCAGTTGTTGAGCGTGCCGCCATAGGCCCCGCCGCCACCGCCACCAGAGTTGCCCGCCAGCGTGCAGTTGTTGAGCGTGCAGGTCTGTGAAGGCTCGCCATAGGCCCCGCCGCCGTCCCCTTCCGCCGCGTTGCCCGTCAATGTGCAGTTGTTGAGCGTGCCGCCATAGGCCCCGCCGCCTGGGCCACCGAAGGTGCTCTCACCCCAAGCTGGTACCGAGTAAGCCAAGTTGCTGCTCAGCATGCAGTTGTTCAGCGTGCTGCCCCAGGCCCCGCCGCCGTACATGGCCGAGTTGCCTGTCAACGTGCAGTTGTTGAGCGTGCCGCCATAGGCCCCGCCGCCACCGCCACCAGAGTTGCCCTTCAGCACGCAATTGATCAGCATGGCGTTGGTTTCGCAATACGCGCCTCCGCCGGTGTAGCTGGCCACACCATTGGTCAGGGTGAAGCCTATCAGCACCGCGTTGTTGGTGAGGTAAACGCACGTGGCCGCGCCGCCGCCATCAATGATGGTGACGTTCGGGCCATTGACGCTTTGCAACGTCAGCGGTTTGTCCACCCCCACGCAGTCGGTGTCACCATATGGGTTCGCCCAACTGCCGCCGGCGTAGGTGCCGTTGGTCACCATAATTTCGTCACCTGCGGCTGCCGCATTCACCGCAGACTGAATGTCTGTGGCCGCGGTGGCCCAGTTGGTGTAAGGCGGCGTGGAGTTGGCGTTGTTGACGCTCACGTAGCGCACGGTGGCCAAGGCGCTGCTCGTGGCCGCCAGGAACAGCCCGGCCGCCACGAGGTTGAGCTTGGTCAACAAAACATTTGCAAAGCATTTGGTTTTGGGCGTTTTCACAAAGTTACTTTCGCGTCTTACGTCGGATTTGGTTTCTCAGTTCAATGCTTGTTCTTCGTCACCACCGCAGGGCCGGTATCGCAGACGGTTATCAGCGCACCTGGGCGCGGTAGAACTGGGCACCCAGAGCTGGGTTGGCGTTGACAAATGAATTCGTCCCGCCCCCGAGGAGAAAGCTGCCGACGACCTCCCACTGGGATAAATCAGCCGAAGCCTCAATGTTCACCGGCAAACCGGGAAGACCGGTGATGCCAAAACCAAACTGACCGGCGCTCAGACTCGGCGGCTGTAACATCGGCGACGGCACGGAGCTGGCGGGAAAACCTTTCCGAATCGTGTTGTTGAAGGTGTCCACCACATAAATGTTGCCTGCGCTGTCCACCTTCAAGATGTAAACATTCAAAAACCGCGCGGCGCTCCCCGTCCCGTCTATCTCGGCAAAATAGCCCGACTGACCAGCGAGGGTCGTCACTACCCAATTGGTTCCGACCGGCGTCATTTTGCGGATTGAGAAGTTGTCACCATCCGCCACATAGAGATTGCCTGCGCTGTCCACCGCCACACCCTGAGGATAAGCAAACCGCGCGGCACTGTTCGTCCCGTCCGCGCTGGCATGATCGCCTGCCAGTCCGGCCAGAGTCGTCACCACCCAATTCGTTCCAACCGGCGTTATTTCTCGGATCGTGTCGTTGAATTGGTCCGCCACATAGACATTGCCGTTCGTGTCCACCGCCACGCCCTTAGGATAATAAAACCGCGCGGCGTTGTTCGTCCCGTCCGCGCTGCCAGGACGACCTGGGGATCCCGCAATCGTCGTCACCACCCAATTGGTTCCGACCGGCGCCACCTCCCGAATGGTGGAGTTGTTTTGATCCGCCACATAGAGATTACCCGCGTTGTCCACCGCCACACCCTGAGGATAATTAAACCGCGCGGCGCTGTTCGTCCCGTTCGCGCTGCCGTCAACCCCTGGGTATCCGGCAATCGTCGTCACCACCCAATTAGGTCCGACCGGCGTCACTTTCCGGATCGTGTCGTTCAAATCGTCCGCCACATAAAGGTTGCCCAGACTGTCCACCGCCACGTCGTAAGGCCCGTTAAACCGCGCGGCGGTTCCAGTCCCGTTCGCGCTGCCGGCAACGCCTGGGTGTCCGGCGATCGTCGTCACCACCCAATTGGGTCCGACCGGCATTATTTCCCGGATCGTGTCGTTGCCTGTGTCCGCCACGTAGACGTTGCCTGCGCTGTCCACCGCCACGCCATAAGGATAAGAAAACTGCGCCTCATTCCCCGTCCCGTCCGCGCTCCCTGCATTGTAGCCCGGCCCGCCGGCTAGGGTCGTCACCAGCCGCGCCGGGGTCACTTGTCGAATCGTATTGTTCATGTAATCCGCGACATAGAGGTTGCCGGCGTTGTCCACTGTCACGCCAACCGCCCCGCTAAACCGCGCGGCGTTCCCCGTGCCGTCGTTGGTTCCTCTATAGCCCGCCAGTCCCGCCCAGGTCGTCACCACACCCGCTGACGTCACTTTGCGGATGGTGGCGTTGGCTGTGTCGGCCACATAGACGTTGCCCCCGCTATCCACCGTGACGCCAAGAGGAAAGTGGAACCGGGCGGCGCTCCCCGTTCCGTCGGACGTGCCTTCAGTGAACGCCAGTCCGGCCAGGGTCGTCACTGCCCCCGCTGGTGTCACTTTGCGGATGGTGTCGTTGAGTGAGTCCGCCACATACACGTTGTCCGCGCTGTCCACCGCCACGTCCTGAGGAAAATAAAACCGGGCGGCACTCCCCGTCCCGTTCGCGCTGCCGGCACTGCCACCCAGTCCGGCCAGGGTCGTCACCACCCAATTCGCGCCCACCGGCGTCACTTTTCGGATCGTGTGGTTGCCTGTGTCCGCCACATAGACGTTGCCGCTCGTGTCCACGGCCACACCGCCAGGGCCGTTGAACCGCGCGGCGTTCCCCGTCCCGTCATTGGTGCCGGCGCTGCCCGCCTGTCCGACCAAGGTCGTCACTACCCAATTGGTTCCGACCGGCGTCACTTCCCGAATCGTGCAGTTCGCTGCGTCCGCCACGAAGATATTGCCCGCGCTGTCCACCGCCGTGCCGAAAGGAAAAGCGAACTGCGCGGCGCCATTCGTCCCGTCCGCGCTACCATAGAAGCTTTTCCCGGCGATGGTGATGAAGGTGTAGGGGGTGGCGTAGTTGGCCTGGCCGAGCGCGGCCAGAGGCAGGACGCCTAGCCACAGCAGAACACCTGTCAAAGTCCCGGCCAGCCGCCGGAAAAGACTGTTGGGTTTGATAGTTTTCTCGGTCTTTTTCATAATAACCTCTTCATTGATTGTCGTTTTCACAGACTTGTTGGTTAGAACGAACTTCTCTGTCCTAATCAGTTAGGCGCCGTTTCGTCCGCAATTGGGCCAAAAAAATCGAACATTCTTCAGAAACGCTTCCGCGACCTGGCGAACAAGGTGGCATTTCTACAGCTATACCCTGAACCGGGAAGATTCAGTTGAACCTGAGCAATCAGAGGAAACCAAGGCCTGAAACAGGTCAAAAATCAGATTTGTCTCACCGGTCAACGTTCGCGGATTGGTGAGCCCTCTGGAATTCGTTAAAACACGGAACCCACCAGCTCTGATCTCCATTATCTCCGTCTTTTCCTGTTCTGTTTGCTCACAGTCGTGTCAGGAGAATTTGGATTGGTTCATCGGTTTCAGGTGGTTGGCCTTGTTTTTTTGCTACGGGCCCGAAGCAGATGTTGTCTTTTCCGCCGCGGCGATCTCCTCCCACGATGGCGCCCGCCAAATGTCCACATTTTGCGTCACGTTCATCGTGCTAATCGCATTGCCGTCGGGTGAAAAAGAAATCGCGTACCCTGTTCCTTGGCCTTCCAACATGAGCACCTCCTGCCAATTGTCGGTGTCCCAGAGTGTAAGCGCCTCTCCAGTGCCGCCGCCGGTCGCCAGACGTTTGCCGTCGCCTGAAAAGGCGACGGAGTGAACGCCAGGAAGAACACCGCGCAACGTGGCCACCTCCCGCCACGTGGCCGTCTCCCAAACCCGGGCATAACCGAATTCGCTGGCCACGGCGAGAAGTTTTCCGTCAGGAGAGAAACTGGCGCGGACACCATACGGAACGTCCAGATTGACGTTCGTCTGGCTTTCGTCAACGAAGTTCCTGAAGACAACGTCTCCCAGATGACCAATAGCCATGCAGGATCGCTCGTCAGGCGAAAGGCAAAACCCCGAGAATACCGATGACGATGTCCACCACGTCTGTAACTCCAAGCCAGTCGTGAGATTCCATTCGTGAAGCAAATTGCTGACCGCGGACCAGGTTATCAACTTGTTATCGTCTGAGAGAAAACTCAGCGGCTTCACCAGACCCGTCGTGTTCGTCCACTGACGCCCTAAACTCCGTCGTGACACATCCCAAATCTGGAGGACCCCGTTGGTGGAGCCGACCGCCAGGGAGCGTCCGTCTCGGGAAAAGTATGGGGCATACAAATTTGTCCCAATTTCCAGTAGCGCTTCCTTCTGTTGGAAATCAGAGCCCGTCCACCGCGACACCTGACCGTGCTGGCTTACAGTCAGGACGGACCGGCTGTCGGGCGCAAAGCGCCAGTTAAGCACATTCTCTGGAATAGTGATGTAGGGCTGCTTCCAGTGCGTGACGGACGTGTCCCAAAAACAAACTGTGCCGTCCTTGCAGCCGCTGACCAGCGTTTTGTCATCGGGCAACAAGGCCAGCCGCCACACCTCCTGACGATGACCGCGTAGCACGTCCAGGCACTTTCGACTCGCGACGTCCCAAATCCGAATCGTCTGATCTGCGCCGCTTGAGGCCAGCTTTTTGCCGTCCGGCCAGAACACCAGGGAAATCACATAGGATCCGTGGCCTTCCAGCCTTCCGATTTCCTTGCCACTGACCACATCCCAGAGACGGATGTCCGATGCGCGATATCCGCCGGTGGACACCAGGATTTTGCCGTCCGGTGAAAAGGCAACGGCAGGGACGCCCTGTTCGGCTGCCCAAAGCTCCTTGCCCTCGCGCAAGTCAACCACGCGAAACTTCGGCGCTGGTAGCGTGTAGGCGGCCAGTTGCAGATCACGTGTTGCAGCGAATGGAGTTGCTGCTACCCGATAGCCGAACGGGGTTGCCGGATAGGATACCAGTTCTTTGCCTTCGGGCATTTGCCACAGAGTGACTTGGCCGTTCGAGCCCCGGGTGCATGTGGCAAGTGTCTGGCCATCCCCGGAAAACACCAGCCCGAGGCACTCACTGCTCAGCGGCAATTCAGCCGTCATCTGGCGTGTTGTCGCGTTCCAGAGGTGCAAACCAGCTTGTAACTTGCCGGACGTGGAGGTGCTCAAGGTGGAGAACGCCAGCAAAGAACCCGTGGGTGAAAAGACAGCGCGGACGGTGCCGCCTTCCGCCAGTTGAAACACCTGCTGTCGCGTGCGCAAGTCCCATACCGTTAGCCCGCCCCGGGCCTGCCCAATCGCCAACCATTGACCGTCCTGAGAAACCGCCAGCGACTCGATCTCGCTCGATTCCCGGCAAAGGGTGAACATGGCCTCGCTGCGGGATTGTTGCCAGAGGTAACGCCATTCCCAGTCGCGCATGTCTCTTTGGCCGGGCTGAGGACGCTGCCGGTCGAGCAGGTCTTGCGCCAGACCCAGGTTGTTTGCATCCAGCGCCTGCTTGGCCATGAGCATGTCCGAAGCGTAGGCGCGCTGGCGGGCCTCCAACTCTTCCTTCTCGGCTCGCTCGCGCATTCGGGCTTCATTCGCCTGGGCCTGTTGTGCGGCTTCCCGCAGCTCTTGCTCATGGTTGCGCGCTTCGACTGCTTCGTGCCTCGCGCGGGTGGCCCGGACCGCCTGCCAAGTGCTCGCGATAACGCCAACGACCAATACGCCGCTCACCACCGCACCTGCGGCAAACGCCAGCTTGTTCCTGCGTACAAGCTTCTGGAACCGGTAGAATCTGCCGGGTGGACGCGCCAAGACCGGCTCGTTGTTCAAGTAACACAAAATGTCACTGGCCAGCCCGTTGGCCGTCTCGTACCGCCGCGTCCGGTCCTTCTCGAGGCACTTCATCGCGATCCAGTCCAAATCCCCGCGCACCATATTAATCAGTTGCGGCGGTTCGGCATGACGTCGCCTGGCTACCGAGGTCTGGTCGGCAGCCTCCAAAGTGCTGATCCGCGTCGAAGGTCGCATCGGCTCCTGTTCCCGAATGATCCGCCGCATTTCGTTCAAGCCCGCCGCCACCAATGCCTGCGCGTCAAACGGCGTCTGGCCCGTCAGCAGTTCGTAGAGCAACACCCCCAACGCATAGATGTCGCTACGCGTGTCGATGTCCAGCGTGCTCATCTCCGCCTGCTCCGGACTCATGTACGCGGGCGTCCCGATAAACTGCTCGAACGCCGTGAACAGCGTCTTGTCCGTCAACACTTGCCCCGAGGTGGCCTTGGCAATCCCAAAATCAATAATCTTCGGCAGCGGCTTCCCATCGTGCGCGGTGACCAGGATGTTCGAAGGCTTGATGTCGCGGTGGATGATGCCCTTCTGATGCGCGTGCTGGACCGCATGACAGATCTGAACAAACAGGTCCAACCGTTCCTCGGTCGATAGGTTGTTCTCGTCGCAGTAGTCGGTGATGCGAATGCCCCGCACCAGTTCCATGACGAAGTAAGGCCGGCCCGTCTCGGTCGCGCCCGCATCCAGCACCTTGGCGATGTTGGGATGGTCCATCAGTGCCAGCGCCTGCCGCTCAGCCTCAAACCGCGCGATCACCTGTTTGGTGTCCATCCCCAGCTTGATGACTTTAAGGGCGACCCGCCGCCGGATGGGTTCCTCCTGTTCGGCCATATAGACCGCGCCGCAGCCGCCTTCGCCGATTTGCTGGAGGAGTTTGTAGTGGCCGATCTTGTCACCGGCTTTCTCGGTGACAATGCTGACTGTCGCCGCCGCCTTGGGCTGTTCGGGCAAAAAGCCCCCGGCGGTCTCGTGAGCTTGCAGGAGCGACTGCACTCTGGCCAGCAGCTCCGCGTCTTTGCCGCAGGCGCCCTTGAGGTAGCTGAGCCTGCCTTCGGCGGGCGCAATGTCCAGCGCGGCTTCGAAGATTTCCCGCTCGCGGTTGCCGTTGTCGGTCGTTGCCATAACGCCACGTGTTCCTTCTAACTATCAGTGCGACGTTTCAGGCCGGTTTGGGCCAAGAGCTTTCAGTATCCGAGGGTTCGGTTCAACTCCTCGTAAAGCCAGGCGCGCGCGTAAGCCCAAGTGCGCTTGGCAGTGCGCTCCGGCAGACCCAGCAGCCGGGCGGCTTCGTCGTTGGGCAGGCCCGCGAAGAATCTCAGCTTGATCAGGTCCGCCGCCGGCGCGTCGCGCGCGGCAAGTTTGTCCAGCGCTTCGTCCACGGCCAGCAGTTGACCGTCATCGCTGGAGATCGCGAGATCGAGTGCGTTAAGTTCGACACGCTGCTGACCGCCGCCGTGCTTGAGCCGGTGCTTGCGGCGGGCGTTCTCGACCAGAATCCGCCGCATGGCTTCGGCGGCGGCGGCGAAGAAGTGGGCCTGGTTGGCAAACGCCGCGTCTGGTTTTCCGCCCAGGCGAAGCCACGCCTCGTGCACCAGGGCGGTCGGTTGCAGGGTTTGGCCGGGGCGTTCCTGGGAGAGCTTGTGCGCGGCCAAGCGCCGCAATTCGTCATAGACCAACGGCAGCAGTTCTGCGCTCGATTGCGCTTCGCCGCGCTTGATTGCCTGCAACATGCCGGTCACGTCCACCATAGCACGGGAGAGAATGCCTCTGAAAGGGAGTAAGCTCGGATGGACGCTTGCTGCTTTCTTCTCCCCTACCAACGATTAGGTCAAAAACATCAGAAAGTTCCAAGACATTTCTGGTACTTATACTTTGGCGTGATTTAGTATAATGCCGGCGAGAAGCAAAGGAGATGTTACAAAGCACAAATCTCGATTCCGCAGAAACAACAGTGATTTGAAGCCACTCACCTCGTAAAAATTCGTTTCGTGGCCTGAAAGTGCCGCCTCGAATTCCAAATGCAGATGCCTTCCTAATCGAATCAGTCAACTCACCGCGTTGGAAGTCTGGGGGGCGAGATTCTGTTGATCAGTCAGTTCACGCTTTACGCCAGCACGCGAAAAGGCAACCGTCCATCCTCCCGCCGCTCCGCCGCTCCCCAGATCGCCGTTCCGCTTTATGAAGCTTTTACCCAGAGAATGAGTGCCGATTTGGGGAAAGCGGTGAAGACAGGTGAATTCGGTGCGGATATGCGGGTGGAATTGGTCAACGACGGTCCGGTGACGATCATTATTGATTCGAAGCTGAAGGAGTAAGCAGGACCGACTCTTCAATCACAGGCCCTTCAAGGAAACCCGCACGGGCAAATTTTCATAATCGCGAAAGTCCGACTGCGTTCAACTCCCGCTGCCTTTCCCAATTAAAGGTTTGCACTCCGGCGGGCTGGCCCAACCCACGGGCTTCCCGCCGGGCAGATAAACCAATTCGTTGGTTAGTGTGTTCGCCGGGGCCTTCCAATCCGCTTCCAGGTGAAGTTCCGTTAATTTGTCTTCCTGGACAACCACCGGCACCACCACCGTCGTGGCCACGGTTCCCCATACGTCAAAATTGGCTTTGGCTTTAACGAAGTATTTGCCGGGAGGAAGGATGACCACCGTCGGGGTTTCATCCACATCGTCAACGTGATTCGGGATATACTTCCACAACTTGCCGGGATAGGTATAAATGCTGTAACCGGTGTGCGGATAATAGCAGGTGTTTTCTCCGATTTGGTGTGTATCCACGGCGGAGAAGACGCGCAACTCGCCGAGCGGGCGGTAAGTCGCCGAGCGCACCGGCGCCGGGCCGACTGGGTTTAGCGTGACCGGCGGCGAGGCACAGCCGGCCAGCAAAAACGGGGCGATGACAATCACCTGCGTCTGCGGGAACTTGCCGACTTTCATACCCGGACAAAGTGCCACCGGCTGATTAAAAGGGATTTAAAGCCGGATTAAATTCCATTCAGATGCTTGGCGGGGGTTCAGGTCGTTCACACTGTGCCGAAGCGGTCAAAGTTGGCGCCGGCCGATATCACCGGAGTTGGCCGGTTTGATAGTTCAGGTTGGCCTGTTGAATCAACACATCATAACGGGCGCTTGAATCTGCAATTTGGGCGGTGGTCAGGTTCAGCTGGGCCTGGCTCAGTTCGACAATGGAACTAATCCCGCTTTGGTAGCGCGCTTCGGCGAGGCCGTAGGCTTCCGCCGCGTGCTTGAGCAGTTGGTTGGTGGTGCGAAGCTGCTGTAGCGCGCTGTTGACGTTGAGCCAGGCGATCCGGACATCGCGAATCACATTGTCCTCCAGCGTACGCAGCCTTTCGGTGGCCGCCTGGGCCCTGAATTCCGCCTCCCGCTGGCGGGCCCGATAAAGACCGCCGGCAAACACAGGCAGGCTGAGTTGGACCCCGCCGGCCAGGTAATTGTCCGGCAGCCGCCCATCGTGCGTGGGGGCGTCGCCGGCCACCCCCACCGCGGCGATCGTCGGCAGCCGAGCATCGCGTTGCGACCGGGCGTAACGCAGTGCGGCGTCGCGCGCGTCCCGCAGACTTAGCAGTTCCGGCCGTTGGGCCAGCGCGATTTGAACCAGCAGGGAAGCGTCATTGGTTGCGGCGCCGGCCGGCAGGGGTTGCTCGACCAATTGAAACGGGTGATATTCATGAAACCCCAACGCCGTGGACAGGTTGGCCATGGCGGCATCCGCATCGTTCTGGGATTTTTGCACGAGCAAGCGGGCCTGTTCGAGTTCGACCTGCGCAAAACTCACATCCAGATCAGAACGCAGTTTGTTGGTGGCCAACGCGGCCACCTGTTCGAGCAGCAGTTGCCGCGTGTCAAAGGTCTGTCGGGCAACGTGCAGGACCGCCTGCGCCTGCAGCGCGCTGAAATAGCCGGTGTCCACCTGCAACAGCACCTGTTCGCGGGTGGCGTTGGCGCTCTGGCCAGCCGCCAGCGCCTGAAACCTGGAACTGGCAGCAAGATTGGCCGTGCGGCCAAAGTCGGTGATCAGCTGGTTAATCTGCACGCCGCCGGCGGCCCGGTCGAGAACGCTGGGATTGTTCAGCCCGCCGGCTAGGATGCGGGTGTCCTCGCCATCCGCGCCCACGGCCGTGGCGTAAAGATTGGCCGTCGGGAAATAGCCGGCGCGGGCCTCTTTGACGACTTCCTCGGCTGCCAAAGCGCGGTAGTTGGCCTCAGCGACCTGCGGATGATTCCGCAACGCAAGCGACTGGGCGTCTGCCAGTGTCAGCGCCGGCCAGAAATTGGTTTCGTCCGCCAAAGCCGCGTTGATCACGAGCACACCGGCCAGCACGATGAGGGAAGATCGGCTCATGGTTCAGTTTTTCAGCGCATGGCAGCCGCGGGGTTTGTTCCGTCACCCGCTGAATCGGCCGGGATTTCCTTTCGCCGGTAAATGGCGTAATACGCACAGGGCACAATAAAAACGGTAAGTATCACCGACGCCGCCAGACCCCCGATGATGGCGCGGGCCAGCGGAGCATAGGCTTCGCTGCCGGTGCCCAGTTTGGTTGCCATGGGGATCAACCCGATGAGCGTGGCCAGCGAAGTCATCAGCACCGGCCGGAGGCGCACGCGGCAGGCTAGGGATACGGCCTCCCGCAGCGGCCGCCCCTCCTCTCGCAGGCGCCGGGTGAATTCCACAATCAGAATGCTATTGGAGACGACAATGCCCACCATCATCACCACCCCCATGAGCGACATTACATTGAGCGTCGTCCCGGAGGCAAACAGCATGAGCAAAACGCCGGTCAATCCCGTCGGCACGGACAGCATAATCAGCAGCGGATCAAGGAAGGACTGGAATTGTGCGACCAGGATCAAGTACACCAACAGCGTCGCAAGGATCAGACCCAGGCCGAAGCTCCGGAACGATGCCTGCATCGCCTCCGCCGAGCCGCGGACGGTGACGCGCACATTTTCCGGCAGGGCCAAATTTTTAATGATGGCTTGGACTTCGCGCCAAATCTTACCGAGATCCTCGCCAGCCGGCGCCACATAAACGTCCATCGTCCGCAGGAGCTGGTAGTGGTCCACTTCCGTGGGAGAGTCGCGATGGACAATGCGGCTGACGTTATCGAGCCGGGTGGGCGCGGCCACGTTTTGCCCGCGCAAAGGCACGGCTCGCAGATCCGCCAGATTCTTCACGCAGCCCTCCGGATACTGGACGGTAAGGAGGTAGTCATTGCCGCTTTTGGGGTCCACCCAGTAGCTGGGCGCAATCATCTGGTCGGAAGTGAGCGCGGTGATGACGTCGCCGACGATTTCCTTTTCGTTCAGGCCGAGTTCGCTGGCCCGGAGGCGGTTGATGTCCAGTTGCAGCGCCGGGTTATCCACGTCCTGCGGCACCAAGACATCACTGACCTCCGGGAGCGCCTGGGTGCGTCGGGCGATGTCAGTGGCGATTTGATGCGTTTTTTCCATGTTCATGCCGGTCACTTGGACATCCAGCGGTGCGGGCATACCCAGGTTGAGGATGGCATCCACCAGTCCGCCGGATTGCAAATAGGCGGTGAGTTGCGGCAACTCCCGCTTCAGGCGGGCGCGCATCAGGTCCATGTATTGAAAGCTACTGAGCCGGTGGCCGGCATTCAGGCCTACTTGCACAAAAGCCGTATGGGGTCCCGAGTTGGGTGTGTATATCGAGGAGAAACCCGCTTGAAGGCCTGTGTTGGAGACGATAATTTTAAGGTCCCCGGGGGAGACGACCTGGCGGACAATCTGCTCGACCTTTTGCACCAGTTTGTCGGTCAGCTCGATGCGCGTGCCGGTCGGTGACTTCAGATTGATGACAAACTGGCCCGGATCAGTACGCGGGAAATAGGCTTCGCCGACGAACGGGTACAGTCCGAGGCTCAGGAGGAAAATGCCGGCGATGCCGAGCGTAGTGGCAACGGGCCGGAGCAACGCCAGTTTCAGACAGCCTTCGTAACGGTCGAGCAACCGTTTGAATTTCAAATTGAACCAGCGGTGGAAGCCCGCACCCCACGAAAGCGGCGCACTGGCGGCCGGCGCTGCATCCTGCGCTTGTCGGAGGTTGATGAGCCTAGCACAGAACAGCGGCACGACGGTCATGGCTACGAGGTAGGAAGCAAACAAGGACAGAATCACCGCCAACGCCAGTGCCGTGAACAGAAACCGGCTGACGCCGTAAAGAAAAGTCACCGGAAAAAAAACGATGGCGGTCGTCAATGTCGCTGCCAGCACGGGTAAGGCGACCTCGTGCCCGCCGCGCTCGGCGGCGATGGCCGGCGGTTCGCCGAGCTCGAGGTGGCGAAAGATGTTTTCCAACACGATGACGGAATTGTCAATCAGGCGGGAGAAGGCCAGCGCCAGCCCGCCCAAAATCATGGTGTTGACGGTGCCGTTGCCCCACTGAAGGGCGGTGAACGTCGCCAGCGCCGAGAGCGGAATGGAGAGGAACACCGCCGCTGTTGCCCGCGCGCTGCCGAGAAAGACCAGAATCATGACTCCGGTGAGCACCAAGCCGATGAGCCCCTCGTGTACCAAATTGTCAATGGCGTTACGCACGAACACGGACTGGTCGAAGGCGACCTTCGTCACGAGTTGTTTCGGGACATCGAACAGGTGCCCGATGGCGCTCTTGATGCCGTCCACGACCTGGAGGGTGTTTGCCTCGCCGCCCTGTTTGAGCACGGGCAGATAGACCGACGGCTGGCCGTCCACACGCACGACATTGTACTGGATTTGGGCTGCGTCCACGGCCTTGCCGACATCGCCGACTACCACCGGGGTATTTTTGATGGTTTTGAGTGGCACTTGATTGATGTCCTGCAGGTTGTTGATCTGGCTGTTGACGTAGAGGTTGTAGTCATACGGGCCGATTTTCACGTCGCCGGCGGGCAGGATGAGGTTGGCATTATTGACGGCGCGGACGACATCCATGACACTCAACTGGTGCGCCTCGAGCTTGAGCGGATCCACGTACACCATGATTTGCCGGTACCGGCCACCAAACGGCATAGGGACCGACGAACCGGGCACGTGGGCGACCTGATTGCGCACATCAAACTGGCCGAGGTCACGGAGTTGGGATTCGCTCAATCCCTCACCCTTGAGGGTGATCAAACAAACCGGGAGACTGGAGGCGTCGAATTTTAGCACGACGGGTGGCAGGGTTCCGGGCGGCAGCCGGCGCAGGTCGGCCATGGCCAGGTTGGCAATGCTGGTGACGGCGGAATCGGGGTTGAACCCCGGTTGAAAATAAATCTTGATCAGGCTAACGCCCGGCAGGGAGCGGGATTCAATATGGTCCACGCCACTAGCGAGCGTGAAAAACCGTTCAAACCGGCCGGTGATGTCGGTCTCAATCTGTTCCGGCGGCATCCCGTTAAAGAAGGTGGCGACGACCACCACGGGAATCTTTATGGGCGGGAACAGATCCACCGGCATCTGCCTCAGGCTGGTCACCCCGACGACGCAGGTAATGAGGCAGAGGACAACGATGAGGTAGGGATAACGAAGAGCAAAACGCGACATGGAATAAAGGAGAGAAGGCCTAGGTTCCGTCCTCCAGGATGGCCGTACGCAATTGTTCCACCGAGAAATTTTCCGTTTGGCAGAGCGCAATCAATTCCTGCTCCCGCGCCAGGATGTGGGCCGCCACGGGCGGAATCCGGCCAGCGATGGCAAGCGGGACGGTTTGGACGCCATGCAAATCGCCGTGCAGCAGATCGCCAGACCGGATGTTCAATCCGGCGATTTCGACCGCGCCCCCCACCTCCACAATGTGCACATAAGCGTGGGAAACGGACAGGCTGCCGGCAAAGAGTTGAAAATTTAAATTTCGTGCCGCCGGGATATCTCGCACCGCTCCATTGGTAACCGCCCCTACGCAACCCAGCGCGCGCAGGATGTTGACGTGCACCGCCCCGAGCAGGGAACCCAAACCGATCCGGCTGGCCACATCCTGCACAACCAGCACCCGCGGCGCCGGCAGCGACAGAATATAATCCCACCAGTCGGTGCGGTCCGGATATGGGTTGGCGGCGGTGGGCGGCGCGGACCCGCGGATTTTGACCGTGGCTGCGAATCCGACCATGGGCGGCAATTGCGGGAACAGGCAATGCACGGTGCCATCGGCAAAACCCTCGTTACGCAACCGTTCCTGAAAGGTTTCAATGGCATTGGCCAGGGTGCAGGCATCAAGCCGGCCCAAGGCCGCCAATTGGTCGGAGGACAGCAGCGCTTTCATTGGCAGGATAAGCCGCACATTCCGGGCGCGGCCGCGCCTCTGGTTTTCAGCCGGTCCGCGGAAGGCTGCTGATTCGATGAGGGCGGTCGGGCGAGGCTGGGTTTCGCGTTTTGCCGGTGGACCATTCGTGGAACAAAAAAGGTCCGATTGGCAAATGGTTTAACTTCGATTTTCATTCCCGGGAAAGCAGCTGGGTGGCTCTGGGGACGACTTTCTGTCCGGGCTGAAATTGTGATCGGTTGCCGACCACGACCAACTCCCCTTCCCGCAAGCCGGAAACGACCTCGTATTTCTCCGGGGTTTCCAGACCCAGGGTCACGGCGCGTTCTTCGATTTCGCTCTTGGGATTGAGGACCCGGACAAAGTTCTTCTGCCCGCCGTCCACCGCTTGGACCGGAATGGTTAGCACCTGGGAGCGTTTCTCCACGCTCAAGACAACCGACGCGTACATGCCCGGCACCAGCGCCAACGTTGGATTCGGCACCTCGATCTCAGTTGTCATTTTTCGCGTGGCGTCATTCACGTTGCGGGTAAAGCGCGAGATGGTGCCGGTAAAGGTCCTTCCATCCTGCGATTCGACATTGACTTTGACCGGATCACCGAGCTGAATGTCCTTCACGTATTCCACGTCCACGGGAAAATCCAAGCGTAGCCGGTAGTTGTCCGAGAGCCGCACTAACGGCAATGATTGTGTATCCGAAGCCGTTCCGGCCTGGATCAACGCGCCAGGGTCGGCATAGCGATGGGTGATGACGCCGTCGAAAGGCGCGGTGATCTTTGTATATTCCACCAAGGTTTGAAATTTCTCCCGATTGGCCCGGGCAGCCGCGCTGGCAGCCGCGGCGGTATGTTCATTTGCCTCGGCCGTGTCGAGGTCCTGCTGGGCGACCAGATTGGGATGTTTTTGATTCACCGCCTGCAACCGGGTGTAAATCAGGTGCGCATTGGTATAATCCGCCGAAGTTTTCTGTTCCGTCGCGATCGCGTTGCGCAGTTCATCCTGCAGTTCGGGCACTTCGAGCGTGGCCAGAAGCTGGCCGGCCTTCACTTGGTCACCGAAGTCCACGTTGATTTGCCTTACATACCCGGCGACTTTGGCGTGCAGCTCGACCTCTTCGTAAGGGCGGAATTCGGCAGGAAAGGTGACTTCTTGGTAAAGATCTTCCCGGCCGACCTTGGCCACGGCCACGGTCGGGATGGCGGCGGACAGAACCGGGTCGGCGTTGGTAGTGCGAGTGCCGCGAACAGGCCAAAACCCAACCAGAAGGAACGCGACAATTGCCGCCGCCACGCCGAGCAGCCGGGGTCTCCGGAAGAACCGAAGCATATGACGCTTATGGACCTGGGGAATTTTCATATGGCGATCAGGGGCTGTCGGGCTGCCGGGACAACGGTAGCCTGACCTGGAACCGGCTGCCGCCGCCGACGGTGCTTTGCACTTCGACTTCGGCGCCGTGAGCCGTACAGATGGATTTCACGATGGCCAATCCCAGCCCGGCGCTACCCGAATCTCCGGAACGACTCGGGTCCGCGCGGTAGAAGCGTTCAAAGACATGAGGCAGGGCATCGGGCGGAATGCCAATGCCATCGTCAGCCACCTCGAGCAGGGCATGGCCGTTGATGGTTCGGACGTTCAATTGAACAGTCCCGTGCACCGGCGTGTATTTGATCGCGTTGTCGAGCAGATTCACCACCACCTGTTTGAGCCGTGACCGGTCGCCTTCCACCGGCACTTTCCGGTCGGCATGGCAGACGATGTGGAGGCCTTTGTCCTCCGCCAGCAGACTCATCTGTTCCGCTGTAGTCTTCGCCAGGGTGGCCAGATCAAAACGCGCCCACTCGGTTTGCGCCTCGCCGGCATCCAGGTGCGACAACGCGAACAACTGCTCGACGATCTTGCCCAGGCGCTCGACTTCTTCAAGCAGACTGCCCAGGCGGGAACGCAAATCGGGGTCGAGGCGCTGGTTCTCGGCGAGGTCCTCCAATTCGCCACGCAGGATTGTCAGGGGCGTACGCAACTCATGCGAAGCATCGGCTACGAAGCGCTTAGAATTTTGAAAGGCATCATCGAGCCGGCCAATCATGCGGTTGAGCGAATGAGAAAGGCGTTCCAGTTCGTCGCCGGTCCGGGTCACGGGCAGGCGCTCGCTCAGATTGTGTTGTGAGATCTGCTCAGCCGAACATGTGATTTGCGCGACGGGCTGCAAGGCGCGTTGTACCAGGAGGTAGCCGCCAACGGCGACCGCCAGCACGGCGATGGGCAGGCCCCAGGCCAGTTGCAGAAACAAATGGTTTAACATCGCTTCCACCGGATCCAGCAACTCGCCAAATTCCACCCGATAGCCGATGTGATCCGATGATTGGAAATTCAGGGCCGAGACCAGCATGGTCTTGCCTCCGGACAGTGCCAGCTTGCGGGAAAACTCCGCCTGGGCTGATGGTGTCAGCGCCGGAACCTCTTGGGGGTTGAAACTGCCATCTTTCGGCGGTCCGGACTCGTAAATTACGCCACCATCAGCCCGGGTGATCCGGATGAAGCGACCGTTGATCTCCGGCTCGAACCAATCCTTAACCTGACTTGCCACATACGCTTCGCCGGTTTGCTTGACATGAACCAGCAGGGCTTGGGTGATCTGGCGTGCGCGACGCGCCTCCGACGCGCGCTGATCATTTTCCAGAAAATGCCTCAGGTTGAAGTACAGCAGCACAACGAGAAGGAAAAAAACACCGGCAAGCAGGCCGGCATACCACATGACCAGGCGGAACCGGATGGAGCGCGTGTTCATGGTTGCCCCCCCTCGGTGAGACAGTAACCGACGCCCCGCACCGTGCGGATCAGCTTGACAGGATGCGGATCATCCAGCTTTTCGCGCAGATGCCGCACGTAGACATCCACAATGTTGGTCAACCCCTCAAAACTCTGGTCCCACACATGCTCGATGATCATGGTTCGCGAGAACACCCGGTCAGGATGCGTCGCCAGGTATTCCAGCAAGGCATACTCCTTGGCGGTCAGTTCAATTCTTCGGCCGGCGCGCCGAACCTGTTGGGAAAGCCGGTCCACCTCGAGATCGCCGACGCGCAATACGCTGGATCGGTTCACCGGCCCTCGACGCAGGAGTGCTTTCACGCGCACCAGCAGTTCGGCGAAGGCAAAGGGCTTGGTCAGATAATCATCGGCGCCGGCCTCGAAATTCTTGATTTTATCGGCCATGCCGTTCCGGGCGGTGAGAATCAAGATGGGCACCTCCTGGTTTTTCCGGCGAATCCGTTGCAGGATTTCTGTGCCGCTCAGGCCGGGCAACATCAGGTCAAGAATGACCAAGTCGTAGTTGTAGGCGTCAGCCATTTCCCAGCCCCCCTGGCCGTCCTGGGCAACATCAACCGCAAACCGCTCCGCCTTGAGGCCGCGGGCGATGATGTCAGCCACCTTTCTTTCATCTTCCACCAGGAGAATTCTCATTGCCATGTTGGACATCCGTATAGAGCCAAACGTTGATTAAAAGGCATTAAAGAAATGATTAAAAATTATTCAGACAGCGCGGCCGGGGGGCGCTCCGCTGCCGCCCCCTCCCCGCGACCCGCCAGTTTTAATCGCCGCTTCATGGCGGGTTAATGTTCGATCGGTCAATTGATTACAGGGATGCGGAGGTCGCCGGAATAAAAGGGATTCCCGGCCGAAGGCGCTGACACCAAAGGGCGAGCGCGGCAACAGATAACAACGCAACGAAAGGATAGACATGTCAAAACCCGGCCAAAACCAGCCAAGACGAATCAGCCACGCTTCCGGCAGACCCCGGACCCGAGAGGTGGCGTTCGTCCTCAACAGCCTCGAAGCGGAGGAGGTTTACCTGTGTGGAGACTTCAACAACTGGGCGCCGGGCAAATTGCCGATGCGCCGGCACGGCGAGGATCACTGGTGGGAAAAACGTCTTCTGCTGGCGCCGGGTCGCTACGAGTACAAGTTCATCGTGAATGGAGTGTGGATCCACAACCCCGATGCCGCGGAAAACGTGCCGAACAGTTATGGTTCCCTCAATTCAGTCGTGGAGATCCAGCCGTGAAACCTGCGCTTGCTCCTGTCCCGCGGAAGAAGCGCTCCAAGTTGTGGCCTCCGGCACGATTGGCTGGTCGGCGCAGCGCGCAGCACCCCGAACCCGCAAGGAAAAACTTCCAGCTGATTTATGTCCATCTTCCGCCGGCGGCAATTCTGGCCACCGAGCTGCACCTGCGGGCACAGACTCAAATCGAGCAAAGGGAACAGCATCTCTGGTTTGCTGGCGATCGCGCCCCGGGCGGCGCGATGAAGGATTGGCTTCGGGCAGAGCAGGAGGTGGTGATGGCCCTCTGCCGGGCCCTTCTGCGTCCCGGCGCCCACGAACCGCAGTCTGCTCCCGCCTGCCAATAGAAATTTTATGGATACACTCGCCCCCAATCTGGAAATCCGCCTTTACGCAACCGACGGCTCCGTCGAGCGATTCAGACAAAACGAAGCCATTCCGGTAAAACGCAAACTAAATGAATTTCAACCGGACCAGGTCTTTACCCGGCAAAAAATAATTATTGTTGGCCGAGACTCGCTGACTTCCGTTCCCACGCGCCAGGTGGTCCGATTGGATCTGGTTTCCAACCCGCCGGAACGCTGGATTTTTCCGTCGGAGATCGCGGATACCGTGGAATTGACCGGAGCGGAGTTTCAGGCGCTGCACCAGAACTTGGAGCGGGGAGATCCTCGGCGCCCGGCGCAGGGACTGGAAGGGGCGGTGGCCTCCTTGCTGGAGGTGGAAATGGCGGGGCAGCAACCGCTGTTTCTCGCCCTGGAGACGGCGCCTGAACCGCCCCTTGACCGGCCGGAGGCAATCCTTTGTCCGCTTTATCCTCTCACGCTTCCGGGGTTGTGCTTTCGCCTGCGAACCGGCGGAGTGGCTGCGTTGAATCTCTTTCACCTGATGCGGTTTACTCTCTATCCCGCTCCGCCCCAAACCCCGATCGGGGCGTGGCCGGCGCAGCGCGGAAGCAACCGGCGGCAAGGACTTTATGCCAGCGAGGTTCGTGAGCCGAGATATGACCGGAGACGCTCTTTTCCCGCGCCGCCGAAAGTCCAAATGCATTCCGAGCGCCCAAGAAGGAACGCCAATGAAAACAGTTCAACGTCGGAAAGAAAGCACTAACGAAAAAGTCCATTTTATGAACACGCGTCAAACCAACCCTGGCAAGGAAATCGACACCGGCCACAACGGCATCAAGCCCGTCAATTTTTACTGCTCCGCCCCCGGAGCAGGAACGGTGCAACTGGCCGGCGCTTTCAATCGCTGGCGCCCCATCCTGATGGAACAGCGGGAGGAAGGCTGGTGGTATGTCCAGATCTGGCTGCCTCACGGTCATCATCAATACCGATTTCTGGTGGATGGCAAGCCGATGTTGGACAAACGCGCCACCGGGACCGTCCTGGATGCGGACGAAGAACCAGTATCGCTGGTCGCTGTCTGTTAGACTTTCAATCCCGGCGGCATTAAGGCTGGCCGACTGGCAGATTAAAAATTGCTCAGAAACTATCGCATCCTGAGAACTTGTGGCAAAGCAGTTAAGAGAAAATGAAATTATTAATTGCGGCTGTGGGCGGCAGCGCAGGCCTGCTGCTCGCCGGTTGCGCGGGGCCAGAAACCGGACTGGTTCTGGACCCGGTAGGCCCGCCTCCCGCCATCGTTGCGCACACGGATGCCCTGACAGGCTCGTTGGTCGTCTATTCCGCGGCCTCCGCCAATGCGGATTTCAACAGCCGCGACCCTTACGATCAGGAATATTCGGATTACCGCATTCTTTCCCCGGAGGGCAAATTGCTGCAACGGGTGCATAATGACACGGGCCGCTCCTGGGACAGCCCGGTCGTCGTTTGCTTGTCCGCGGGACACTATCGCGTGGTCGCACGGGCAAATGGCTGCGGCCTGGTGACAGTTCCCGTCGTGATAGAGCCAAACCAGACCACAACGGTGCATCTGGATGGCGACGATTTGCGGCCGGTGAAATCAGCGCCGGGGAAAACCAACAGTGTGTGTCTCCCCGATGGCCGATGGGTTGGCTGGAGGAAAAATTCGTGAGGGGCGTCGGGCTAGGACCGGAACGGGGACTAAAACCGCCAGGTTAAATCCACTTGCAGCAGGTGGTAATTGTTTATCGGATTGATGCCGGGGATATCCAGATTATTGCCACCCGTGCCCAGGTTGCTTTTGATCTGGTTGGCGTAGCCGAACCGAACGGTGCCGATGATGTCGTCAGTGATGCTATAGGCAAACGCCGAGTAAAACCCCTGCAGATTCGCCCGCCCTTCGAAGAAGTCGGAATCCAGCAGATTGACATCCAAGGCGTATTGTTCGATGTGCTGCCAATAAAAGCGCAGTTCCCAGGTTTTCTTCTGGGAGGTCGAACCGTAGACCAATCCCTGAGTCGGCCCATACGCCGGCCCGGCACTGCCGATACCGATCCCGAATTGGTAAGCTTTGACTTGGCTGGTCACCGGGCCGGCAACCCCGGGGAACGCTTGGCCACCCGATTGCTGGCCGGCGTGGAAGGCCGCGCGGGCACGATCCGCCCCGTCCAGGTTGTAAGCAAAATCCCCGAATAACCGCGCTTGGAGAACGCCCAACAGGGTCTCCCGGATCTTGAAATCAATTTCAGCGGGCACTTCCAGCACCAGGAGATCGTTGATGCCGTTCTGATTGTAAGCGTTTCCCCCCTGGTAGTTCACATTGTAGCCAAGACTTCCCTGCCCAACATAAGGAACATTTAATCCGTTGGCATTCCCGCCGTTGGTGCTGCCGACCCCCGTATAGGTGTACAGCACCGGCGCCACCTTAAACGACGTGTCCGTGCTGATCTTCCCGCTGGCGCCCGCCTGCCAGGCGAGGATGAATGTGTCGCTTGATGGGACCTCGGTGGCTTGGTTGGGATCTTGGTAATCGAACTGTCCGAAATCCACAAACCAGTCCATCCCGCCCCATGAGAGCTTGAATTTTTCGAACGCCCCCTCCGGGCTGATATCCGAGTCCCAAACCATCGGCGTCGTATAAAGCGGCATCGGCATCCGTCCGACGGTCATTTCGTACCAACTGGCGGGACGCCACCCAAGGTAGGCCTGGCCCAGATAAAGGCCGCTCGAGTTTTTGTCCGAGGGCGTGACCGAGCCGCTCGTAGTGTTGTTGCCAAACGTGTCCCAGGGTGAGCGCGAATTGTTGGATGTCTCCACGCGAACGCCGTAATTGAAATCATCCAGCAGATCGCCGCGCAAACCGATGCGGAGAGCATATCGGAACCGCTCGCGGTAATACGTGGACGGCGTTGCACCCGGAACATTATCCACGCCGCGATATTCGTAGCGCAACCGGAGGTCGCCGAATAGTTGGATGGTCTTGATGGCGTCGGCTATCTTCCATTTGGTCGCTGGCAGTTGGCACCCGGCATTGGTCTGTCGCGCAGCGGTCTCCGCCTCAATGCGCCTGGCCTCGGCTTCGGTCAAAACGCCCTTCTGAATCAGTGTGTCCAAGAGCGGATTATCCGACGGCGCCGGCGGTGGCGACGCGGCCGGTGGGGTTTGGGCGCCAACCTGCAGCGCACACCATGCGGCGCCAATGACTATCAGCCGCAGGACCTCCTTGAATTGAGCCGCCCTCATCGAAACGATGAGGCTCTCCATTATCCGGCGTTCATTAAAAGTGCGTGAGCGACAGATTAAATTCGATTCACATTGACTGGCGGTTCAGGAGACGAAAGGCGCGGAAACCCGGAACGGCCTATTCAGTCCGGAGCCGCCCCCGCCGGCGAATCGGTTGGGTGGGTTCAAATGTTGGCTTGGGACAGCGCGGGCGATTCTACCGGCCGGGGCGAACGCCAGCCCGCCCAGTGGCCATTGGGCAGGCAGACCAGCTTGTCCTGTTGTTTGCCGCAGACAGCCGGGCTCCACTGCCCGTCCAGATGAACCCTGGTCGTCAGCCCGGGTTCGATGACAACCGGGATTCTCACCGGGTAAGTGACATCCCCGTAATCCTCCGCAGCGGCAACAACTTCGTAAACCCCTGGGGACAGCGACACGGTGCTCGGGTCGGGATTATTCATATTACCAGCGTTGTTGCGCACTTGCTGCACTTGGCGGCCATCGGGCGCGTAGATGGCATAACTGGTATGCGCCGCATAGCGCAAAAAGGCATTCCTGCCATAGTCGTTGTCGTAAAAGAACTCCTCGCCGTTGACGTCAACGGGGATTCTTTCTCTGGCTGAGAAAACCTGCAAAAACCCCGGACCGGCATTTCGAGCGGTCAGGGTCGGATTGGGTCCCACCGGCTCCAAACGGGCGGTCGGCGTGATCGTGGTGCATCCGGCAGCACAAAACAGCGCCACCGTCACGAACTTCAAATAATTGTCAGTCATCTTCCACCTCATCTCTCTACCGCGCCCCGCACCTGCCATCGCCCATACGTGGACGCGGGGGCGCAGGCGTTCACTCAAGGCATACTTCTGCCTGAACCTGGGCCAAGTAAAGTTTCTGAAGGGAATTTAATCTTGGATTAAAATGGCCTTCAAAATTGGCTCGGTGATGTCCGCCCATGAGGCAATTGCGCGGCTCCAGCTGCGCGGCTGATCGGTGCGGGCCCCGGGTTTCCGGCTGGCTTTTCCATCGGGAGAATCGTTTACTGGGATTCATCAACTATGGGCCGTACCCATTTGTTCGAATGCGCCAAGTGCGGTTTCCACGCCCAGGTTGCCGGCGGCGCGGAGGAGGGCCTGCAGTTCGCCGTGCTAACCATCGCGTGCAGCGACTGCAAGGCACTCTACGACGCCGTCATCAAATTTAAACCTTCGCTGCGGCAGAAGAACAATCCGCCGTTGCACGCACCCGCCTTCACCGCGCTGTCAAATCGCCTGCCGCCCCGCGGCGTGCGTTCTTGGCTGAAATACAAACCCGCCTGCCCCGTTGCTCCCGGCCATCGCGTCCGCCCCTGGCGGCCGCCGGACAAATGCCCGAAGTGCGGAACCTTTTTGGAATTGGCGGCTCTGCCGTTCCGCGTCTGGGACTAGACTCTGGTCCTTGGACGCGCCCCCGTGCTCCGCTTCGTGTTGACGCCTAAGGCACGATCACGCGCAACTTTTCACGTTCGACGGAAAAAGTCACCGGCAGGCGGCCCGCCCACTCGCCGTCCAGTTCAAAGGCCGCCGGCGGTTCCCCTGCCAGCTCGAACGTGGTCGCATGCAACCGGTGCACGACCCCCTCGGGCAATTTGTGGCGCAGGAGCAAGCCGGGAGCGCAGCGCAAAAACGTCAGCCAGTTGACTCGCGGAAAGACGCACACATCCAGCGCCCCATCGCGCAAATCCGCCGCCGGAAAGACCCCGAACGGGCCGGCGTATAACCGACCATTGCCGATCAAAACGAGTTCACCCGCGACTTTCCGCCCATCCGCTAGGACGATAATTTTGGATTTGGATTCCCGCAGCGCCTTCACCCCGGCGAGAAAGTAAGCGAGCGCCCCGACCTTCTTTTTGTGTTCCCAGTTCACCAATTCAATGGCGCGGGCGTCCAACCCAGCCCCGGCGAGCTGGGCGAAATACTGTTTTCGTCGCACGCCGCGGTCGTTGAATTCGGCGCTCGGCCGATCCATCACCATTTCGCGGCCGCGCCGCAAAACCGCCCAGGCCCGGTCGATGCGGCAGGGCAGATTGAGTTCGCGCGCAAAAACGTTGACGGTGCCGAGCGGCAGCACCCCCAGGCGCGCCCGCGCGAACCCGTCCGGGACATCGCCGAGGCCGTTGAGCACCTCGTTCACCGTTCCGTCGCCGCCGGCGGCCACAACCAGGTCGAATCCTTCCTGCACCGCCTCCGCCGCCAGCCGGCGGGCGTCCCCGGCGGCGGCCGTCGCCTTCAGCGCGCAGTGCGTGCCGATGGCATCCAGTTCGCGGCGGAACCGCCGGGCCTTGTTGCCGCGGGCCGCCGGGTTGAAAATCACGCAGATGCGCACCGGCGAATGATTCGTGACCGGCAAGGCGTTCGTCGAGGAGAAAGCAAGGCGTTTGCTTGACTCGCCGCCGGTTTTGCCGAAACTGGCGGCATGAACGACACCACGAATTGGCAGATCCCCAAGTGGCCGTTTCTGGTCGGGGGCGTACTGCTGCTGGTCTTCGGTTTTGTCATCGTCAATCATTCGCCGCTTCCCGGTCATTGGGCCTTCCTCGCCACCGGCTGCGTGGTCCTGGGCGCCGCGCTGAGCGTCATCCCGTACCTCCTTGATTACCGCGCCATGGGCAAAGCCCTCGAAGTGAACGCCCTCGGCGCCATCGCCGACAAGATTCAAAATCTCGAAAAGCTCGCCGCGCAGATTTCCTCGGCGACCAATCACTGGACGGCGGCGGAAGAATCCATCCGCGGCCAGGCGGAAAAGACCACTGTGGCGGCCAAGGCCATCGCCGACCGCATGACCAATGAGGTCATTGAGTTCAGCGATTTCATGAAGAAAATGAACGACACCGAGAAAGCCAGCCTCAAGTTGGAAGTGGAGAAACTGCGGCGCGGCGAGGTCGAGTGGCTGCAGGTGCTGGTGACCATCCTCGACCACGTTTATGCCTTGCACACGGCTGCCGCACGGTCCGGCGATGCCAAGTTCACCACCCCGGTCACCAATTTCCAGAACGCCTGCCGCGATGTGTCCCGTCGGCTCGGGCTCGTGCCGTTTGTCGTCGCGGCCGGTGAGCCTTTCAATGCCGAGCATCAAAAAGCCGTGGATGGACAGGTGCCGGCGGCCGGCGCGGTGGTGGCGGAAACGGTTGGTTGCGGATACACGTTTCAAGGCCAGCCGTTGCGCCCGGCGCTGGTACGATTGCGCGATGCGGCGGCGCCAGCCAAACCCCACGGCGAAAAGGCCCCCGCCGCCTCCTCCGCACCGGTTAAAAAAGCAGCGGAGAAACCGTCTGACAAGCCGGTGGAAAAAACCGCCGCGCCGGCCCCGGCCGAAGCCGGAGACGAGTTTGCCCTGGAATCACCCGGTTAAATCTTCTCCGTCCGGCGGCTGGCCAAAAAATGCAGCCAGCGGTTCGTAACCGGCCGTCCATAAATTCTTTCCAGCGCCATCGCGTACAATCTCAGCTGCGGAGCATAGGCCTGAACCCGTCCCGCCAGTTCCCCCGCCGGGATATCATCCGTCTTAAAATCTACCAGCCAGATTTCCTGCGGCAACAGCGTGACGAGATCCGCCACGCCTTGCACGATGACGAATTCGTCCTCCAATCCGGGCGCCGCCTTCACCCCGGTGGCGGTTTCCAGTTCCGCCGGGCTGAAGCGCGCGGTGAATGCCAGTTCGCGCCGAAGCTGGGTGGCTTGAGCGCGGATTCGTTTTCCCGGGTCCGAGTTCCAGAACGCCGCGATGTCCGACAAATTCAAGGCCGCACCCTCGGCGGCCGAAAGGATCCTCGCCCGTTCCAGACGATTCGCCTCCGCCTCCAGCGCTGCGACCGATGACGCGGCGTCCAGCGCGAAGTGTTGCAGGAATTTATGGTGAGCCGTGCCGGTGTCAGCCGCGCTCAATTGTGTGGCCGAGCCTCTTTTGGCGCGCCGTCCGGCTGAAAGCGGAAAACGAGAAACCCGAAACAGCGCCTCCGCCTCATCTTCCGGTTCCTCGGTCGCCTGCCGGCGCAACGTGGTGACGGTGGTCTTGGCCGCGCGGCGGGTGGCTGCGGCGAACGGATAATCCCAGGCCAGCCTCTTTTGCAGGGCCGGCCCGGTTTGCGGGTCCCAAGCCGGCGGTCCTGATTCCACCGCTGCTCCCGGTGATTCCACCAGCAATTCGGCATCCTCCGCCAGCCGCCAGCGCAAATACGGCAAGTTGCCGCCGATCCCATTTGGAGCCGGCTGTCCGCCCAACCATAAGCCGAGCCAGTCAGCATAACTGTTGGCCGCGAGGATGGCGGGGGTCGTCAAGGGCGGGGACCCGGTCCCCAGCATCTCCCCTTTCTTTTTGGAAACGGTGCCGGTCAGGAGGAGAAAATCGCGGGCTCGGGTCAGGGCGACGTAGAGCAGGCGCAATTCCTCGCCCCATTGTTCGCGGCGCTGATGCGACCGTGCCAGCCAGTGCGGCAGGCTGGGATAACCTGACATCCGATTCCGGGACTGGACAATTGGGCAAAGGCCGTAGGTTCCATCCAAAATGATTTCACTGCGAAGCTCCTGGGTGTTGAACGGTTTTGCGAGGTCGGCCAGCGCGACGATCGGGAACTCCAAACCCTTGCTCTGGTGGATGCTCATCAGCCGCACTGCATCTTCGCCGGGAACCGCGCCGACCTCCGGTTCAGCCCCGGTCTCGCGCTGCGCTTCGATAAATTGCAGGAAGCGGAACAGCCCCTGCCGCGGCAATTGATCGAACTTTTGCGTCAGCGCCAGCAGGCGCTCAATCTTGGCCCGCCGCTGCGCTCCGCGCGGCCGGGCGGCCAGCCAGTCGGCGTAAAACGTTTCCCCCAGCACGCTTTCCAGACACTGTGACAGCGATCCCTGCCGCGCCAGTCGCCGCCAGCGCGGGAACCGCTCCAGAAATTTTCCGATTTTGTGCGTCGTTTCCTTCCGTAATCCGCAATCCGCAACCCGCGCTCGGTTCAGCGCCGTCCAGAAATGGCCCCTGGCCGCCAGCCGGATTTGAGCAAGCTCGTCAAGCGACAGCCCCACCAGCGGCGACCGCAGCACCGCAATGACCGGCACGTCCTGCAAAGGGTTGTCAAGCAATTGCAGCAGGCTCAGCAAATCCAGAATTTCGCTGCTGTCATAGAACCCGCCGCGCGCGACGACCAGCGGCACCCCGGCGCCCTGGAATTCCTTCGCATAAACTTCCGCTTTGCCGGCCGGCGCCCGCAACAACACCGCCATGTCGCGCCATTCCGCTGGACGGGAAACCTGTTGTTTCTCGTCCCAGACAATTCTATGCCCGGCCTCGTGCAATTCTTTCAGCCGCTGCGCCAGCCAGCGCGCCTCCTTCTCCGTGTCCAGCAAATCCGCGAGTTCGTCGTCGCCATCGCTGTCGCCCGACGCCGTGTCATCGCGGCCGGACTTGAGGCGCAGAAGCAATTCGGCGCGCGGCGCCGGATCGGTGGCGGTGCCAAGCGGAGTGCGCGACTGCGGCGCGCCAAACTGCAATTGCGCCTCGGCGTCATAGCCAATGCCGCCGATGTCCTCGCGCAGGAGCGGCTGGAAGACCGCATTGACGAAATCGAGCAAGCCCTCGCGGCTGCGAAAGTTTTCGGTGAGCGGGATGGTCCGGCCCTTTTTGCCGCGCCAGGTTTGAGCGTAGGTGCGGAAAATTTCCGGGTCAGCCAGCCGGAACCGGTAAATGCTTTGTTTCACATCGCCAACCAGGAAGCGATTCGCCGCGGATCCCTCCCGGCTCAACGCTTGGATGATTTTATCCTGCGCGGCGTTGATATCCTGGTATTCGTCCACGAAGACAAACCGGATTTTTTCCCGCCAGCGGCCGGCGATGGCGCTCGGCCGGCCCGTCGAAGAATCCCAGAGCAGTTTCAGGGCGAATTGTTCCAGGTCGTGGAAATCCAGGACGCCCTCCTCGCGCTTGCGGGCCGCGAACCGGGCGGCAAACCCCTGAGTCAGGCGCAGCAATGCGTCCATGTGGCTCCGGATCGGGGCCCAGTCTTCAGCCAGCGGATCGGCGCCGTTTTTAACCGCCGCGAGGGAGAGGAGAAAACGGGCGTCATCAAAAAAGCCGGCCAGCGGTTTGCGCAAGACGGTTTTGCGTTTTGCCGGCCATTGACCATCGGCGGCGATGATTTGCGCCAGAATTTCAGCGGCGGCTTCGCGCGAAAAATCAGCGGGCAACAACCGGAGAACACCCTCCATTTCGGCGGCTTTCTCGTTTGCCGGTGGAGCGCCGAACTCCGGTTCGCCTTGAAGGTCATCCGCCCGGAAACGTGCCGAATTGGAGTTCGGCGTTCCAAGGGCTGCCAGAGCCGGCAGCCATTCGTCGCGCCAATCCTGAATCGCCGCGAGCAGCCACTTTTGCCACTCGTCCGGGGTAGGGACCGAAAATTTTTCAATCTGCCGCGCCAGCCAGCCGTCGGCATCGGGCCGGGTTTGGGCGTAGTGGTGCAGTCGCAGGACCAGCCGGCGGATGGCCTCGTCACGCCCGCCCCCGTAAACCTGGATCAATTGCTGAACGGCTTTGGCCGGCTCGCTTTTGCCGGCGTAGTGGCCCTGCAATTCGGCTTCGAGCGTTTCCTCGGCGAGCAGCCGGGCCTCACCCTCGTCGAGCACGGCCAGCTGCGGATCGAGGCCGAGGGCATGGAAATGTTCGCGGATGAGCTTAAGACAGAAGCTGTGGAGCGTGCCAATGTGGGCCGTGTCGAAGAGGGTGAGCTGTTCCACCCAGCGCGGTTCGTCGGGCTCCGCCTTGAGTTTTTCCTCCAGCCGCTCGCGCAGGCGCTGGCGCATCTCGGCGGCGGCGGCTTCGGTGAAGGTAACGACGACGATTTCCTCGAGCGACGCGGGCGGCCGCTCCTCGCAAAGGCAATGCAGGCAGCGCTCGACCAGAGTGTGGGTTTTGCCGGTGCCGGCGCCGGCCATGACGAGCACGTTGCCGCGCGCTTTCACGGCTTCCCGCTGCGCCTCGGTCAGAGGGTTTTTGTCTTTGTTCGATGATGCCATTTACGATTGACGCTTGACACGGGCGGCGTTGAAATTGAGTTGCAATCGTAAATTGTAAATCGTAAATCGTAAATCACCATGTCAGAGGGGCTGCGACTGAAGGACCAGCCGCTGAGCGAACGGCCGCGCGAACGGTTGGCCGAGCGCGGGCCGGACGCTCTGACGCACGCCGAACTGGTCGCCATCCTGCTGCGCACCGGCCTGAAAGGCGCCAACGCCGTCGAAATCGGCCGGCAACTGCTCCACAAATTCGGCACTCTCCAGTCATTGGCCCAAACTTCGGTGGACGATTTGCAGACCGTCAAGGGCATCGGGCGCGACAAGGCGGTGACGCTGGTGGCCGCGTTTGCGCTGGCCCGCGCGATGGCCAAGGATTTGCAGCGCGAATCGCCGGTGCTCGACAATCCGGAGGCCATCGTCCGGCTGCTGCGCGAGCAAAACCTGGTGAAAAGCGTCGAAACCTTCCAGGCGCTCCTGTTGAACACGCGGCGGCGGCTGATCCGGGTGGAGGACATTTCGCACGGCACGCTCGACACCATCCTGGTGCATCCGCGCGAGGTGTTCCGGTCGGCCATCGCGGCCAACGCGGCGGCCATTGTGCTGGTGCACAACCATCCCAGCGGCGACCCCACGCCCAGCGAGGCGGACATCAAGGTGACGCGCGATTTAATCCGCGCCGGCCAGCTTTTGAAAATCGAGGTGCTGGACCACATCATCATCGGCCGTGCCACACCGGACCGGCCGAAGGACTACGCATCGCTGCGCGAGTTGGGATACTTCTACCAGTAAGCCTGTTCTACTTCCCGATTTGCCCCCGGGTGACGCCGAGCTGGTTGAACAGTTTCAATTTGCGCCAGAGCTGCGTGCCGGTGATTTCACCGCGCAATAGCTGATGATACTTGGCAATGGTTTGCATCACCTGTTCCGGCGCTTCGTTGAGGAATTCCACGCGGAAATGTCGCACGCCCAGTTCGATCATCCGCGACACATATTCCGCGCCGGTCTGGGCCAGCGCGTTGAACACCGTGTTGCGGCAGCCGACGTCGGCCTTCACCGGATGCTCCGCGCCCATGCGGTCGCGCAGCTTCACGTCGTGCACGTCGCAGGGGCGGCCGCAGTTCCGGAAGTCCGTGCCGGTGGAAAGGAACGCGCAGAACACGCAATGCTCCATGTGAAACATCGGCATGTGCTGGTGGATGGTCACCTCGAACCACTCGGGCGGCGCGGCGGTCAACAACGCTTCGAGCTGCTGGAAATTCAAATCGTAGCTCGCCGTCACCCGCTCCAGGCCGCATGGGTTCTTGAAATAATCCGCCGCCAGCCGGTTGGCGATGTTGAGCGAGTAATCACCGACGCGCCGGTCGTTCGCGAAGAATTTCAAGTGATCGTAATTGCGGATTAAATAACCATCGGCGTTGCCGGAGCGCACCTGTTCCAGCGTCCAGTCCTCGCCCGGCTTGAAAATTCTTGGAGGCGCAACCCAGATGGTAGGGCGCGTCACTCCGTGCGCGCCGCCGGCGGGCAGAGGACCGCCCGGCCTACCTTGGCGATCGAAGGCCGCGTGGAACAGCGTGACCGCGTCGCGGTATTTCTTGGGGTCTTCAAATTCGCAATAGACGGTTGTCACCCCGCATTTCAGCGCGGCTTCGAGTTGGGGCAGGTTGCGGACCAGAACAATCAATTGCGGATTGCGGATTGCGGATTGCGGATTTTTGGCTGCGCCCGCATCGTCGCTCAATCGGCAATCGGCAACCGGCAACCGGCAATCAGAAAGCGTCCAACGCTTAGGCTGGGTGCGCCGCCTTTCCAGTTCGCCGACGATTTCGCGGCGCAAGCGATTCAGCTCGCTGACCGGCAGCAGCACGTCACCCGACAAAAGGTTTTTTAACCCACCGAGCCGGAACGGCGTGCCCCCCAACCGGCCCAATTGTTCGCGCAAACGGTCCGTCGTGAGCGGATGTTTATCCGCCCGGGCCAGCGGCATGGATGATTCCACTTTGGCAATGTTGCCGAATTCATCATGGGCAATCAGGGTCAGCGCCTTGCCGGCGATGCCGTGCACTTCGATTTCAATCGGTCGCTGGAATCTGGGCGTAGCACCGGCGAAGCTTTGGCGGAGGCGTCGGTCCAGTTCCGGGTCGCTGGTCTTCCACAGTTTGTCGCCGACGTGAACGCGCGCGAAATGGATGTCGCCGCGGCCGAAATGGAGTTCGACCTGGTGGGGCTCGCCCTCCGTAGCGAGCCGTGCTTTCGGCGCGGTAGGGACACCGCGCCTTGCCTTTCGGATTTCGTAAACCCGCCCGCCCTCCTCGGGTTCCGCCGGCTTGCCGGCGTCAAACACCACGCCGTCGCCCGGCTTCAACGGGCCTTTCAGTTTGACCACAACCGCGTCGCGCAAAACCTTTTTCACTTCACCGAGATAGACCCCGCGTTTTTTTCCGAAGCGGGCGTGTACGAGTTGCTGATTGTTGGTGCCGCCGAACCAGCCGGTGTGCAAGCCGCGGGAGAAAGCCATCTCCATCTCATATTTCGGATTTCGGATTTCGGACTGGCTGAGGCAGATAGCATTTCACATTCCGCATTCTGCATTCCGCAATTATCCAGCGCTTGGCGGTAAATCCGCGTGATATTCGCCACGTATTCGGGGGATTTGAGCCGGCCCTCGATTTTCAGCGAGGCCACGCCCGCTCGAATCAATTCCGGCAACACGTCCAGCCCGGCCAGGTCCTGCGGGCTCAGCAGATATTTCCGGTCACCCAGCGGCACGAGTTGCCCGTCGGACAGGAGTTCGTAAGGCATGCGGCAGGCTTGGGCGCATTCGCCGCGGTTGGCCGAGCGACCACCGAGCGCCTCGCTGGTCAGGCATTGGCCCGAGTAAGCAACGCAGAGAGCGCCGTGGACAAAAACTTCCAGGGGGAGAATGGTGGGGCGCGATGTCGCTATCGCGCCGTCGTTGGTAAAGGAGGATACGGCGGGCAAGAGACGGCCCGCCTTGCCTTGTATGGCTTGGATTTTCTCGATTTCCTTGATGGAACATTCGCGGGCGAGCACGACCAGGCTGCAGCCGAGGTCGCGGGCGAAATCCACGCCGGCGGCGCTGGTGATGGTCATCTGGGTCGAAGCGTGAATCGGTAAATCGGGCGAAAGCCGCCGGATCAGCCGGCAGATGCCCACATCCTGGACCACGACGGCGTCCACCCCGGCGGCGATCATCGTGCGCAAATATTTTTCGGCGTCGGCGAGTTCCTGCTCAAAAACCAGCGTGTTGAGAGTGACATAGCCGCGCACGCCGCGCCGGTGCAGAAAATCCATCAAGCAAGGCAGATCGGCCGAGGTGAAGTTCTGCGCCCGCATCCGGGCGTTGAATTTTTCGAGGCCGAAATAAATCGCATCGGCGCCGTTCTCGACCGCGGCGCGTACGCAATCCCAGTCCCCAGCGGGCGCGAGCAACTCCGGCAAGGGCGGATGGCGGATGGCGGATGGCGGAGTTTGCTCTCCTGCCGGTTCAGACTGGATGGTGACGCTCATTTCGGCCCGTGCAATTTACCATGCAAATCCATCCGGACAAAGCCTCTTCGCGTTGGGGCGGCATTTTGAACTTGGCAACCGGGGCGAATGCGTCACTTTTAGTCTGTGATTCATCCAACAGCCGTCATTCATCCGAAAGCAAAACTGGATTCAACCGTTGAGGTCGGCGCTCAGGCGGTGATTGACGAAGGCGTGGCGCTGGGCGCGCATTGCGTCGTCGGGCCGCTCGTTTATCTCACGGGGCAGACGACCGCTGGCGCGCACAATCGGTTTTACGCGGGCTGTGTCATTGGCGATGAGCCGGTGGACGTGAAATACAAAGGCGAGCCGACGCGACTGCGCATCGGCGACCACAACCGCTTTCGCGAACATGTCACGGTGAACTGCGCCGCCACGCTGGAGGGGGAAACGGTCATCGGCTCGCACAATTTTCTGACTCCGCATTGTCACGTCGGGCACAATGTAGTGGTGGGCGATCACGTGATCCTGGGGGGCGGCGCGATGGTGGCGGGACATGCCGTCGTGCAAGATGGCGCGTTCATTTCCGGTAACTGCCTCATCCACCAGTTCTGCCGGGTGGGCACGTTGGCGCTGATGCAAGGCGGCTCGGCCATCAGCCAGGATGTGCCGCCGTTCACCATCGCAATGCGCATCAACGAAATTTGCGGGTTGAACATCATCGGCCTGCGGCGGGCCGGCGTCACAGCCGAACAGCGGCTGGAATTGAAGCGGCTGTACCACGCCTTGTTCCGCAGCGGACAGAATTTGCGGGCGGCCGTCGAAGCCGCGCGGAAGGAATTCGCCTCTCCCGTGGCAATAAACATGCTTAATTTTGTTGCCGAAGCCCGGCGGGGCGTGTGCGCGGACATGGGCGGCGCGCTCAAGCGGGGTGAAGAAGATTAGCGGAGCGTGTATGTACAAGATTCTAGGATCAGACGGAAATGAATACGATGCGATGCCCGCCCAAACGGTGAAGCAATGGATCCGGGAAGGCCGGGTGGAGCCCAAGACCCCCGTCATGCCGGAGGGCGCGGCCGACTGGGTGTTTCTGAGCGACCTGCCGGAGTTTGCGGAAAGTTTTGCCGCCCGGCAAAAGCAGCAAGCCAGAGCCTCCGCCTCGGGTCGCGGGCGGTGGCTGGCGGCGGGAATCGGATTGCTGGTGGTGGCGATCATCATCGGGCTGTTCATTCTGAGAAAAACGAAACACCTTTGAACCATGTACCGAATCATCGGCGCCGATGGCAGAGAATACGGCCCGGCTACAGCCGGCCAATTGCGACAATGGATTGCCGAGGGCCGGGCCAACGCGCAGACCCAGACGCTTGCGCCCGGAGCGGCGGAATGGAACCTCCTCGGCCGGCTGCCTGAATTTGCGAGCCAGTTTGCCCCGCCTCCGCCGCCGGTGATTGGGCCTTGGCCGGCCCTGGCGCCGGCGAGCGTCCGGCGCCGGACGAATTTCTTCGCGGCGGCGGGGCTGATCTGCGGCATTTTATCGCTGACCTGCTGTTGTTGCTGTGGGGCGCCTCTCAGCCTGCTCGGGCTAATCTGCTCGCTGATCGGCTGGTCACAAATCAACCGGCATCCGGAGCTTTATGCGGGCCGCACCCTGGCCATTACCGGGTTGATTCTATCCGCCGCCGGACTTCTGCTGGGATTCGGGCTGACCCTGCTCCAGCTGGCGCTCCACCCGGGGCGATTTGAATGGCAGCTCAAGACGTTTTAATCCACGATGTCTGAGGAATCCCGATCCTTGCCGCCCAGAATCGCCGTATCTTCGTCGCCGGCCCTGTTTGCGGCGCTGGCGCTGACGATGGCGGTGCTGGGCTCGGGGGCGGTGCTGTTCTTTTTCGATCCCGCCCGGAGCGGTTTTTATCCGGTTTGCTTGTTCCACCAATTGACCGGCTGGAACTGCCCGGGTTGCGGCGGGACGCGGGCGGCGTATCAATTGTTGCACGGCCATCTGCTTCGCGCGCTGCGCGACAACGCGCTGTTCGTCCTGGCCCTGGTTGCGCTGGGCGTCTGGGGTGTCTGGTGGGTGGGGCGGCGGATCCGGCGCCGTCCGGCGACGGTGCGCCTGCCAGCCGGAGCCGGGTGGGGGGTCTTGATCGTTATTGCGCTGTTCACGGTGTTGCGAAATTTGCCGGCCTTCGCCTGGCTTTCACCTTGAGGCCCAGCCGCGGGGGAACTTTTCGCTTTTGTCGGTTTGCGGGGTCGTGTTCAATCATGGCCCTATGAGTCTGACACATCCATTGACAACCACGACTTTCGAGCTCCCCGGCTACCGGGTGACGAAGTCGTTCGGCGTTGTACGCGGCATCATTGTGCGGTCGCGTTCCGTCATCGGCAACATGGGCGCGAGCATCCAGGCCATTTTCGGCGGGAACATCTCGCTGTACACCAACCTTTGCGAACAGGCGCGGGGCGATGCGTATAACCTGATGCTCACGCACGCCGGCGAATTGGGCGCCAACGCCGTCATCGGGGTGCGGTACGACGCGACGGAAATCGCGGCGGGCATCACCGAGGTCTTGTGCTACGGCACCGCGGTTTATGTCGAGGCGGCCTGAGCTTTTGCCGCCCGCGAGTTCCCTTTCGGGCGCACGCCTGGCAACGGCATGGCAGCGTCATCCCTCAAACCAAAATTAATTCATGGCCGGACACAGCAAATGGGCGAAGGTCAAGCATTTCAAGGGCGCGATTGACGCCAAACGCGGCAAGATTTTCTCCAAACTGGCCCGCGAGATCACCATTGCCGCCAAAATCGGCGGCGGCGATCCGGACATGAATCCGCGTCTGCGGATGGTGCTGCTGAAGTGCCGCACCGCGAACATGCCCAAGGACAACATCGAGCGCGCCATCAAAAAGGGCACTGGCGGCGGCGAGGGGGCGGATTTTGAGGATCTGACCTACGAGATTTACGGCCCCGGCGGCGTGGCATTACTCGTGGAGGTCAGCACGGACAATCGGAATCGCACGGCATCGGAAATCCGCAGCCTCGTGACTAAAAGCGGGGGCAGCATTGCCACCCCCGGCTCGGTCAGCCGGCTGTTTCATCGCAAGGGGCAAATCATTGTCTCGCGGGAAGCCGCCGACGAGGATCAGTTGATGGAACTGGTGCTGGAGGCGGGAGCGGAGGATTTCAAGGCCGAGCCGCAGGGGTATGAAATTCTAACCGCACCAGGCCGCTTTGAGGCGGTGCACCAACAGATTGAAGCCAGGAACATCAGGTGCGAGGCGGCGGAAATCACCGCGCTGCCCACGTTGACAGTCGCTTTGACTGAGGCGGGAGCCATAAAGGCGGTGAATCAACTGATCGAGGCGCTGGAGGAACATGATGACGTGAAGGAAGTGCATTCCAACGCCGACATTTCCGGGACGTAACCGGCGGGACCTGAGGCATGAAAGCATTAAGCCCCGACACCCTCCTTGCCCGGTTGCTGGCCTGGCTGGCGGCGGCGATATTTCGCCACCCGCGCTGGTTCATTTACCCGCAAGCCGTGCTGTTCGGGGTATGTGTGGTCTACACCCATGCGTATCTGAAAACCGACATGAACCGCGACAATCTGGTCGGGGCCAACCAGAAGTACCATCAGAATTTTCTGGCGCTGCAAAGGGAATTTCCCCAACAAGGCAACGATCTGGTGGTGGTGGTGGAGAGTGAAAACATTGAGAAAAACCGCCAGTTTATCGAGCGCATCGCCGCCAAAATGGAGGCCGAAACCAACCTGTTCCGGGATGTGTTTTTCCAGAAGAGCCTCTCGGTCATGGGGGCAAAGGCCCTGTTGTTTGCCGATGAGGAAGATTTGGTGGAGCTGGAAAGAGTCCTGGAGGGCACCCTGCCGTTTATCCGCCGATTTACCCCGACCACCAATCTCATCTCCTTCTTCGAGCAGGTCAACACCAGCTTCCGGACTGCGCCGCGGGAAACGAACGCCCAGACGGAATCGCTCGTGCAGGCGCTGCCGGCCTTGACCCGCATCGTGACGCAGGCGGCCGACAGCCTGAACCGGTCCGGCACGCCGCCCTCGCCGAGCGTTGCGTCGCTGTTCAATGCCGGCAGCGAAACGAATATCTACCTGACCTATGACCGCGGCCGGATTTTTCTGGTCAAGTCGCATGCCCCAACCAATGAACTGAACGGCGCCGCGATTGAACGGCTGCGCGAGCTGATTCAAGAGACACAACACGAGGTGCCCGGCCTCAATGTCGGACTGATCGGCGAACCGGTGCTCGATTATGACGAGACCATGCAGTCCCAGAAGGATATCACGCTCGCCAGCATTGTGTCGCTGGTGCTCTGTGTTTTGATTTTCATTTACGGCTACAACGAGACCGGCCGGCCAGTAAAAGCGACGATCTGCCTGGTGGTGGGAATGGCCTATACCCTGGCTTTCACCACGCTGGCCATTGGGCACTTGAATGTCTTGACCCTGCCCTTTGTCCCCATGCTGATCGGCCTGGCCATCGATTACGGGGTCCACCTGATCACCCGCTATGAGGAAGAGTTGAGGCACGGCAAAACCGAAGAGGCGGCGCTGACGAAGGCGATGGTCTTCACCGGCCAGGGCATTTTCACCGGTGCCCTGACCACCGCGGGCGCCTTCTTGGCGATGGCGTTCACCCATTTCAAAGGGATCCAGGAACTGGGAGTGATTTGTGGCGGCGGCCTGCTGATCTGCTTCATACCCATGATGACCCTGTTGCCGGCACTGCTCCTGCGGGGGCGGCAAAACGTCATCGACCATCAAGCCGCCGAGGACGTTACCCGGGCCCGCATCGAAAACTTGTGGCTGCAACGGCCGGTGCTGGTCGTGATTCTCACCACCGCGCTATGCGCGCTGGCCTGGCACCAGGCGCGCAAGGTCTATTTTGACTACAACCTGGAAAAATTGCAGAGCATCGGACTCCCCTCGGTGGTGTACGAGCATAAGCTGCTGGCGGCCGACCAATCCCTGCTGGAAGCGGCCGTGGTCGCCGATTCGGTGACCAACGCCATTGACCTGGTCGCCCGGATCAAACGATTGCCGACCGTGGCAGATGTGGAGCCCCCCATCAGCCTGTTTGAGAATTTTCTCAACGCGAGCAACGCCGAAAAGCTCAACCTCATCGGTCGAATCAAGCGGCAATTGGCGCCGCTGGAGTTCGGAGAACCGGATCTGCAGCCGCTCGATATCTACGCCTTCAGTCGGACTTTATTCGGACTTTACGGTTATCTGGGGCTGGCCCGGGACGAAGTGGGTGACAGCGACCGGGAGCTGGCCGGCAATCTGGTCGCCTTGCGCCAGGCGATTGAAGATCTGCGCAAGACGATGCTGGCGGGCGACACCAATGCGCTGGCGGCGCACGCGGACAAGCTGGCGCAGTTCCAGCAAGCGCTGTTCAACGACATGCGGGCAACCTTTCAGTTGCTGCTTCATCAGGACAATACGGCACCGGTCCACCTGCAGGATCTGCCCGGGGCCTTCCGCGACCAGTTCGTGGGAGAGACCGGAAAATTTCTGCTGCACGTCTTTCCGCGGGATAACATGTGGCAGCGGGACAATCAGAAAAAATTCATCACGGAATTGCGGACGGTGGATCCCAGTGTCACCGGGACCCCCGTGCAACTTTATGAGTATGAGGAATTGTTGAAGGACAGTTACATTCAAGCGGCGTGGTATTCACTGGCGGCAATCGTGCTCCTGATTTTCGTCCATTTCCGCAGCCTCCTTTCGGTGATACTGGCGTTGTTGCCGGTCGGCATCGGCACCCTGTGGCTGGCGGGTTTGATGGGCTGGCTGGGGATTCCCGTCAATCTCGCGAACATCATGACGCTGCCGCTGGTCATCGGCATCGGCGTGACCAATGGCATTCACATCCTCAATCGATTTGCCGAAGAACGGACCCCCAGCATTCTGGCACGCAGTACCGGCAAAGCGGTTCTGGTATCCGGATTGACGGCCATCGCCGGTTTCGGCAGTTTGATCATCGCCAAAGACCGCGGCATTCACAGCTTAGGCTGTGTCATGGCCACCGGCATCGCGGCGTGCATGGTTGCCGGATTGACATTGGTCCCGGCGCTTTTGAATTTGCTGGGCCGGTGGCGCCCGCTAATAAAACAACCCAGCGCCGACAACTCGCCGTCGACGCCGGGTCAGGAGGAACCGAGGTAAAACCTCAAGTGTATGAAAAACATAAAGAAAAACGGCAGGAAGTCAACATCAATGTTAAACCAAGCTGTTAACAACCCGAAACGAAGAGAATCGCCAACCAGTTAACGATAACGCCATGTCGATTCCGTCTTCAAAATTAGGCCTAGCCGCACCTCATAATCAACATCAGAATGATGTCTGACCGACTAAACATTTTCGCCCTCGGCTTGCGGATCATCAGCTTGGGGCTGGCGCTGGGCTCAATGGCCGCTCTTGGGGCGGAGAATGAGGTGTGTGCCGGCCCCCTCTACGAGAAATTTGTCCTGACGCTGGGATCCGGCCATCGCACCGAAGCGGTCGGGCCGTTCTTTTACGACCAAAGCAGAGATTCGGAAACGACCTGGGCCATCCCGCCACTGCTTTCCTACGACACCGATCCGGACACGGAATCCAAGGAATTCGACCTTTTATATCCGTTGCTGACGTACGAACGTTTTGGCATGGAGTATCGCGGCCAGTTTTTGGAATTGTTCAGTTTTGCCGGCGGCCAGAATCAGAATGCCCAGCAGGCAAAACGAGTCACCCTTTTCCCCATCTATTTTCAGCAGCGCTCGCCCGATACCAACCGGAATTACACTGCCCTGATCCCGATTTACGGACACATCAAGGACCGGCTGTTCCGCGACGACATTTTTGTCTTTCTGTTTCCACTTTACAGCGAGACCCGCAAGCGCGACGTGGTGACGGACAATTATCTGTTCCCGATTTTTCATCTGCGGCACGGAGACGGGTTGCGGGGCTGGCAATGCTGGCCGCTGGTCGGGAACGAGCACAAGGACGTGACCCGCAGCACCAATGGGTTCGGCGAAACCGAAGTCATCGGCGGCCATGACCGGTTTTTCGCCCTTTGGCCGGTCTATTTCCGGCAGAACAACGGGCTGGGCACCGACAATCCGGAGAAGTTCCGCGCGACCCTGCTGTTTTACAGCCTGACCCGCTCGCCCCAACGTGACGTGACCACGGTGATCTGGCCGTTGTTCACCTGGATTGATGACCGCGCGAAAAAATACCACGAATGGGAAGGCCCCTGGCCGATTATCGACATCGCCCGCGGCGAAGGCAAGACCACGACCCGGTTTTGGCCCCTGTTCAGCCGTGCGCATAACGACAGTTTTGACAGCGAGTATTACCTTTGGCCGCTTTACAAGCACGACCGTCGGCACGCCGAGACGCTGGACCGGGAGCGAACGCGGGTCTTGTTTTACCTGTTTCAGGATGTGAAGGAAAAAAATCTCGAGACCGGCGCGGAGCGCAAGCGCCTGGACCTTTGGCCCTTATTCGTCTGGCACCGCGAATTCAACGGCAACCGCCGACTGCAAATCCTCGCGCTGGTTGAAACCGCGCTGCCGGACAACCGGGGTGTGGAACGGAACTGGTCGCCGTTATGGTCGGTGTGGCGATCGGAGTCCAATCCGAAGATCGGAGCAGCCAGCCAGTCGTTGCTCTGGAATTTATATCGCCGCGACACGACCGCTGTCTCGAAAAAATGCTCGCTCCTGTTCGGGCTTTTTCAGTATCAATCGGGTCCGGAAATGAAGCAGACGCGATTGTTTTTCATCCCAGTGTATCAAAAACGCGGATCGGCGGCGGCGCCGCCAGGTTGAATTATGTTTGAGAACATTGGCGAAATCGTCCTGCTCTTTTGGCGCACCCTGTTGTCTCTGCCGCTGGCGTGGCGGCAACGGCAGAAGGTTTTTGACCAGTTTTTCGAAATCGGCAACGCCAGTTTGCTGATGGTCTGCGTGCTGTCGTTCTTCATCGGTGCGGTCATTGCCCTGCAAACCGGCCCGGTGCTGGTCGAGCGCGGCCTGGCCGGCGCCGTGGGCGGCATCGTCGGAATTTCCATGGCCAAGGAACTGGCGCCGGTGATGATGGCCATCCTGATCGCGGGGCGGATTGGCTCGGCCATGGCGGCGGAAATCGGGTCCATGCGCGTTTACCAGGAGGTGGATGCATTGCGGACCATGAACATCAATCCGGTTCACTATCTGGTCCTGCCGCGGCTCCTCGCCATCGCCGTGGCGTTGCCGATGCTGGTGACGTTCGCCATTTTGGTCGGCTGGCTGGGCGGCGCGATCGTGGCCAAGACCAACAGCCACATTGCCATTCCGTTCCAGGCTTACTGGGCCAATTTGCGGGACGTGGTGGAAGTGAAGGACGTGGTCAACGGCGTGTTCAAAAGCTTTTGTTTCGCCTTGATCATCGGGGTGGTCTCCTGCCATCAGGGCCTGGCGACCATCGGCGGTCCGCGCGGCATCGGCCGCTCGGTGACCAAGGCCGTCGTCAATTCCATCGTGTTGATTGTGATATTTGACTACGTGTTGACCCGCGTGCTCTTGAAATGACGGACGCCACTGCCAAACCACAAACCGGGGTCAGCCTGCAAGTGCGAGGGCTGCATAAAAGCTTCGGCAAGCAACCCGTGCTCAACGGCATCGATTTCGAGGTCCAGCCGGGTGAAATCTTTGTCATCATGGGACCCAGCGGCAGCGGCAAAAGCGTGCTGCTCCGGCACCTGATCGGGCTGGAGCCGCCCGATGCCGGCGAAATTCTTGTCAACGGCCAATCCATCCAGTCCTCGGAAGTGGCCAATCAGTACCGGTTGGCCATGGTCTTCCAGTCCGGCGCCCTGCTGAACTCATTGACCGTCGGGGAGAACGTCGGGTTGTACCTCAGCGAGCACCGTCTGAAGCCGCCGGAAGAAATAACGCGGATCGTCGCCGAAAAGCTTGAAGACGTCGGCCTCAAGGGGACGGAGGCAAAAATGCCCGCCGAGCTTTCGGGGGGCATGAAGAAGCGTGCCGCCATCGCCCGGGCGCTGGTCATCGAGCCGCAGTTGATTCTTTACGACGAACCCACGAGCGAGCTCGATCCGCTTTCGTCGGTGGTGATCGGCGAGGAAATTTTGCAGCTCCAACAGCGCATTCACGTCACCTCGCTCGTGGTGTCGCACGACCGCGACCTGGCGTTTGGGGTGGCCGACCGGATCGCCGTCATCAACGAAGGCCGGATTCTCACGATCGGCACGCCGGACGAGGTGAAGCGCCATCCCGACCCCCTGGTGCAGACCTTCCTGCATGCCGACTTTAAACGCGAAGCTTGATATTTATGACTACAAAACATTCACTTGAAACCCGGCTGGGCTACTTTGTGGTGCTGGCCGTATTTGCCGCCTGGGTGATAACCGAAACCCTCGGCGGCGTCGAATCGTTCCGGGGAGGGTACCGGCTCGGCGCTCTGTTCGACACCGTGCAGGATCTCAAGTTGGGTAACGCCGTGAAGATGGCCGGCGTCGAAATCGGCCGGGTCGAAAAAATCGAACTCGCCGGCAACAAGGTCAAGGTGACGATGAAACTTCGAAAGGACGCCATCGTTAAAACGGACAGCAAGGCGGTCGTGAAATTCGCCGGCCTGATGGGGCAGAACTTTGTCGCGGTTGATTTTGGCTCGCCGGAGGCGCCGCGCGCGACCGACGGCATGGTGCTGGTGACGGAGGAGCAGCCAGACCTCAACGCCATCATGACCAAGCTGGATGGGGCCACGACCGGCATCCAAAATCTCACCAAGAGTTTCACCCCCGACACCATCAACAACCTGATGGGGCCGCTGGTGGATTTCGTCAAACAAAACAGCGGCCACATCGGGGGGGCCATCTCCAACATCGAAAACATTTCCGGCCAGATTGCCAGCGGCCAGGGCACGGTGGGCAAATTGATCTACTCGGATGCCCTTTACAATACCGCGCTGGTCACCGTCACCAACCTGCAAGACACCGTCGCCGAAGTGCGGGGCGTCGTCAGCGGAATCACCAATGGCCAGGGCACGATCGGCAAACTGGTGACCGACCCGACGCTTTACAACGCCACCACGGCCTCGATGACCAACCTGGAGCAGATATTGCTGAAGGTCAACCACGGCGAGGGCACCATCGGCAAGCTCGTCAACGACCAGGAATTTTATAAAAACGCCAAACTCACCCTGCAGAAGGTGGACAAGGCGGCCGACAGCTTGGAGGACCAGGGGCCGTTAACCGTCATTGGCATCATGGCCAACAACCTGGGCTTGTAGCGCGCGGAGCGGGGTGGCCGGGTTCAGGCCAGACCGAGGTTCTTCAGCACCTGGACGGTGGACCGCGATTTGTTCAGCGTGTAAAAATGCAACCCGGGCACGCCTGCCCGCAACAAATCCTGGCACTGGCGGGTGGCGTACTCGATGCCAAATTCAGCGGCGGCCTCATCGTCCTCCGCCAATTGATCAAGCCGGGTGCGCAGCGGCGGCGGGATTTTGGCGCCACAGACCTGGATGAATTTTGTGATTTGGCCGGCGCTCAGGATGGGCACAATTCCCGGGACCAATGGCACGCGGACCCCCAGGCGGCCGCCAACGTACTCCCGAAATTCAAAATAATCCGCGTTGTCAAAGAACAGCTGGGTCAGCACAAAGTCCGCGCCAGCCTCCACCTTTTCGCGCAAGTGCCACCAGTCGGCCTGCTTGCCGTCCGGACAGGCAAGGTGCCCCTCGGGAAAGCCGGCGACCCCGATGGAGAAGTCACCCGCGTCACGGATGAGCCGGACCAGTTGCCCGGCGAATTCGAAACCGCCGGGAGCCGGCTGAAAAACGCCGCCCGCCGGAGGATCGCCGCGCAAGGCCAGGATATTTTTACAGCCCAACCCACGGATTTTCTCCAGGAGCTCCTGCACCTGCGCCCGGGTGTGGCCCACACAGGTCAGATGCGCCAGCGTCGTCAACCCGTATTGCCGCTGAATGCGGTCCACAATCATCAGCGTCTTGTCGCGCGTGCTGCCGCCGGCGCCGTAGGTGACGGAACAAAAATCCGGCCGGGCCGCCAACAGGGCCGGGACCTGGCGTTCCAGCAGGGCGCGGTCCCCTTCCTCTGTTTTAGGAGGGAAAAATTCAAAAGAGATGACCGGCTGTTTGGCCGCCCCTTTGGCTGCGTAAATGTCGCGAATGAAATGAACGGGCATTTATGATTTACGATTGATGATTTGTGATTTTCCCACCGTTTCGGAGCCCCGGAGCAATCGTAAATCGTAAATCGTAAATCGTAAATGCAAATAAAAACCCCCTCCCGATTTTAGCGGAAGGGGGTGGTCGTTTGGTCTTGGCCCAGATTAGAACTTATAAATGGCCTGCAGCGCCACCATGATGGCGTTCTCTTCCCCAGGCGTTTTGCTGCCATTGAGGCTGCCGCCATAAATGCCGGTGCTGGCGTGATCCCAGCGGAATTCCAGCCGCGTCAGCACGTTGGCCCAGAGGTCGTACTGGATGGTGCCAGTGAAGGCAATGGCATTCTGCTGCGACGACAGGTTGTTGAATCCGGCGACCGTCGAGAGATAGCTCTTGGCCCATTCAAAGCGGCCGTTGAGCGACATTTTCTGAGTCGCCTGGAAATTGGCGTAAACCGCCAACGCCCACGGATTGCCGCCGGGGCCAGTTCCCGGACCGCCGGCACTCGTGCCGTAACCCGGGAAGCCCGGATGGTTATAGTCGGTCAGGTAATCGAACGAGGCGCCCAGCTTGAGGTTGGAATTGGGAGTCGGCAGAACGCCGCCCACGTACCAACTGGTCGTGGCGTCGTTGCCATAGGCACCGTTGCTGCCGTCGCCCGTGACCACGCCGACGGACAAGGTCGCACCCTTGGCCCAGCCCCAGCTGTCCGGAGCAGTCAGCGAGACGGAACCCATGTACGCCAGGAATGTATCGGCCGCGACCGGGGCAGTGGTTTGAGGAGTGCGGTCGTTGACCACCGGCCCCTTGCTGTCCGCCATGCCGGCGGTCACCGACAGCGCATCGCAGAACCGGTACGTCGCCAACAAGCCGGTGTGGGTGGTCGGTTCCATGGAGTAGCCGTAGGAGTGGGTGTAATTCGGATTCAGCGGCGAGCTGGTGGATTCGTAACCGATGATGGTGTCGAAGACGCCAACTTTCCAGTCAATGCCATTGCCCACCGGAGTGCGCAGCGTAATGTAGGCTTGGCGGATGGCAAAATCGCTCGTCGACCCGCCTGATGATTGGGTGCCCAAGGTGTCGGCATCCGGCCCCACCCACAGTTCAACGTGATAACCCGAGGCCCAAGGACCTTCGTCTTCAGGTTTGTCCAGAGCGAGGTCAATCACGTTCAGGTTGAATCCGTTGGCTTTGGGGCTGCTGGATATGCCTTGGAACGCAACGGGCGCGATGCTGCCACCGCCGGATGGGTTCCAATTGATTGAGGTGTCAACATAACCACTCAGCGTGGTGTTGGAGAGCGCGGTTTGCACCTGGCTCATTTTTGCTTCGTCTGCGCGAGCCGCCGAGGCAAGACTGACCACCCCTAGCGCCGCCAGACCTAATGTCCATTTATTAAACTTCATCTGGTTCCTCCGATGTTGTTTGTTTAATGTTTTCTCTCTTTTGTGCCTGCGCACACACGGGGCAAAAAAACGGTTTACCCCGGCACCCAAAGGTGCAATTGCCACGAAAATAAGGGAATTCTATAAAATTGACAACAAATTTTTTAGGGAAACAAACAACCACAACCTGCTTGAAACCAACATGTTGCATCAAAAATACGCGTTGCAGCCGCGTTTTGCTCGAATCCGAACGAGGCCCGGACGCGTAAAGTCAAGCCGGAAGGAGTGTTAGGGATACCGCCGGTTGGGCGACCCAGGCTGCCAATTGGAACAAATCGTGCTTTCTCGGACGGCAAAGGCCCGGGGCAAGATTGCCATCGGGGCAGGACATTTAAAACGCGAGTTATTGCCAAGCAACATTATGCCATCATTTGCCTACATCGCCCGGGAAACGGCCACCGGCCGGGAAATTAGCAGTTCGGTCGAAGCCGCAACGGAGCAGGCCGCCATTGCCGCGCTGCTGAACCGCAATCTGCTGGTGGTGTCCATCCAGGAAAAAATTTCCAAAAAGGGCAAAACCAAAGGGGGTGCGGTGGCGTTGGCCGACCTGGTTGTTTTCACGCGCCAACTGGCCACCATGATCGAGGCCGGTATCGCCATCGTGCAGGCGCTGCAGGCCCTCGCGGACCAGACGGCCAACAAGGTCATGCGCGACGTGATCCGGGACGTCTGCACCCGCGTGGAAAGCGGCGAGAGTTTTTCCGAGGCCCTGCAGAAGCATCCCAAGACCTTCAGTCGCCTCTATTATTCCATGGTGTCCGCGGGCGAAAAAGGCGGTTTGCTCGCCGAAATCCTCTCGCGCCTGGCGACGTATCTGGAAAACGCCGAGCGCCTTCGCAAAAAGGTCAAGACGGCTTTGATGTATCCGACGGCGGTCAGCATTGTAGCCATTGGCATCACCATCTTTCTCATGGTCAAGGTCATTCCGACCTTCAAGGAGGTTTACGCCGGGTTCGGCGCCAGCCTGCCCGGCCCGACGCAGTTCATGATCGACCTCAGCGAAATAGTCAAACGGTTTTTACTCCTGATTTTCATCGCCGGCGGCGCTGCCGTCTGGGGCTGGCTCTCCTTCATCAAGACCAAGTCCGGCCGCATCTTTTGGGATTCACGCCGCATCAAACTCCCGATTTTTGGTCCCATCGCGCATAAAATCTGCCTGGTCCGTTTCACCCGCACGCTGGCCTCGCTCGTCCGCAGCGGCGTGCCCATCCTGGAAGTGCTCCAGATCGTTTCCCAAACCGTCGGCAACGTCATCATGGAAAAGGCCATCAAAACCGCCTCGAGCGACATCGAGCGGGGCGAAGGCATCTCGGTGGCCTTGGGCAAGAATCCGATCTTCCCGAGCATGATCATCCGCATGTTGAGCGCCGGCGAACAAACCGGCAACATCGACAACATGTTGGAGCGCGTCTCGAACTTCCTCGACGAAGAAATCGAATCGACCCTCTCCGGCCTCATGTCGCTGCTCGAGCCCATGCTGATCGTGTTCCTGGGCATCGTCATCGGCGGCATGGTCATCTGCATGTTCCTGCCGATTTTCAACCTGGCCAACATCGTCAACGGCGGCGGGCATTAACCTGATATCAGCGAACCGACCGCCGGCCGAGAGTCTCTCGGCCGGCGGTTTTCTGTTTATACCGAAAGGGCCTTGGCCGGCTGCGGCTGAAGAATCTTGATTTTGGGGTGGCGGGCGCGGATTTGGGACACAAACCAGGCGCGGGATTCCTCACCGCCGTGGCCCAGCAGGACGGCGCGGGGGGAAACCTGCCCCACGAACTCCAGCAAATCCTGGCGGTGGGCGTGCGCCGTCAAATCAAAGTCCAACACCGCGCACCGGCGCGTCAACCGTCCGGCGCTGGGGCTTAACAGGAAGGTTTCCCCCGGCCGGGCCGCCTTCAACCGTCCGCCTGGCGTCTCCGGATCCGCGTAACCGACAAAGAAGATCGATTGCCGTTCATCGCCGATCATGCGCGCGGCCAGGTCGTGCGCGGCGGTGTTCTCGCTCATCATGCCGGCGGTGATCACGAAAATGCGCCCTCCTCCCAGCTTCATTTTTTCCGCCTGACCCGGCTCGAGCACGATGAGTTCCAACGCCTCGTGCAGTTGCAGGTGCGGATGCTGCCGGTGCGTCCGGTGCGCTTCCAGATCGTAAATTTCCGTGAACACGCGGCCCAGCCCGCCGATGTAAACCGGCTGCCGCTTCAATTTGCCCGCGCGCATGAGCAGCGCCAGCAGGGCCAAAATTTCCTGGGTGCGCCCCAGCGCGAACGACGGGATCAGCACGCAACCCTTGCGCTTGAGCGCATGTTGAATGGCCGCGGCGAGCCGCTCGATTTCATCGCTCCGCGAACGGCCCGGTGGCAGCGCGCGGTTGCCCCGCGTCGTTTCCATGATGAGCACGTCGGCTTTGACGTCCTTAAACCGCGCCGCCCGCAAAATCGTCTGGTCGTGAAAACACACGTCGCCGGTGTAAAACAGCGTTTCCTTGCGGCCGCGGATCAGGATGCCCGCCGAGCCCAGCGTGTGGCCGGCGTCGAAAAACTCGAGCGTTGGCGACGGCTGCCCCGCGCGGGCCTTGTGGAACGCCGCCCATTCGATTTCACGATTGTATTTGAAGCCCTGAAACACGGGAGCGAGGTCATCCACCTCGTCATGTGAATAAAGCGGATATTCCCGGATGCCCAGCTCATCCCGCTGGCGGGTCATCACATTCACCGAATTGTGCAGCACGCGCTCGACGATGAAATAGCTCAGCTCGGTCATCAGCACGTGCGCCCGGGGAAAATGGCGGCAGGCCACCGGCAGCCCCCCGACGTGATCGTGGTGGCAGTGCGAAATCGCGATGGCGTCCACTTCGGCGTTCCCCGCCTTGCCGAATAGCGGCAGGCCGGCCCGCCCCTCCCGCTTCGGGTGCATGCCGGCGTCGAGCAAAATGCGGTGGTCGTCCACCTCCACCAGCCACGCGCTCGCGCCAATGTCCGTGTCCGGATTCAGGTTGGTGATTTTCATGAGGCCATTTAACCACGGATGGGTATGGATAAAAACCCCCAAATTCCAGGCACCAAGCTCCAGAGAAATTCCAACAGCCAAACAAGAAAACGCGGCGATGATGGTTTTGGTTTGGCGCTTGAGGCTTGAGATTTCTCTGGAGCTTGGATGTTGGAGCTTGGAGCTTTTATTTCTGCGGATACTGCCAGACCCAGTCACCGGTGCTGATGTCCAGACCGCCTTGTTTGGTGAAGCCGACTTCCCCGCCGTCATCCGTCTCGTTCCAGCCGACGGAATAAAGGACGAATTGGCCATCATTCGTGCGTCGATAATGCAGCGGTTGGCCGTTGATGACATCATGCAGCGGCTGGGCGATGAATTGCGGCACCAGCGCGTCCAGCGATTCCGGATATTGGCCATGCGCGAGGCGGTAACGCTCCAACGCACAGGCCGTACGCGCCAGGTTCACCGCATTTTGCCCGCAGGCTAATTTCTCCACTACGTTGCCCGCGGCCGACAGTAATAATCGCTCAAAAAAATTACCATTGCCGGAATGGCCAACTTCCGCGCCGAATGCCTCATCCGCGTTTCGCACAGCAACAGGAGAAACTATTTGCCGGTCAAGATTTACCACCGGCGAATAGTGCCGGAGAAGGAAACGACTAATTCGGAGTTCGCTTTGGTCAAACCATCCAGCCGGGCCGAGACAAAGGAAAATTTCGTCCTCGAGTTTGAGATTGCTGCCAAAAGCGGAAAGGGTGCGCAGCCTTTCCCGGTAAGTCAAATGTCGCAAATATTCTATGATTTCAACACCCCAGATGCGTTCTCCGCGCAAGGCAAGTTCGCTGGCAGCCAAAAAATCTGTCTTCGCCAGGTCATTTCCCAGTTCGATCAATTGGGCGTCCGACCATTGGCGTTGCCGGAGCCCCTCCCAGATCGGCTGGAGCGCGAGATTCACCAGTGCAGCGCGGACCAGCTGCGAAATCAGAATGGGCTCCGAGCGGAGCGAATCCGCCAGGCGCAAAATGAGTTTTACGTCGGCCAGCGCCCGGTCGCTTTGGCCGTTCTGCAATTCCGCCAAGGCGCGCAATTGTAAAACCTGGGCGCAATTTTTCAGCGGCGCTAGGTGCGGCAACAGCATCGCCGCCGGGTCATCCTTGTCATATTCCAGCGGAAAACGTGAATCAGGCAGTTGGCCGGCTTGCCGCAGCTCCTCGATCGTTGAATCGTACTTGCCCAACGCGAAGAGGACATCGGCGGCGGGCGATACCGGTTGGGGCGGGACGGGGAACTGATTCGTTTTGGCGGCCAGGGCCCGATAATACTGTTGCCAGGCGCTTAAATCGCTGACGCGCGCCAGGCGCCAATCACCATTGGTCGGCCAGGGCTGGGGGCCACCAATGTTCACTTGCAGCCGGTTGACGAAGTTGGTGTCGCGTTCAGCCCAGGGAATGAATTTCCCGTCGCGCGTCAGCAATTGGCCGTAACTGGTAAAGACAATCGGCGTCAGCGCAAAATTCTGGTCGTCCGGCACCGGCGGCGGAACCACGCTGGCGCGATCGAAACGTTCGCCTTTGGCCTCCCACTCGCGTTTGAATGTTTCCCAGGCATGTTTGCCGCGCCAGTCTTCCTCGGCGTAGAACAACGCGATCAGTGTGGCCAGACACGCGACCGCGAAAAGAAATCGCTTGAAGTTACGCCAACAATACAGCCACCGGATGAAGCGGAAGAGCAGGATCAACACCAGAAAGGTGGCTGCCGCGCCAATGGTGAGAATCAGCCAGTTGACAAAAAAAGACAGGCCGAAAAGTTTGCTGTTGTCGAAATGAAATAGACTGCTCGCCAGCGCCGCTAGAAATCCCGCGAAAGCCAGAAGCAACGCGACAACGGACAGGATGCACCAGCCGGTCAACGATTTTTTCCAGATGCTTTTGGGTTCTTCATTCATACAATCGATTTTGCAGGAGCCAAGGTGACGAGTCTCTGGTCATTCGGTTTGCGGCTTTGAAATGAGACTCCTTACGTCGTCGCCGACAATAAAGGTTCACACCGCCACAAACTCGCCGCTCTCCGTTCGCGGCCGCGGCACCAACGGTTTGGCGCGGTCGGCATCACGGGCCTCGCGCGGTCCGATCAACTCCGCCAGCAACCGTTGCTGTCGTTTCAGTTCCACCATTACTTCCGGCGGCGGCGTGAATTTTTCCGCCAGCGCCGGTGCGCGGTCGCGGATCGAAACGTTCACGGCAAGTACAACAAGCCAAACTGCTGCCAGCCCCGCCCAGGCGGCGGGATGAGGCCACAGCAAATTTGAAATCCAGTCGGGTAGGGACGCCGCGCTGCGGCGTCCGCGGACAGCGCGACGCGCTGTCCCTACCTTGTCCGCCTCGCCCAGGATTTCCTTGCGCCAGCCGGCGGGAATCTGCCGCAATGGCTGACGGCTCAAGCGCCGTTCAAACGGTTCCGTTTCTTCATTCATCATTCTGCCTGCTTCATTTCTTCGTAAAGAGGACGCAGCCGCTCGCGCAATTTGTCTAGACCATAGCGGTACCGGCTGGCCGCCGTGTTGAGCGGAATCTCCTGGGTGTCGGCGATTTCCTCGAAGGTCAGACCGGCCCACAACTTCAAATGCACCACGGCCCGTTGCTCCGGCGGCAGTTCGGCCAGCGCCCGCGACAGTTCCTCGCGAAAGATTTCCGTGTCCGGATCCGGGGCGGGGGCAAAGAGAGAAGAAGTTTCTCTGGCGCAGTTGTCCCGGGCCCGCTCCCGTACGCCGCGCCGGCGCATGAGGTCAATCGCTGCATTGTGCGCCAGCCGGATAAGGAACGCGCGCTCGTCGCGGACGCCGTCCAACCATTCCGGATGGCGGGCCAGTTTAATGAAGACCTCTTGGAGCAAATCCCGGGTATCGGCCTCGTCGCGGGTGAGATGCAGGAGAAAAGCGTAAAGCGACTGGGCGTGCTCGTCGTAGAGCCGTTCAAGATCCGGTCCGCGCATGGTCTAACCGTTGGACGCGCCCGGCCGGTAAATTTGTCTGGCTGGTGCCATCAACCGGTTTTGACAGACTTGGTCCACGCCCCTCACGTTTTCTCTGATGGGGCTCGGCGGACAAGTCAACGGTGCGGCTTCATTGATTTTCGACGACGCGATAAAATCGGCTCGGCTGATCCACCGGCACGGTGGCCATGCCTTCGTTGCTGACGAACGAGATGGTCGCGCCCGAATCCTGCCATTGCGGGTCGCTCAAGTTATTCTTGAACTCCACCGCGTAGGTTCGCGCGGGCACCGTCTGCCAGGTCAGCGCGGTGGTCCCGCCGGGCGCGGTCACCGGTGTCATCTGGATGTGGTATAGCACCCGGACGGCGAAGGCATCGGGAACGCGATTCAAATCGTTCGTCACCAAATCGGATCCGGCGCTCAGGAACACCACATTATCCGCGCCGCCACTGATGACCGGCACGGAAATCCACGGCGCAGGCGCGGCGTCAATTTGGGAGGGGCTGAGGATTGCATTTTGATTGGAGAACCGGTCGAACAGAAAGATTTTCGGCGCCGGATTGGTGTCGCCGGTGACGATGTTGGTGGCGTAACTGCGGTAGGCTACGTAGCGACCATCCCCGCTGATCATGGGCGTATCCGAAGGCGCGTTGGCCACGCTGCCATTGGCGGCGTTAAAGCTGACCAGCGCTATATTGCTCGCGGCCAGATCGCCGACAAAGGTCGCAGTGGTCGCGTTGGTGTTTCCGGCAAATACGACGTAGCGGCTATCGCTGCTCCACTGGCCGGAACTTTGAACCGGAGCGGTGCTGCTGAAGGACAGGAGCACCACGCGGGTCGCAATCTGATCCACACATACCTGGTCGGGCGAAGTCCGCCGGTAGAGAATGCGGGTGCCGTCCGGGCTGATGGCGGCCGACAGGATCGTTGCCGAATTGGTGTAGATATCCCGGCCCAGCTGCGTGTCCCGAATTCTCATCTGGTTCAATTGGTTGGTTTGATAGGCCACGAAGCGCCCGTTGGCGCTCATCGACGGCAGGAACGTGGAGTTGAGATTGGCGGAGTTCAACACGACGGTGCTGCCGGCATTCATGTCGCGCCAGAAGGTGTTGGCGGGGCCGGCGGTGGAGGTGCCGGGAGTTAGATTCTGGGCCGTGCTCAGGAAGGTCACATACCGCCCGTCCGCGCTGACGACCGCGTCCCAACAGTTGCCGTCCGCAGCGCCAGTGCCGTTGCTGGCCACGCTGACCAGCAGAAGGGCGCCGGTCAGCAGGTCTTTGCGATAAATATTAAGGTTCGTAGCCGTCGCGGTCGCGGCCAGGTTGGTCGCCGCGCCGGCAAAAACCACGTACCGGCCATTGGCACTGAACACCCCGCCATAACTGTTGCCGCCCAATGCCGGGGTGCCGTCCGCCGCGGCACTGACAAGAGCGATCTGGCCGGTCCACAGATCTTTGAGAAAGATGTCGTAACAGCCGTTGGTGTCGTTCGGCAACAAATCATTGGCGGAACTTTCAAACACGAACCAGCGGCCGTCGCTGCTGAGGGAATAAGGCGACTTGCGGGTGAGGCCGTTGCCCACCGCCGAAGCCAGCGCCGGGTTCCGCTGTGAAATCAGCTCGTTCGTTCCGGCCAGCGTGTCCCGCGCGAACACGTCGGAGGCATTGTTCCAGTCCCCGGAAACGAAACCGCCATCCGGTGCGGTGAAAATCACCATCTGCCCATCCGCGCTCAGGCTGGGGAAGGTGTTCCCGACGTCGGTTGATCCCGTGCCGTTGGTGTCCACGTCCACCAATTGCAGGGCGCCGATTTGGAGGTTGCAAAGATACAAGTGAAAGGCGGGCGACACCGGGTTGGCGACCAGGTTCGTCGCGTTGCTGAGAAACGCGACAAAGCCGCCGTTGCCGCTGAGCGCCGGCGTGTAGGAAATCGTGTTGGTCGGGACGCCGTTCGCATTGGTGCTCACCGCCCAGTCGGACCTGGCCAGCGAATCCCACACGTGAACGCTTGCATTCGTTCCACCCGCGGCGGGTTCGCGGCTCGCATAAGCGATGAACCGTCCGTCTGGTGTCATCTCGGGGCCAAACCGGTTTTCCGTCGTCCCGTAAGCTGGCGGATACGAGGTGCCAGCGGCTAAAGATGCCAGCGCGTTGGTTGTGACCAGCGTGGTCGTGTTTGCCAACCGGTCATACAGCAGAACGACCGCGCCTTTGGTCACGTTCGTGGCTCCGGACATAAAGGCTACGTATCGCGCGTCATCACTCAAGCGTGGCCGATAGGAAACGATGACGGTCGGGGCGGCTGCGCCGAACGCGGCCTGCACCATGGCCGCGGCATTGGTGCTGGCCCACCGCGTCGTTCCTCCCAAACGGTCACGCACATAAATCTCGCCGTTCGCGGACGGGTTGCCGTTGGCCACCAGTCCCGTGGCCGTGCTGAAAAACGCCACATACCGCCCATCCGGCGTAATTTGTGGCGCAGCCATGGTTGTCCCTGATCCGGTTGCGCCGACGCTTATCAAGGTGGTGGTGCCGGCCACCAGATCCCGCAGGAAAACATCGGATGATCCATTGTTGTCGCCGGCCACCAGGTTGGTTGCCTGGCTGACAAAGGCCACGTAGCGGCCGTCCGGTGTCATCACGGCATCGTAAGAGCTGCCATTGGCCGGCCCGCCATTGGCCGCCACGCTCACGAGGATGTTGGTCCCGGCCGGCACGTTGCGAACGAAAATGTCCCCGCTGAAGTTGGTGTCGGCGGCCGCCAGGTTGTTGGCACCGCTCTCGAAGAGGACGAACTGGCCGTTGGTGGAGACCTGGCCGAAATACGACGGCGCATTGCCCCCGCCGGTTCCGGCCAGATTCTGGATGACCCGGACGGTGGTGTTGCTGGCTCGATCGCGCAGGTACACATTCAAAACGAACTGCCGGTCGTCGCCCGGCACGAGGTCACCGGCGGCGCTGGAAAAGACCGCGAACCGGCCGTCGGGACTGACCGAGGCATCCAGCCAATCACCGTTGCCACCGGCCGGCGGCACCACGGCCGGATCGTGCGCCGACACCAACTGCGCCGGTGGCCAGTCGGCCCGAATGGAGGTGGACGATACAGCCACACCGGCAACCATCCCGAACAGCAGCATCGCGCGCTCGAGAGCAGAACGGCGTGGTGCCTTCAGGTTGAACAAGTTTTCAAGGAACGCAGAGAAATTGTTTGTCTGCATACGAAATTCCTTTCAGGTGTGGTTCATAAAGTCAGTAAAACCAGTAGGGGTCGCCTTGAGAATAGCCGCAGTTCATCTGGACCTTGCTGTGCGGTTCCACGTGACCGTCGGCGTAGGCGGCATTGACGCCCAGCAGGACGCCATTGACGAAATGCGCGGTGTTGGGACTGCAATCGTTGGGACTGGTTGACGCCTTGCCGGACTGGGGCATGGCAAATCCTTGAGAACTATGGAGACTGGAACCAGCCTTGTCGCTGATGAACGGCACATGCGCAGCCGCGTTGTCGTGCAGTTTTCTGGGGGCGCCGTAAAGGCCGAGCGGGGTGCCCCTCGCCCATGAATTCAGCGCCAGAAACAGTGGATTGGAATTTGAGTCCGGCGGGAAAAGAGAACCGGAACTAGCCGGAATCACCCCGCTGCGCTGCCCCCACCAGTTATGCCTTAAGATGACCTCGATGAAGGGACCGCTGCCAAAAGTTGCCTGCAGGTCTTGGATGGTGACGATGGGCTTGCCGTATCCTTTTTGCGCATCGTCAAATTCGTTGGGCCGGACGGGACAAAACCACATCGGGACGGTCAATCCATAAGGCGCCAGGCCGGGAATGAAGTTGGTCGAAACATCCCAGAGATAACTGCCGCCGCCGCCGTTCCAATCAAAACGTGGCAGCCAATCCAGGTGGTCGTTGGCGTACAAATTGACCGACACCGTCCATTGCCGGAAGTTGGCGGCGCAGGCCGTCGTCTTGGGTTGCGCCCGCGTCCCCGCCAGCGCGGGCAGGAGCATCGCCGACAGCACGGCCAGCGTGGCGATGACCACGAGTAACTCGATGAGAGTAAACGCTGGAGGGGCATGGAGGTGCCAGGTTGCCCGCGCGGGATACCCGGGGAGGTGCCTTTTAATGGTTGTTTTCATAAGTGATGATTGCATCCGCCTATAACTCGTGAGGGCGAGCGCGTTTCTTTCAGTGTTTTTCAGCTTATATTTTTCTCAATTATAGGACAACACACAGGAATATGCGGCGAGTTGTCCGCCAAAAGGGAAAGCAGTGCCACGCTGCACGGAGCGCGGACAGCCTGGTTCGCGAGTCAGATTTGGAAGAAAAGCTCGAAGCGGTTGAGGCGCGCCCGTCCTAGTGCCGTTGAAGTTCCGTTCCGCACATGGTTTGCATGGCGCGCCAGGCGGTCAAATTTGTTTGGGGCCAAGCGACGGATGCTTGCGAACCTCAGGGGTCTTCCCGCCGGCGGTTCTCCGCGGAGAGGGGACCGACATCGGCGTGGGGCAGCCGTGTCAAGGCATAAAGCATCAGGTAGGCGATAAAAACGAACACCGAAAAGACCACCAGAAACGCCGCGGACGCCGTGTTGATCATCGGACTGGCGGCCCAGGCGTCCAGGCCGTGATAAATTTTGCCCGGCCGCAGGAACACGTCCCAGCTGTTGAAGCGGAGAAACCGGCCCAGATAGATGCCGATGCTGCACAGCCCCGTGGCCAGCACCACAAACAACCAGCCCGCCGCGCGGCCGAACCGCCGGGCTACGACGGATTGCATCAGGTACAGCGAGACAAAACCGAGCACCAGCCCGGTCAGCGCGCACAGCAGGATCAAAGTGAGGTCAATCCAGAACTGCAGCCGGAAGCTCGTCCAGAGGTGCACCAGGTCGGTAAAAATGTATGGGGCATTGGGAAAGAACAGCAGCCAAAGGGCGGCCAGACCCCAAAAACGCCACGTCCGCTCCGGCGACGAGCGCAGAGCATCCCGCGCCAGCAGGGCGAACCCGAGCGGCAGCCAGGCCAGAAACAGATTCCAGACCAGCAGGCCGTAGTGGAGATTTTTCGTCCAAACCATGCACGCGCCGACCAGGACCAGGCTGATGGCGGAGGCGAACAATAACGCCAGCACGGGCGCCCGGGTCTCGCGCTGAAAAGGCAGCTTCAGGTACTTCATAACGTAGTCGTCTTTTAGACCAGATCGTTTCCAACCCGTTCAGTTGTTCGAGACCTGCCTGATGCGCGCACGCATCGTTGCCAAATTGCAAGGATCATTGCGGCGAGGATCAACACGGGCACCAGGACAACGAACGCCAGGTACAACAGGATATAAAATGCCGCCAGAAAAATCCCCAGCCTCGCATCCACGGCCGTCGAGCCAACCGTTCCGTTCAAGACACTGGTAAATTCACGAAGGCCGGCAAGATGCGCCAATAAAAACAAGGCGCTGATGGCGACGGCCCGCTGCCACAAGTCCCGGGCCGAGAGAAATTCAGCCCGCCGGAAGAGCGCCAGCTTCTGCCAGAAAACTCTTATCATGGTTTGATTCCGGTTTTCACCTTTTGCCAAAGCGGTCCGAGGGTCGCCGCATACAGCAAGGCCGCGTCGCCCACCTCATTGCTCGCGCAATATTTCAGCCGGCCGTGGGACCGCGAGGGAAACCCGGCAAAATCCAGGGTGGCCGCCAGCGGCACCAGGAACTGGTCGTCCCCGAACGAGGCGGCACCGACGAACGCCATGCCGCTCGAACCGGCGCTGATGTTGAATCCGGGAACAATCGGGCCCGAATCCACGTCCGCCTGGCCTTTCCACGATTTCGGCCATTCGTGGGCGTATCCGAAGCCCAGGGTGGTTTCGCCCAGTTCCTTCCGGGCGCGTTGATACTGGTCGCGGGCAAAGTCCTCATCGAGCAATTGCAGGCTGTGCACCACCATCCAGATGCTGGAGCCCTCCGGGCCGTCCAGCGGGACACCGTCGGCCGTGAAACTGGAAATCAGGAGGCCCGATTCGCGGTCCACCAGCTTGCGTTTGGCCATCGTGAGCCAGTCGCGAATCAACGCCGAGTGATCGGAGCCGTCGAGGTAATCGGCCAGCTTGATGGCATCCAGCGCAATGCAGTGATCGAACATCCAGCATTCGTCGGGATAACTTTCCAGCAGCAGGTGCGGACTTTGCCGGAAGCGCTCGACCATGCCGTTCACGCGTTCGGCCAGCAGGGTTTTGTATTCCGGTTTCTCGGCCACCACCCGGCGCGCGGCCAGCATCAGGGCGATCTCGCTGTCCAGAAAGAGGCTGTGCGCCGGTTGCGCCAGATAGTGCCGGTCCCTGGCGTAGGGCATCAGAAAGAAATACATGCCTTCCTGTTGCTCGAGCCGCAGGGTTTCCTTGATGATCTGGTCCATCGTCTGCAGGTAACGCGCCCGGGCGGCCGGGTCGCGCAGGGCCATGTTGGCCAGCGACCAGACCAGATAGCTGCGCCCCATGAAATCCCATTCCGCGTTGCTCGCCCGCATTTTTTTGAGCTCCGTTTCACGTAACGCGGGTTCAGTCCAGAGCTGCAAATGCCGGGCCGCCAGTTGGCGCGCCCGGGGTGAAAGACCCGGGTCCTGTCGGAGGTTGGAAGCGGGCCGGGCGAAAAGGAGATGCAGGCATGGCAGCCAGAGGAACGCCGCGATGGTCAAAGCCGTTAATCCGGCCAGAATTCGTTTCATTCGCGTTTTCATAAGAGTGGCAAACGCCGCGCCACCGCTAAAGTCATTTCCCTAAACTGCCGTGGCCATTTTCGCGCCGATAAATTTCCCCGCCCGCGCCGCGGGGACAGGCCTTGGTTGCCCGGCTTCACTCCCAACCGGTTCCAGCGACCAGCGGTAGCCGAGGTTGACCAGAAAATTGTGGACGAGATTCGTGCGCGACACCGCCATCCGCTTGAACAGGGACCGGAACGAATAGAATTGCCGCCGGAACCACAGGTAACCGGCAAACAACTCTTCGGCGGACATTTGCTGCGGCCGGAACGCCACGCGCGTCTTGCCATTGAACCAGGCCCAGTCATCGCTGGCCAGCCGGCCGGCGCGTTTCATTTCTTCATACAGCCTCGTCCCGGGGAGCGGCGTCAACACGCTCACCGTCACGCCGTCAATGCCCATGGATTCGCAGGCTGCCAGCGTCCGTGCAAAAACATCGTTGCCGTCGGCATCAAAGCCGAACATGACGCCCGCCTGCACGCAGATGCCGTGGCGATGGATGCGCCGGATGAGTTCCGCGTAGCGCGACACGTGGTTGAATCCCTTGTTCACGCTGGCCAGGCCGGCCTCGGAGAAGGATTCCAGGCCGATGAACAGATAGACACATCCGGCGTCGCGGGCCAGCTGCAAGAGCCGGTCATCGGTGCACCGATCAATGCTCACTTGGGCCGCCCAACGCCGGTGCAGCGGCTTCAACGCGGTCAGCAGCCGGGCGGCATAGTCCACATCGCCGAAAAAATTGTCGTCCCAGAAAACGAAATACCGGTTGGACATGCTTTGAATATCCGCCAGCACCTCGGGCACCGGCCGGGTGCGGAAGCCGGCGTGGTAAATCTGTTTGAGATTGCAGTAGCTGCAATGGTACGGGCAGCCGCGGGTGGCGAACACCGCCCCCTTGGTGAAATACCGGCGCCGAATCAGATCACGCCGCGGAACAGGCAGACCGGCCAGCGATGGCGGGCGGGCGGATTGATAGCGCGGGACGGCGCACCCGCGGTAAAACTCGTCGAGGAACTGCGGCCAGGTCTCCTCCGCTTCACCCTCCACCAGATGGTCGCAGTGCCGGGCCGCCTCATCCGGCCGCAACGTGGCGTGCGGCCCGCCCATCACCACCCGGGCGCCGCGCGCCCGGAAGCGCGCCGCCATCCGGTAGCAGTGCGGCGCATTGGGCGTGTTCACCGTGATGGCCACGAGATCCACCGGACGCGCGTAAGGAACGCGCTGGTTGTATTCGTCCACCAACTCGATCTGGTAGCGGGCTTCGTCAATAAACCCCGCCAGGTAGGGCATGGTTATTTGCGTGAAATTGTTGAGTTGTCTCCGGCGGACCCGGTTGATCTCCGGGTTTTCCGGCGTGATCAACAGGATACGCTTCCGGAGATTTGCCGCCGCACCCGCGGCGGAAATCGGAACCGGCTCATGGGAGACGGCTTTATTCATACGCTGGCCGGAAAGGGCGTTCCGCAAACCGCTGGACCTTTTTGCGTTTCCAACCGGGCTGCCAGGCGGCGGCGGAAGGCCAGGTGCCGCCAGCGGGTCACTTCCACCAGCGGCCGCCAGGCGGCGTGAACCAGTTGATGTCGAATGAGGAAACGCCAGAGCCGGTTTGACCGCTTGTAGAGATAGCTGCCGGCGAAATAAGCGGGCAGCGCCGCGAGTTCCGCCGGCCGCCGCCGCCAGATGGAGGCGTGCGAGAACAACCGCCGGTAGAGCCAGTCATAGCCCAGCAACAACTCCTCCGGTGTGAGCCGCTTCGGGCGGAAGACCACGTGCGCGGTGTCGTACTTCTCCCAGTCGCGATGCAACAGCCGTCCCTCGGCTTCCAGCCGCCGGAACAGCGGCGTCCCCGGATACGGCGTCAGAATGTGGAACGTGGCGCATTCCATCCGGTTGGCCTCGATCCATTGGACCAGCGTCGGGAAGGTATCCTTGCTGTCACCGTCGAACCCGACGACAAAGCTGCCATTGACCTGGATGCCATGCTCATGAAAAAGACGGACCCGCCGCGCATAATCCTCCGCCCGCGGCGTGCGTTTCCGCGCCGCCGTGAGATTTTCATCCGTGAGCGACTCGAACCCGATGAACACGCCGGTGCAGCCGGCCAGCGCCATTTCCCGCACGAGGGCCGGCTCATCCGTGACATCGAGGGTGACCGCCGCGCTCCAGATTTTTTTTGCCGGCCGCAGAGCACGGCAGAGCTTGCGCAGATAGTCGTGCTGCGAACCCAGATTATTGTCAATGAACACGGCGTAGGGCTGGCCGTCGGCGGCGAACTGCCGGCGGATGTCTTCCGGGTCGCGCACGCGGTAGGGCATCCGCAGGCCTTCGGTGGACAGGTAGCAAAAATCGCAGCGATTGTGGCAGCCGCGCGTGGCGATGAGGCTGGCGGTCGTCAAATAGCTGTTGCGCGCAAGCAAATCACGGCGCGGCGGCGGGTCGAGCGCATAAGGCCGCTCATAAGTCGCCTCGTAGCGCGGTCTCAACCGGCCGTGTTCAACATCGTTTAGGATTTCGGGCCAAAGCTGGACACCATCGCCGATGGCCACCGCATCGGCGTGCGGCGCTACCTCCGCCGGGCAGGATTGAACATGCAGGCCGCCGAGAATGACCCTGCTCCCCTGGGCGCGGTACCACGCCGCCAGCTCGTACGCCCGCCGGGCAAACGTCAGGTGCACCGTGATGCCCACCACCTCCGGCAAGGGCTCGTTCGGTGGCGGGCCCTGCAACAGATTTTCATCCCAGTAACGCACTTGCCAGTGCGCCGGGGTCGCGCCGGCCACCGATGTCAGCGCGAGCGTCGGCGTAAGCACGTGCTTGCCAAAACTTCCGTGGGGAGATTTGGCATAAAACGGATTGATCAGCAGCGATGTCCGTGGTTCCGGCCGGCGGCCGGGCAAAGGCGCCGGCAGGGACGGCGCCTCCGACATTTCGCGCGGCAACCAAAGCGGCGGGCGCGGCTGATAGAACGGATCGTCGGGCACCTTTTCAAACCAGGAAGTAAACGGATTCATTTTTGGATTGAACTGCCAACCGTTTCCAGGCGGGGCGCGGTGCCCCGGTCGGCCAACTGGTGAAGCGCCTGTTCAACTCCGGCAACGATTGCGTCGGGTGTGGAAGTGCCTGCTGTGATCCCCACGATGTCGGAGGGATGAAACCACTCGTCGTGCAGGTCGGCGGCGGTTTGCACGTGGTGCACCCGATGGCAATAGCGGGCACAGGTATTGGCCAGTTCGTGGGTGTTGTTGCTATGCGCGCCGCCGATGACCACAACCACGTCGCATTTTTGGGCCAGTTCAACCGCCGCATGTTGCCGCTGCTTGGTCGGCTGGCAGACTGTGTCGATGAACCGGATCTCCGATCGGGGGAAACGTTCCCGCAGCAACTGGACCAACTGCCGTACTCTCTCAATCGGCTGGGTGGTTTGGGCCACGACGCCGAAGCGCGGCCGCTCGCGCAATCGGGACACGTCGTCCTCGTCCAGCACCACGTCGAAATTATCGAGGTCCCCGGTCAAACCGCGCACCTCCACGTGGTCGCGTTTCCCGACGACGACCGGATGAAACCCGTCCCGGACCAACCGGAACAGGCTGCGATGGGCGACGTGCACCAGCGGGCAGGTCGCCTCCAGCACGTTCAGGCCGCGAGCGCGAACCGCGTTCTTGGCCCGTTCCGAAGCCCCGTGCGCCGTGATCATCACGGCGCGCGTTTGCACCTCGCCCGGCTGTTGAGCAAACCGGAGGCCCGCCGCCCGCAAATCCGCCAGCACGGCTTCGTTGTGGACGAGGTCGCCCAGGACGGTCAGCGGGCTGTGTTTCGCGGCCTCCTGCGCCAGCGCGATGGCGTCTTTCACCCCGAAACACATGCCCAAATGCTCGGCTCGAATGATTTTCATAATCAACATCGCCATTTACTTTGTGATACAAAGTAAAAGACCATGACGTTTCCAGGTTGTTCAATCATGGGTTTACTTTTTGGTTTGCCGGACGATTTGCTCGAGCAGGTTGATGTAATCACCAAACGCCTTGCGCCCGGCCGCCGTCAGTGCGCAGGTCGTGAGCGGGCGGCGGTTTTGGAACGATTTGGCCACCGCCACGTAGCCTTCCTGCTGCAGGGCGCGGATGTGCGTGGTGAGATTGCCGTCGGTCATGGCCAGCGCGTCGCGCAGCTCGGTGAAGGACAGTTCGGGCGCCGCGGCGAGCATGGACATGATGGCCAGCCGGCCTTTCTCGTGGATCACACGATCGAGCTGGAGAAAAGGTTCCGGGTTCACACCGCATTCTTTCCTTTCTCCGTCAGATACAAATACGCGCCATACATCAGATGCAGGATGCCGAAGAACAGGCCCATCAACTCATGCGGATTGACGGTAAAATCGACCCAACGGAACAGGAAAACGCAAAAAATGGCGCAGGAACTGAACATAAAAATCCAGCCAAACCATTTGATTCCCCGCGGCATGAAAAACCCGGCGGCGTGCAGCGCGCAACCGTAAAACAAAATCCAGATCAGTGCCACTGCCAGCTCAATGCCGCGACCGAAGACCAGCAGGAGCAATCCCAGGCAGAATCCCGCGAGCAGGGGCGGCACCAGCGCCTGGGTGACCCGCCGGGTGGGTGGCGACCAGAACGGCTCGCGATCCTGGATGGCCTGCCGCCGGGCAAGGCAGAAAGCCCCGGCCACCGCTACCACCGCCGCCGCCAGCCAAAGTCCGCAAAAACCGCGGCTGGAATTGATGTCAAAACACAACCCCAGCACCATCGTCAGCAGCCCAATCCCGCCGGCAAAGAGCATGATGGGCGCCAGCGCCCGGCGGTAGATGGCGGAACGTTCCATCAAGGTCCGGATGGTTTGCAGGTGTCTTTCGGCCCAATTCGATTCCATGTCAATGACTTTGCCACACAAAGTATAAAATTGCAAGCCCAAAAGTCGCCGCCGGATCGCCGGCCGGGGGCGGCGATCGGAGAGTTTTCGGTTTTCAGCGTTCGGTTTTCAGTCCAGATTGGGGCAAATCGGAGCCATGCCAGCGCCAAAGAAGATATCCGCCCGCCAGCGCGTCCTCGCGCAATGGCGCGGCGCGGATTTCGCCCCGCTGGAAACCGCGCGGGCCGTACGGGCGCGCCGCGTGGATGACCTGCTGCCGGGTGTGACGAAGGGCTTGCGCCTCGACCAGCGGCAGGCCGAGGCGGAAATCATCAAGGTCTGGAATTCGCTCATCGACCCGAACATCGTCGCGCACGCGCAGCCGGCGGGCATCCGGAACGGGACGTTGTTCGTGAACGTGGACAGCAGCGTCTGGCTTTCGGAAATTGTCCGTTATCGCCGCAAGGAAATCCTCGACCGGCTGCAGCACAGTTTCGGCCGGAACCTGATCCAGCGCATCTCCTTTCGCGTCGGCTGACCGGGTCAGGCCAGCTTTTCCAATTGTCGCGGGGTGAGCAGCCAAACCAGTCGGGCGCACCGGCCATACAGCAGGAATTCAGTCTCCAGTTTGCACAGGCCGCCCTTCTTAAAATCAATTTCCAGGCTGGTGTTCCCGGCCGCCAGCAGCGCGATGAGCTTGCCCAGATACGGCTCGTGGCCGACCAGCAGGACGTTTTTCGGTTCGGGCCGGATCTGGTTCAGTTGTTGGATCAGCAGCCGTGGGTTGCCGGCCGGGGTCAGTTCGTCGCAAAAGGCCAGTCTTTTCCTCAGCCCGAGATCCTTGGCAATGATTTCGGCCGTCTGCCTCGCCCGCAGGTACGGGCTGGTGAGAATCACGTCAAACGAAAGCTCGAGCGCCTCCATGGCCCGGGCCGCGGCCCGCAGGCGGTTCTTGCCTTTGGCGGTGAGGGGCCGTTCGGAATCCAGCTCGTAGCCGGCGGTTCCGGGCTCCACCGCGATGCCGTGACGAAGCAGGTAAAGGTTCATGATTCTTTAGGTCCGTTTTTGCTTCCCGGGTCCGGTGGCGGCCAGAACCGCTGCAGCCGGTCCGCGGCATTCAAATAAACCTGGATCAGCATCTCGCGCCAGCGCGCCAGTTCCCGCTTCAATCGCCGGGCCGACGCCAGGTCCACCGCCTCTTTTTGCACGAATTTATCCAGGGCCGCCAGCAATACTTCCATGTCCTGGATGTCGCCCATCATGCACTGGTAACCGCGCATGGCCCGGTGATGTTCCTGGGTGACGGCGGGCAGCAGCGGCGCCATCGCCTCGACCATGTAGCGGAAGCGCTTGAAGGCGATCCGCGTGCGGTGAATGGTCCGGGTATCGGTGGCCCGCACCCGCCGGCACAATTGCGCCACCTGGGCAAACGCCTGATGGATGGCGCGCTCGACCACCTGAAACGCCTGTTCCCGGGTAATCTGCTTGCGCTGGCGGCGGATTTCCCTTTCCAGGGCTGCCCGGTGCCGGCCCAGGCGCCTGATCTTAATCTGTTTGACGGCCTTGCGGGTTTTGCGGGTGAAGCGCACCTTGCGTTCCCGCAGCCACTCATGAAACGGCCAGGCATCGGGAAAACTGCCGGCCATGCGCTCCACATACGTCAGCTGGACCTGGGTATCCCGTAGTTGGTCAAAAGTGTTGAGATGCCGCTTGAGGTCGCGGCGGACTTTGCGGAGGTCGCTTTCGGGCACAAACGCGCCGATCAATTCCAGGATCGACAGCAGCCGGCGCGTCTCCACGCGCGAAGCATGCACGGCATCCTCGGAAAAATGCTGCTGGCAGCGTTTTAACCGCTTGCGATAGCGCCGCCACTGCGTCTGCAGCGATTCCCGGAGGTGCTGCAGCACATCGACGCTCTGCGGCCTGGATGGGTCCGCCCGTTTTTGCCAGCTCATGGTGCGATGCCTGATAGGTTCCGGTACGGCAAAGCCCGGCGCCGTGGCCGTCCGCCTTGAGCTCTGCCGGCACAGGATGGATCAAATCCACCGCGGCCAAGTTACATTTGAGTGACAATTCCTGCCAAGCCCGCAAATTCCCGGCTTCCGAGCCGGGACGCGCCGCCGGGCGGTCTTTTTCGCTTGGGTGTTTCCGCGCCCCCCGCATACTCTGCCCCGCCATGCAACCGGTCCGTCGCGCCGTGATTGATGTCGGCACCAACTCGATCAAGCTGTTGGTGGCCGATGTGGCCGGCCGTGACGTGCAGCCGGTGCATGAGGAAAGCCGGCAGACCCGCCTGGGCCGCGGGTTTTATGAGACTCACCGGCTGCAACTGGAGCCGGTGGCCCATTCGGCCAACGCCGTCGCCGATTTCGCCCGGATCGCCCGCAAGCAAGGCGCCGCAGCGGTGCGCGTCATCGCCACCAGCGCCGCGCGCGATGCGGTCAATCCTGACGACCTGATTTCCGCCATCGAGGCCGCGGCGAAACTGAAGGTGGAAATCATCTCCGGCAACCAGGAGGCCGAGTGGGCGTTTCAGGGGGTGACGACCGACCCGGAGCTGGCCCGGACGCCGCTGCTGTTGCTGGACGTCGGCGGCGGCAGCACGGAATTCATTCTGGGCCGGGGCGAGCACAAGCATTTCGCCCACAGCTTTTCGCTCGGCACGGTCCGGCTGCTGGAAAAATTCCCGCACGGGGACCCGCCCGCGCGCGGCGAATTCACCGGCTGCCGCGACTGGCTGCGGACGTTTCTGCAAACCGAAGTGCGCCCCAAACTGGAACCCGCGTTGCGCCGCGAGACCAGCCCCAAACCCGGCGAGGTCCAGCTCGTCGGCACCGGCGGCACCACGAGCATCCTCGCGCGGATGGAGGCGAAGCTTGACCGCTACGACCGCGAGCGTCTGGAGGCCACGCGCCTCAGTCTGGCGCAGGTGCAGGCGCACCGCCGGCGGCTCTGGAATTTGCCGCTGGCCGGGCGCAAGGAAATCCCCGGCCTGCCCGCCTCGAGGGCCGACGTGATTCTTCCCGGCGTCCTGATTTACGAAATGGTCATGGCCGAATTCGGCTTCCAGCAGCTCCGCGTCAGCACCCGCGGCCTGCGCTTCGCCGCGGTGATGGATTGAAATTATTTACGATTTACGATTTACGATTTACGATTTGAAAAACGCTTCGGCGCGCGAAGGAATCAAAAATCATCAATCGTAAATCATAAATGAAATGCTTGATTGTCGGCTGTGGTTACGTCGGACTCCCGCTCGGGGTGGAGCTGATCCGGTTGGGCCACGAGGTTTCCGGCCTGCGCCGGAATGCGGCGGCGGAAGGAGAGTTGAAGGCGGCGGGGCTCGCGCCACTGGTTGCCGATATCACCAAACCGGAAACGCTCGCCAGCTTGCCGCGTGAATTTGACTGGGTGGTGAATTGCGTTTCCTCGACCGGCGGCGATGCGGAAAGTTATCGGCAGGTTTATCTCCAAGGCGCCCGCAATTTAGTCGAATGGCTGGCGCCCACGCCGCCCAAAAAGTTCGTTTATACCAGCAGCACCAGCGTTTACGGCCAGACCGACGGCGCGCAGGTCAAGGAATCCAGCCCCACCGAGCCGCTGGTGGAGACAGCAAAGGTCTTGCTGGAAACCGAGAAACTGCTGTTGGCCGCGGTGGCCGACCGCAAGGTCCCGGTCGTGATTTTGCGGGTGGCGGGGATTTACGGACCGGACCGCGGCCACTGGTTCAAGCAATTTTTGAAGAATGAGGCGCGCATCGAAGGCGACGGCTCGCGGTATCTCAACATGATTCACCGCGATGATGTGATTGGGTGCATTATCGCGGCGCTGAAAAGCGGCCGCCCGGGCGAAATTTACAACGCCGTGGACGACGAGCCGGTGACGCAAATGAATTTTTTCCAATGGCTGGCCGGAACCGTCGGCAAATATCCGCCGCCGTCCGAACCGGGAAATCCCGAGGAAAACCGCAAACGAGGCGTGACGAACAAACGAGTATCCAACCGACGGCTGAAGATGGAGCTGGGCTACCAATTCAAGCATCCCAATTTCCGCAAAGGCTACAGCGCGGAGCTTCTGCGGCTCGAACGCGCCGGCCTGCTGCATATCGAGCCGGACATGCGGTAGAGCCGACTACGGGCTGACGGTGCGGTAGAAGCGGCCCGGCTCGGTGGTCATGGGGACAAAGATCCGGAAATAAGCCGTCGGCCCGAGAGTGTTGGTCGCGATGGGGACCCACAGCAGCAGGTTCGAGGATGTCAGGGTACGGTAGGTCTGGCCCGTTGGCGCAGCAAAGAACAGCGGTACCATGCCATTGGTGACCGCTTCCATGGACAGGTAATTCGAGCGGTAGGCGTTGAAGTTAACAGCGAGTTGGTCCGGTCCGACTGTGACGAGGGAACTAGCCGGGACGAACAAAAAAGTGGAGTTGGACGGCGTGACCGTGTAGGAGCCGGCGGCAAACCCTTCCAGACCGTAGCTGCCTGGGGTGGAGAGGAATAGATTGGATGAGCCGATGGTGACGGTTGCCACAAAACCTGCAGGACCGGCAACCTGGCCGCCGATGAAGTAGGGCGGGGAAGATTCGAAGGCGCCGATATCGGCGGCAGCGCCGTATGGCCGGGCATGGCCACGCTGGTCAACCGGTGGAGCAGCGGCAGTGGAGCCGCCGTCGATGGCCGGACTGCCGACGAGGAGAGGCATGGTGAGCGTGGGACCACCGTAATCGCCGAGCGGGCCGAGAAGGGGATTGGTGTTGTTGTGACTGCCGGCGGCGTAGAGGCCGGCGGAGTTGTCGGAACAAAGATTATAGCCGTTGTCGAGGATGGTGCCGTAGGCATCGCTGTTGGTGCTGTAAGCCAGGATGGAGTTCTGGAGTCGGAGAGTGCCGTTGGTGTTGGCCACCTGCGAACCGGCAGCGGTTCCTTGACCAGAATTAAACGGAATAGAGAGCGCGGGAGAACTGCAACTGTTGCTGGCGAGGGTTAGATTCAGAGCCACGAAGACCGCGTTGGTATTGTTGAACACGCCGCCACCCAGGGCAGTTCCGGTGACGCCAGGCCCATGCCCCATGCCGCCAACCGCAGAGTTAAGCGCAGCCGTGCAATTGGTAGCCAGCAACTGTGAGTCGTTAAAAATCCCGCCGCCTAATCCATTGCCGCCATCGGCGGCCGATAAACCAAAAGCGTTATAGCCAGTACCCCCATTGACCAAATTCGAACAGACTGAACAGCGGCTCAGCACGGCCAATCCGGAATTATAGATGGCGCCGCCGCATCCATCCGCCCCCCTTGTCCCGCTGGTTGGAACGATCTGCCAATTACCCGCTAGAGCTTGGTTCCCGGAGAAGGAGCTGTCCGCAGCTGAGAGTATGGCCGTGGAATAAACCGCACCGCCGAAGACGGGACCGCCTGCCCCATGATAGCCTGCATCTCCGCCCGTCGCGGTGTTCGTGAGGAACTGGCTGTGCTGAATCGTGATGCTGCCACCGTTGGCGGCCAACGCGCCGCCGTACGCCGGACTTCCGGACCCACCGGGATTATTAGCACCATTACCCCCCAAGACTTGATTGAAAGCGAAAACGCTGTTGGTGACCGTCAGGAAACCAGACGCTTGAAAGGCCGCCCCCCCCATCGCCAGACCAGTTCCCCGATATGTACAAGCACCGTAACAGAAATTGCTGCTCACGTTGCAGCCGGTGATCGCCATGGAACCGTTGGTGTTATAAATAGCGCCGCCCAAACCGATTCCGTTAATCCACGTCACAGAATCGTTGTACCCCTGCCCGATGGTTGCGTTATTGGAAAGGCTGGTTTGATACAACGAGACTGTGCCTGCGTTGTTAAAGATGGCCCCACCTCGCGCTAGGCCGCCGGGAACCAAAGATTGTGCACTATTATTCGTCACCGTGCAACCGACCAGTGTGACCGCGCCACCGTCGTTGTAAATCGCTCCGCCATCAGCGGGTGTTCCCGCCGTGCCATTGTTGCCGAGACAAAGACCGTTAGCCAGGAGCAGATTGGTCACCGAGAACGCGACGCCCGGCGCGACGTAAAACAGCCGGACCGCATTCCCGCCGCTGATGGTCACGTGATGACCCGCTGCGTCCAGCGATGTCGGCTTGGTGATGTTCAGCGTGCTTGTCAGCGTGATGACGCCGTCGCAACCGAACGTGATCGGCCCGCCCACCGCCACCGCCGCTTGCAGGTCCACCAGATCACAGACCGGCACCGTGCCAGGATTATTGACTCGCAGGACCGCGTTGGAACTGAGGAGCGACCCGTAGATATTGGTGATCAACACCGCGTAATTGCCAGCTTGGCTGAATTGGGCTTTGGCCAGATTGAGCGTGGCATTGGTGGAGCCAATGATATTCGTGCCGTTGGCGCGCCATTGGTAATGCAACGGGGCCACGCTGTCGGCGATGACGCTGAAACTCGCCGGCTGGCCCACGACAGCCGCTTGATCCGCCGGCTGGGTCAGGATGGCCAGCGCCAGCACCGTCAGGCTCGCGTTGGAACTCACAACTGAGCCGTACGCATTAGTTATGCCGACGTTATAAGTACCGGCCTGGGAAAACTGCACATTGGTCAATGACAGCGAGCTGTTCGTTGCGCCCGTCACGTTGGTTCCGTTGCAGACCCATTGAAGCGACAATGGCGTTGAACCCCCCGCCGCAACTGTGAAGCTGGTTGCACCACCAGCGTACACAGTCTGGCTGGCCGGTTGCGAAGCAACCACCGGCGGAATGGACGAGCACTTGCCCAAGCTGCCCGCCTGGTAAAGGGCTTTGATTTCGCTGTCGGCCAGGGCACGGCTGTAATAACTCACCTCGTCAATCAAACCGTTAAAATACTGGGAAAGCGTCTGGCAACCAGCATCGGGATGGTTGAAGCCGCCGATGTAGAACGGGCACCCTGAAGGCGAGGGCTGCCCGCCCGGTACGCTTTGGTTGTTGAAGGCTCCGTTAAGGTAAAGTCGCAGGGCCGTCCCGTTCCACGTGGCGACCACATGGGTGAACTGGCCGATGGGAATTTCGTTGGTGCTGGCCACCGCACCCGAGCTGTTGGCGATGAGCATGGCCGGGACGACGCCGTTGACGCCCTGCTGTACAATCAGTTGAACGAAGCCGTAACTTTCACCAAAAATTAGCGACCGGTTGTCACCGTTGTTGACCTGGCTGACAGGGTTGATCCAAGTTTCTACCGAGAAGTGGGCGGTAGTCAAGGTCGGGGAATACGGGATTTGGACGGCGGACCGGGGAACGCCGTCATCCCCGCCCTGGAAGGCAAAGGCCAGGCCCACCTCGCCGTTGGTAAAGGTTACCCCATTGAGCAACGTGCCGTTGTTGCCGCCAATGATGTCATTGGCGTTGCCTTCGGCCGGCCACCAACTCACCAGGCCAAAGGGTGGATTAGCGCACCCGCCGCCCGTGCCACTCACCGTTAATTGAGCATTGGAACTGGTGACCGAGCCGTAGCGGTTGGTAACCACGACCGAATAAATGCCTGCGTTGGTTGGCTGGGCGCTGGGGATGGTCAGGGTCCCGTTAGTGGCACCCGCCACCTTGGTGCCGTTAAGCCGCCACTGGTAGCTCAAGGGCTCGGTGCCCTGCACGGTGACGCCGAAGCTGACCGGACTGCCGACGGGAACGGTCTGATCCACCGGTTGGGCGGTGATGGAGGGTGGCAAGGCCACTGTCAGCACCACGTTGGAACTGAAGGTGAAACCCAGGGGATTCGTAATGTACACCAAAACCTGGCTGCCGGTCTGGGCGTATTGCACGTTGGTCACTGTGAGCGTATTCGTATCCCCAGGCGCATATCCTGACCCAAAACTCCACTGGTAGTGCAACGGTAATAACCCGATGGCTGTAACGCTGAATATCGCCGTGCCGCCGACAAGTACCTCTTCATTCGTCAGATCGGTGATAATGGTTGGCGGATACCCTACCGCCAGCACGGCGTTGGAACTGAGTGCGGAGCCATAGTCATTGGCCACCCAAACCGCATAATTGCCAGACTGAGCGGGCTGGATGTTGTTCAATGCCAAAGATGCGTTGGTGGCCCCGGCGATGTTCGTTCCGCCGAAGGTCCACTGGTAAATCAAA
>DATJOW010000094.1:0-3628 GCA_035506715.1 Candidatus Acidiferrum sp. | reverse complement strand
TTCATTTTCCGGTAACGCCGGATGAGGTTGTTTGTCGAACTATCGTGGTTGAGCTTCGGGAGCGCTTTGCTTTCCAGCTCCGGGATGATGCGCTGCGCCAGCGCCTTGCCCAACTCGACCCCCCATTGGTCGAACGAGTTGATGTTCCAGATCGCCCCTTGCGTGAACACGCTGTGTTCGTACAACGCCACCAGCGCGCCGAGAATTTCCGGGCTGAGCCGCTCCGCCAGTATCGTGTTCGACGGCCGGTTCCCTTCAAACACCCGGTGCGCCACCAGCGCCGCCGCCGTCCCCTCCGCCTGCACCTCCGCCGCTGTCTTGCCAAACGCCAGCGCCTCCGCCTGCGCAAACACGTTCGCCAGCAGCATGTCATGATGCCGCCCCAGCGGCGTCAGCGCGTGCGCAAACGCAATGAAATCGCACGGGATCAGCCGCGTCCCCTGGTGAATCAACTGGTAAAACGAATGCTGCCCGTTCGTCCCCGGTTCGCCCCAGTAAATCGGACCGGTGTCCCATGCGACGTTGTCCCCGCTCAGCATGACGTGCTTGCCGTTGCTCTCCATCGTCAACTGCTGAAGATAAGCCGGAAACCGTTTGAGGTAGTTCTCGTACGGCAGCACCGCCACCGTTTGGGCCCCAAAAAAATTGTTGTACCACACCGCCAGCAACCCCATCAGCACCGGCAGGTTCCCCTCGAACGGCGCCGTCCGAAAATGCTCGTCCATCGCCTGAAATCCCCCCAGCAGCAACCGGAAATTGTCCGGCCCAATCGCCAGCATCGTCGAGAGCCCGATCGCCGAATCCATCGAGTACCGCCCCCCCACCCAGTCCCAAAATCCAAACATGTTCGCCGTATCAATCCCAAAGGCGGACACCTTCTCTGCATTGGTCGAAACCGCCACAAAATGTTTCGCCACCGCCTTCCGGTCGCCACCCATCCCCTTCAACAGCCACTCCCGCGCGCTGCCCGCGTTGGTCATCGTCTCCAGCGTCGTGAACGTCTTCGACGACACGATGAACAACGTCTCCGCCGCGTCCAAATCCCGCACCGCCTCGACAAAATCAATCCCATCCACGTTCGACACGAACCGGAAACTCAGCGAACGTTCGCTGTAATGCCGGAGCGCCTCATACGCCATCACCGGCCCAAGGTCGGAACCGCCTATGCCGATGTTGATGACATGCTTAATCCGCTTGCCGGTGTGCCCTTTCCACGCACCGCTCCGGACGCGGTCGGCAAAGCCGGACATCTTGTCCAGCACGGCGTGGACCTCCGGCACGACATTCTTGCCGTCCACCAAGATCGTTGCGTTCCGGGGCGCCCGCAACGCAACGTGCAGGACAGCCCGATTCTCCGTGAGGTTGATCTTCTCGCCGGCGAACATCGCATCGATGCGCCCGCGCAAGCCGCTATCCTTCGCCAGCTGGACCAGCAGCTGGAGCGTCTCGTCGGTCACGCGGTTCTTCGAGTAATCGAGAAACAGCCCCGCTCCCTCGGCCGTCAGCCGCTCGCCGCGCCTGGCATCGTCGGCGAACAGCTCGCGCAGATGCCGCTTCGCCACCTGCTGGTGGTGGACCGCCAGCGCCTTCCACGCCGGGCGTTGGATCAGTGATTGGTTGATGGGCTTCATGTTAAAGCGTTGCCTCGACTGGCCGGCCACGGTTGATCATGGTTCGGGTGGCAGTTTCAAACTTCTTGACTTTCCCGACAACTGAAATCCGCCGGCTTGCCAGGGCAAGCAAATTGATTGATCCCCGCCCTTGTTGAATGCGTCCGGAACGCATCCGTCACCCCGACGGTTTTAAAGCACCAGAGTCAGGATTGAATGGGCCGGGCTGTTGGCCTTGGCCGCCTTGCTCCCGACCCAGAGCAGAAAGGGATGCTCACGGGCCGACTGGTTGAGAACAATCACCGCGATTTTTCCATCGGGATTCAGGAAGGCCGTCGTCTGCAGATCGTCCAGGCTGGAGGCGGCGACGATGCGTCGAGCCCCCGGGCGCACGAACTTCGAAAAATGACCGATGTAATAATAGGAATTCATGTAGGTCAACTTGCCCGTCCGGGTATCGCCGTGAAGAGGAGCGAAGCAATAGTTGCCGACATGGTTCGGCCCTCCTTTTTCATCGAGCAGCACGTTCCAATCCGTCCAACCGACGGCGCCGTTATTGAAATCATTCAGCATCGAGTTGCCGTAGGTTTCGCCGCACTTCCAGTCCGCCAGCCGGTCCGGGTCAAACGGGTAAAGACACGCTTCCGTAAAGAGAAGGTTGGCGCCGGGATATGCCTCATGCACGAGCTTGACGTTTTCAAAGCTGTCGCCCACGTACCAGTGGAATCCGACCCCCCAGACATCCTTGGCCGCCTCCGGATCGTCCAGAATGACCTTCGCCCGCTGGTACATCAAGGTGCGGTTATGGTCCCAGACGATGATTTTCTGGTCCGGCAGACCGGCCTTTTTGAGGGTCGGAGCCAGATAATTCTTTAAGAAATCCCGTTCTTCCTCGGCGGTGTACAGGCAGGATTCCCAAGTCTGCACGGCCATGGGTTCATTCTGCACGGTAATACCCCAAATGGGAATGCCCTCCTTCGCGTAGGCCTGGATGAATTTGACAAAGTAGTCGGCCCAGATGCCGTAATACTCGGGTTTCAGTTTTCCTCCGTGCAACATGTCGTTGTTACTCTTCATCCATGGCGGCGGACTCCAAGGACTGGCAAAAAGGGTGAAACCCTTCCCGGCAACCGCCATGGCCGCCTTGATCAACGGTATCCGGTACTTCAGGTCATGGGCGACATCGAAGGTTTTCAATTCCTTGTCGCCCTCTTTTACATAAACGTACGACTCGCTCGAAAAGTCACAGCTGTGGATCGAGGTGCGTCCCAGCGAATAGCCGATGCCCTTTTCGGGATCGAAATAGGCCCGCAGCACTTCCTGTTGCTTGTCGGGCGGCAGCTTGTAAAAGGTTTCGGCAGCGGCATCGGTCAGCGCACCACCGATTCCCAAAACCGTTTGAAACGTCTTGGACGGATCCACATACACCGATTGATCCTGTTCGGTAAACAGCGAAACTTCCTCAAACCTGACTTCGCCGGCCTTGGCCAACCGTTGCCGGGTATCCTTCGCCGTCACGTAAATCGTCACGGCCCGGTTGGAAACATCGGGCGCACCCACCGAGGGAAACGCGCCAATCAGCAAAGCCAGAAAACCGGCGGTGATTATTTTGGTCATAAGTGGTTTTGTGCTGGTGCGGCTTGACCGCAAATGCGGAAACACCCGGCACGGTGATTGTTAATTGAGTGGAAATGGTTGGTTTTTATTGGTTGGTGGTCGGCCCGCGCTTCAGGGAGTCACCCGTAAATGAAGCTGGATGAGAGAGTTTTCGCTTCGTAAACATCCCTCGCTGCGCGCTTCAATAAACCGTTCTGGTTCATTTCCGGTGGCAATTTGTATTTCGTAGCACCATTGCCAAAACGTCAAGACTTTTTTATGGAACGGCCACTTTGTAGTAATTGTTTTCCATCCCAACGGAACATCTCATTACAATTTGCTCGGGCTCAACTTCAAGGTAAGCGTCACGCGTAGCACCTCTGGCTAAAGTTCTCATAAATATCGTAACTATGAGAGCTATG
>DATJOW010000093.1:0-63666 GCA_035506715.1 Candidatus Acidiferrum sp. | reverse complement strand
GGCCCTGGCCGTCAGCAGCATTATCTACGCGCTGGTGCACTTCCTGCAGCGCGTCGAATGGGCCGGGCCGGTCGCCTGGAATTCCGGGCTGGTTCTGCTGCCGCGGATGCTCGGCGGGTTCGCGGATTTTCACGCGTTGGTGCCCGGGTTCTTCAGCCTGCTGCTCGCCGGCCTTCTGCTCGGACTGGCCTACCAGCAAACCGGCAACCTCTGGTTTTCCATCGGCTTGCACGCCGGCTGGATCTTCTGCCTTAAAATCTATGGCGCGCTGACCGCGGACGCGCGGCATGCCGGCGTCTGGTTCTGGGGCACGGGAAAACTGGTTGACGGCTGGCTGGCTTTCCTGGTGCTTCTGGCCGCCTTGCTGGTTTTGCTTGGGCGGCCGCTGGCGCCCCGAAGGGAACCGTTTGCCATCACCCGATGATCGCTTTCCTCCAGCCCGCCCAAAGATGGCTCAACACCGGTCTTGGTTTTCTGTATCCGGAAATCTGCCGGTTGTGCGAATCCGAACGCGCCACCCCGGCGGATGGCTATGTCGGCCCGCGCTGCTGGCAGCGGGTGCGCTTCATCAAACCGCCCTTCTGTGCGCGCTGCGGGTTGCCGTTCGAGGGCGACCTCACCACGCCGTTTGAATGCACGAATTGTAGCGCGCTGGAATTGCCCTTCCGTTTTGCGCGCTCGGCCGTCGTCGCCCGCGGCGTCGTGCTGGAAGCCATCCACCGCTTCAAATACCAGCGGCAGATGTGGTTTGAGAATTTCCTCGCCGGGCTGTTCCTGCGGGAGGCCGTGCCGGCCCTGCGGGATGAACCCTGGGACGTCATTGTGCCCGTGCCATTGCACCCGTTGAAGCAGCGTGAGCGCGAATTCAATCAGGCTGCCCGGCTGGCGACACACCTGGCCGCCGCGTTAAAGGTCCCGCTGAACCCCCGGCTGCTCCGGCGGGTCAACCCCACCGCCACCCAGACCCGGCTGACGCGGACGGAACGCGCTGCGAACATGCGCGGGGCCTTTGCCCTCCGCCCCGGGGAGCATTTGGATGGCGAACGGGTGATCCTGGTGGACGACGTGTTTACGACCGGGGCAACCACCGGCGCCTGCGCCCGGGTGCTGCTCGCGGCGGGGGCGACTGATGTTTGTGTCTGGACAGTGGCCCGTGGACTTTAGTATGATCCGAACGCTCATGGATACGACTTCTTTTACCAAGAAGACGCTTGGTCTCGAGACGGTCGAACCAGCACTGACCCCGCCGCCGACGGACAAGGCGGCCACGCTGCCCAAAAAGCCCAAGCTGGGCGCCGGCAAATCCAAAAAGCGCGACATTCCCGAGGGACTATGGACGAAGTGTCCCAAGTGCGCCACGATGGTCTTCGACAAGGAGCTGGATGAAAACCTGAAGGTTTGCCCGAAGTGCGGCCATCATTTCCCCATCGGTTCACGCGAGCGGATTCATTCGCTCGTGGAAACGTGCACCTTCGAGGAAATGGACGCCAAGATGACGAGTGTGGATGCCCTGCGATTCACCGGCGTGGCCACCTACACGTCCAAGCTGGAGGCCCATCAGAAGCGCACCTCGCTGAGAGATGCGGTCATCACCGGATTGTGCAAAATCGGCGAGCACCGGGCCGCGCTTGCCGTGATGGATTTCGGATTTCTCGGCGGGTCCATGGGCGCGGTGGTGGGCGAAAAGCTGACGCGCCTGATCGAGCGCGCCACGGAAAAGGAGTTGCCGCTGATCATCATCTCCACCAGCGGCGGCGCGCGCATGTACGAAGGCATGTTCAGCCTCATGCAGATGGCCAAGACTTCGGCGGCGCTCGCCTACCACGCGCAGCAGCGCCTGCCCTACCTCAGCGTGCTGACACACCCGACTACGGCCGGGGTGATGGCCAGCTACGCGAGCCTGGGCGATTTGATCCTGGCCGAGCCGGGCGCGATGATCGGGTTTGCCGGGCCGCGGGTCATCAAGGACACCACCCAGAGCGAGCTGCCGCCCGGCTTTCAGACTGCCGAGTTTCTGCTCGACCACGGCCTCATCGACGCCATCGTCCCGCGCAAGGAAATGAAGGAACGGCTGATGGAATATCTGGCGTTTCTGACGGTCCGGAAAAAGGCCGCCGCCACCACGTGACTTTCTACCGCCTTCCGTCGTACCACATGTAACACGCGTCGCGATCCGTCAGCGTGCGGCGGCTCAACCCGGCCCGCAACACCAGGCGCAGATACTCCCGCCAGGAATAGAGACGCAACTTGCGCGCGGAGGTCACCAGGGGGTGCCGGTGCAAAATCACAACCCGTCGCCCGGTGTCCCGCGACAGCTTTTTCAGCCGCGCGCTCAATTCCAACTCTTCCCCCGCAAACAGCCTGTCGCTGAACCCGCCCAGCTTCCGAAACGCGCCGGCCTCGCAAAAGATGAATGAGCCGGCGAGCAGCCGGCCGCACCGGCTGAGCAAATTCCAAAACGCATTCACCAGTTCCGACAGCCAGTGCCGCGAATCCAGCCGGACCGTTGAGCCGCCGGCGAGGCAGGCGCCGGACTGGATCTGCTCCGCCACATCCGCAAACAATTCCCGGCTGGGATGCGAATCCGCGTCCACAAAAATCAGCCAGTCGCCGGTCGCGGCCGTCGCCCCGCGGTTGCGGGCGCGGGCAATCTGGTTGACCGGCTCAAACACCACGCGCGCCCCCGCGGCACGCGCGATTTCGGCCGTGCGATCGGTGGAGTTGTTGTCACACACGACGAGTTCAAACCCCCACCCGCGCGCCGCAAAGGACCCGGCCGCCCGTTTCATTTCGGCCAGCGAATTCCCCAGCAGCCGCTCTTCGTTGTACGCCGGAACCACGATGGAAATTTTCACCGGGGGACAATGTGCCCCGTCCGACCGGCAAATTCAACGCGCGATTCCCGGAACGCCGGCTTGGGCCGGCCGCCCTTCTGTTCGTCGAGTCCTGCTGGAGGAATCCGGGGTTTAAACCCCGGATCCGGGCTTCGCCGGTTTGTTCGGCAACCGGGCGTGTGGCCGGGGATCGGGCCGGCCCGAGATAAGGCAAATTTGGGCGTGCTTTTTTGACCGGAAGGCTTTTAATTGATGCCTATGACAATTTGGATACTCGCTTTGGGCTTGTTGCTCTCGCTGGCTGCCCTGGGCTATCGGCAGGGCGCGATCCGAGTGGCATTTTCACTGGTCGGCATCGTCATCTCCGCGTCGCTGGCGGGTCCCCTGGCCAAACACCTTTATCCGATTCTCCCGCGCGTGGGCCTCAAAGATCCAACGGTGATCTGGCTGGTTTCGCCGGTGATCGTATTCTGGCTGCTGATGATCCCGTTCAAGTCGGTTGGTTTCCTGGTCCATCGCAAGGTGGAGCTCTACTTCAAATACAAGGCCGAGGGCCTGCAGGCGCTCCGCTGGACCCGACTGAATACGCGGCTGGGCCTTTGCCTGGGACCGTTAAACGCCCTGATTTATCTCGTGCTGATTTCCTTCATCATCTTTGACCTCAGCTACTGGTCAACCCAGGTGGCGATCTCCGAAAGCGAACCGGCCTGGATCCGGTTGTTGAACCGGCTGGGCCGGGATTCCGAAACCACCGGCTTCGCGCAGATTGCGCTTGCGATGGACCCGATGCCGGACAGTTATTTCCAGTACGCCGATCTGGCCGGGTTGCTGATCCAGAATCCGCAGCTCGCCGATCGGCTGGCGGATTATCCCATGTTCATCTCGCTGACCGAGCGCGACGACTTCAAACAGCTCGGCCAGAACTCGGATTTCCAAAATGCGTGGAAGCAACATGCGCCCATCCAGCAATTGTTGGACAACCCGCAGTTCCAATCGCTCTGGCAAAACCAGGAGACCGCCAATCTGGTCTGGGGAATCGTGCAGGACAACTTTGACGACCTGGTCGCGTACTTGAAAACCGGGAAGTCGCAAAAGTACGGCTCGCAGGCCATTGTCGGCCGCTGGGACCTGAATATCGCCGCCACCACCAGCAAATTGTTGGAGTCGCGCCCGGTCATTTCGTCGCGCGAAATGCGGACGCTGCGCGCCTGGGTGTCGCAGGCCTACACCAACACGGCCTTTGTCGCCGGCGCCGACCGGCAGGCGTTCCTGAAGAATCTGCCGCACATGAGGGTACAGCCCGTCCAGAAAGGGCAGCCGCCCCAGCCGCCGACCACCGAGATTGCCTCCTGGCAGGGTCGGTGGAAGGCGGACGGAACCGATTATGAATTGGCCCTGAGCAGCGGGGGCAAAAAACAATCCCTGCCCGCCCAGTTGGATGGGGACCGGCTGACCATCCAGGACGACAAAACCACATTGGTGTTCGAACGCCAGGAATAAATAGGGGACATTGCTTCTGCTTTTTTAGACACCGCCTGGCTCCAGCCTGAGGGGAACGGGCGGGCATTTAGTCCCAGTCCACGGCCCAAAAGCTGCTCCCCAAAGGCCGTGGCCTTTTCACCAGCCATCAAACTTTCAGTCGGCGCTGTCATCCTGACAACCGCGCTCGCCTTGGGCTGTAAGAAACCACCGGCCACTGAGCCGGCGAGACCCACCAACCCAGCGCCGGCTGCGACGAACTCCGTACCTGCGGGAACCAATGCCGCCGCGACGGCGTCCAACTCGGCTTCGGTGATGCCCCATTGGCGGGGCAAAGACCTGGGGGTGGTGCAGTTCACCAACCGTTGCGAACTTCAGCTGCAGGTGGAGGACGGGAAAAATTGCACGGTCAAGCCGCTCGTCCTGGATCCCCAGCGTCTCCAACTCACCATAACGCTCGAATCCAAACTGGCCGACGGCAAGACCCGGGGAATAAAAATCCTGACCGTGGTAGCCAAGCCGAATCAACCCTTCGAAGTGGATTTCGGAAGCCTGGTGTTCAATCTGACTCCCCAGGTGGTGACCAACGCGCCCTGAAAATGGTCGGGGCGGTGAGATTTGAACTCACGACCTCTTGCACCCCAAGCAAGCGCGCTAGCCAAGCTACGCTACGCCCCGGACCATTGGAATGCTGATTCTAGCTGGCTTTCGCCCGTTTTCAATCACGAATAATTTTGCAGCAGCCGGCGTCAGCCGGCTCAAATCAACTTCCTGGTCAGAACGGACTGACGTCCGCTGCTACTCTTCATCGGCGTCCGCGGGTCGGGATGATCTTGGGGCGGATGGGCTGCGGCAAGGGCAGCTTCGGCGGCTTCCCCCCGGCCGGCTGCGGCCAATGCTTTTCGGCATATTCCACCACCTGCTTGGCGACCGTGGCTTTCTGCTCCGGGGTGCCCGGCAGGGCTTGCTCAATTTGTTCCACTTTTTGCCCCACCCAACCCTGGGCCTTGGCTGCCAGCTCGCCGATCTTGCCCTCCGGAAATTTCATCTCGCCAATGTTGAAAGCGCCCAGTGAACCCAGCGTGCCCATGAGCGGGTCGGCCGCCTTGGCCGCGTCACCCGTCACGGGCACGGCCGGTTGCGCTTCGTAACCGTTCACCACCCAGTCCAGGCTGCCCGTTTCCAGGTCCAGCATCAACCCGTGTACCGGAACTTTCGGGCCGATGAGCGGGCTGCTGCGCACGATGCCGGCGGCTTTGATGACATTCTGCCGTTCACTGCTGAACAGGCCGAAGAACTCGTTCAGGTTGTCGGGCAACTGCTGTCGGTCAATCCCCAGCGCCTTGAACCGGTCGAGCAATTGCATGGTCGTCGTCTTGCCGACCAGACAATCGGTGTGTCCGATAATGGCGATTTCCTTGCCGCCCTTGACCGCACAGGCCAGCGCCAGCGTGCGCATCATCGAGCTCATGGGATCGAAGATGATGTTGCCGGCGTTGCGCAGCCAGATGAACTGCTCCGGCGGCAGCGCCAGGGCGTTCGGAAAATAAGCATTCAGCCGCGGGTCAATGCACGTGAGGGCGATGACCGGCAGCTCGTCCGCGAAATCCGCCGGGTGCAGGCCGGCTTCCTTGTCGCCGGCCACCGCCCGGTGGTTCGCATCAATGATGGCTTCGAACAGGCGCATGCAATTTACGATATACGATTAACGATTTACGCGCGAGCGGAGGTGCGGGCGGTTTTTGCCGATGAAACGACGATCGCCAGAAGCTCACCGGCTTCCTTCATCAAATCATGCAGACGCGACGCCTTGACAAACCGATTGGCGACGAGCAGTTCCATCCAAAACAGGGATTCGTCACATTCTTCCTCAACAATCCGGAGTTTATTGATGAAATCTGAATTGGATTTGGCCCGGCACACCGCACGATAGTTCGCGCCAACCGAAGTCCCACTACGCAAAAGTTGTTTTCCCAGCGTTTGCGCAACCCAATTCCCCGGAAGCGCCGAACATAACTTCACGATACGATTGGCATACATCTTCGTCCGGTTTCTCATTTCCTCGCGTGTCATAATCGCTGGGGTTTGATTGATTGCCGATCTGGCCGATGAACGCGTAAATCGTATATCGTCAATCGTAAATTACTTGTCGTCCTTGCTCATTGCCTTCTTCAGCGCCGGGACTTGCTCCAGCAACTTTTCAAATTTCACTCCGGTCAGGCTTTCCAGCACGGGCGGCAACTGGCTGATGATGGTGGTGACGTCACCGGTCAATTTGCTCGCGCCGCCACCGGGTCCGTTGCCGCTGTTGATGATGACCATCTTCTCGGTCTTGCTGAGCGGTTCGCTGACCTTGCCCGCCACCTCCGGCAACACACGCACGATCATCTCAATAACCGCCGCCTCGTTGTACTGCTTGAAACTCTCGGCCTTGGCCTGCATCGCAGACGCAGTCGCCTTGCCTTGCGCCTCGATGACGGAGGCTTCGGCCAGGCCGCGCGCCTTGTTCGCCTCGGCCTCGGCCACGCCGGTGGCCCGGGTCACGTCGGCGCCGGCAAAACCGGTGGCCTTGGTCGCGGATGCCGCGCCCGCCGCTTCGGTTTCGAGCTGGAACTTCCTCGCATTGGCCAGCGTCTCGACCTTGTAACGTTCGGCATCGGCGGGCTTCTGCACGGTGGCTTCGAGTTCGCGCTGTTTGCGCAGGATTTCCTGCTGCTGCAGCTCGATCTGCTTCTGTTTCTCAATGATGCTGACCTGCACTTCCTCGGCCTTGACGAGCTGGCCGGTCTTGAATTTCTGCAAATCATACGCGAGGTCGGCCTGGGCCTTCTGCTGGTTTACCGTGGCCTGATACTGCGCGACGTTGGATTGATAATCCCGCTGCGCCTCGGCGATTTTCGTGTCGGCGACGAATTGTGCCTCCTGGCCGGCCTGTTTCGCCTGCGCGGATCGGATCTGGGAATCGCGGTCGGCCTCGGCCTGGGCGATGATGGCGTCGCGCTTGACCTGAGCGATGCGCGGTTTGCCGAGGGCATCGAGGTAACCCTGGCTGTCGCGGATGTCGCGGATGGTGAAGCTGACGATGCCGAGGCCCATGTTGGCCAGGTCGCCGGCCGCGACTTCCTGCACCCGCTGGGCGAACGCGTCGCGGTTCTGGTATATTTCCTCGACGGTCATCGTGCCGAGAATCGCGCGCAAATGGCCTTCCAGCGTCTGGGTGGCGATGTTGCGGATTTCATCCGTGGCCTTGCCGAGGAATTGTTCCGACGCCGTGCGAATGGAGATGTCGTCACCTTTGACCTTGATTTGCGCCACGCCGTCCACCTTCACCGGCACGCCCTTGCTGGTATAGACTTCCGGTGTCTGCACATCGATGGTCAGCAGTTCGAGCGACAGGATGTCCACCTTCTCCAGCATCGGCCAGACGAACGTGCCACCGCCCTTGACGACGCGGAATCCGACCTTGGTGCCGTCTTCGGCGCGGTGCTTGATGCCGGACACGACGAGCACCTGGTTGGGTCCCACCTTGGTATAGCGGCTGAATACCATGTAAACGAGCAGGAACAAGACGACGACAAGGACAATCGCGGCAATGATCAGGATTCCGCTTTGCGCGAAGTTCAGTTCAGCGAGCAAGGGGGTGAGGTTCATGGGTGTGGGTGGTTGATCGTTGGAGTTGAAGGTTGAGGGTTAAATCAGTTGGTGATCTGGACGTAAAACTGGTTGCCGACAATGCGGATGATTTTGACGGCCGCCCCGTTGCTCACCGGCTTGCCGCTTTCTTCCCGCGCAGGTGCCGTGTAACGCGTGCCGCCCACGACATAGGCGATTTCGCCCACCCCGTTCTCCGGAATAGGAGTGATGACATTGGCCACCGTGCCGGTCAACGCCGCGACCCGGGATTCGCTGGAACTTTGGGTGTGGCTGAACACGTAGCGCAAAAAAACCAGCAAGGTTCCCGCAACCGCCGCTCCTCCCAGAAGCGACAGCGGAGCGCTGATGGCGGCGCTGCTGGTCCGGGGAAACTGCGTGAAGATCAAGCCGAACGCACCGAACGCCGTCACAAAAGACGCCATGATCGTGGGGCTGAAAATGGACATGCCGGGTTGGTCGCTGGCGTCAGCACCGGCTTCGGCGTGGCCACCGCTGCCAAGCACATGGTCGCCGTGTCCGCCAAAGAAGTGCCCGGCCAGGACACTGATGATTGTGAACGTCAAACCCACCACCAGACAGATGCCGTAGATCAACATAACGCCTCGCTGAGTTGTTGTGAAAGCGAGTAGAACCCCAACCTGCCGCCAAAGCAAGTCAGAAAGGAACTTCGGTTTTTCTTGTGGTGTTTCATGCGTCGCCCTTATCAAACACCCAATTCGCTGGGGCCGCATTTATAATCCGCGGCGGCGTTTATAAATGCAGAATGCAACCACGGCTGACCACGGATGCAGCAGCAGAAACACCGGGATTCTGCTTTTTAACTCGGGTGAATTTGTGTGAATCCGTGGTTCAGGGTTGATTCCGGCCCCGGTTGGGCCGACATTGCCCGCTGATGAAACGACGGCTCCTGGGCAAAACCGGATTCGAAGCGTCGGTGCTCGGCATCGGCGACCTCGCGGACCGTTCCGTTCCGCTCGAGCGATGCGTGGCCACCCTCCACCGCGCCATGGATTACGGGCTGAACCTCGTCGACACCGCGCCGATGTACGAAAACGGTTACAGCGAACAGATCGTCGGCGCCGCGCTCAAAGGCCGCCGCCAGGGCATGTTCGTGATCGACAAGATCGATCGTGTGGACGAGCCGGTCGAGCCCCAGGTGGACGCCAGCCTTTCGGCGCTCGGACTCGACGCGGTGGATTTGTTCGTCTTCCATGAAGTCTCGAAACCGTCGGATTGGAAACACATTGCCGATACGGGCATGGCCGAGCTCGACCGTTGCCGGGTCGCCGGCAAATTGCGGTTCCGCGGCATCTCCAGCCATCATCCCGACGTGTTGCGCGCCGCGCTCAAGAGCGGGTTATGCGATGTGGTGATGTTCCCCGTTGGGCCGTTCGTGGACCGGCGGTACGTGGATGAAATCCTGCCGCTGGCGCGCCGCCAAGGCGTGGGCATGGTGTGCTTCAAGACGTTTGGCGCCGGCAAATTGCTGGGCGACACCACGGGCTACAACCAGCCGTTGCAGGAACGGCCGCGCGGCAAGTTCAGCTCCGGCGGCCAGGAGCCGGCCGGCGCGCCGCAATTGCCGCGCCTGGGCGTGGCCGAGTGTTTGCATTACACGCTCACGCTGGATCCCGACGTCACGCTGCTAGGGTTGAGTTTCCCGAACGAGCAGGACGCCGCTTTTCGCGCCTTTGAGGATTTTCGCCCGCTGACGCCGGGGCAGCTAAAGGACATCGAAGAGCGGGCGGCCAAGGCCATCGCCGGCAAAGGCCGCTGCTGGTGGAACCCGGACGAAAGCAAGCAGCGCTCCCATCTGGGCATCCGCATCGTGGGCGAATGAGAAATAAGTCCCGGCAGTTTACTGTCCCGGCAGCACCCGATAATAGCGCTGCGGATTGCCGGGCCGCGTGACGTCGCTGCTGTTGTCATTCCAGACCTCCAGCGGCTGGGACAGCGTGAGATTGGTCAGCGTCGTCCAGGAGTTGGTGTCGCCCAGGTTCGTGGTGCCTTGAATGACATAATGGTAGCCGATGGTTCCGGAAATGATCACGCCCGGGAACAAGCCCAGCGATACGTTCGCCGGATTGACCACCACCTCGTACGTGGCGTTGGTGGCGTTCCCCAAGGTGCTGCTCACAACGACATAGTAGAGGCCGGCGTTCGTGAATTGAATGGCCCCCAACGACAGGGTCGCGTTGGTCGCGCCCGACAGGGCAACTCCATTTTGGTACCATTGATAACTCAGCGGGCTTGTGCCCCAGGCGCCCACGCTCAAGGTCGTGTCGCTGCCCCAGTACGTCACCACGCCGCTGAAGGGGGCCGCGATATACGGGTACATCATGAGCTGCGCAACCGAACTGGTAACCGCCCCGTAAACATTGGTGACCACCACCTGATAACCGCCCAGGTCGGATTGCTTGACGTTGAAAAGGCTCAGAACGTCATTGGTGGCGTCGGAGATGCCGGCGTGGTTCAGCGACCAACGATACGACAACGGCGCCGAGCCGGTTGCCGTCACGCTGAAAGCCGCATTGTCATGCGCGTTCACCAGCGCGTCCTGCGGTTGGGCGGTAATGCTCGGCGGTTCCGCAAACGGCATGAGATTCTGGTAGATCGAAACCGTGCTGTCGTACTGGTTGCCGAAAACCACATCCGGCCGGCCATCCCCATCCAGGTCTCCGATCGACATCCCGTGAGGATTCCAGCCCGCCCCAAAGTCCACGCGTCCGCCCAAAGATGAACTCGTGAAACTGCCCGGTGCGCTCAAGTTCTGGAAAAAGCACATGAAGCTGTCAACCTCGCAGGTCAGGCCGAGATCCGGTTTGCCGTCGCCGTTGATATCTCCCAGCCCCAGGCTCCGCACCCAGCCGGGAGCCGAGAAGTCCACTTCCGGCGCCAGTGAACCGGCGTTGAAAGAGCCGGGACTGGACAGGTTGCGGTAAACAGCCGTGGCCGAGCCGATTGCCCAAGCCACCACCAAATCCGGCTTGCCGTCTCCATCCACATCCCCCGCGATAATCGAATCGCCCATGCCCGAGGCCGAAAAATCCACCCGCGGCGCGAAGGAGCTCGTGTTCAGCACTCCCGGAACGCTGACGTTTCGGAACACCGAAAGAAAATAGCCAGTGACGTAGTTCACTTCGGCCAAATCCGGTTTGCCATCCCCATCGAGGTCCACGATGGCCAGATCATGCGGAAGGTTTCCCGTCGCGAAAAGCACCGGCGCCGCAAACGAATTGGTGGTGAGGCTGCCCGCCGTTCCAATGTTACGCCGGATCGCCAGGGTGTTATCTCCGTAATTGAGCCAGGCCAGGTCCGGTTTCCCGTCACCATCCAAATCCATGACCCGCACGGCGACCGGGCTGTTGCCGGCAGTGAAAGCCACCGGGGACGCAAGGGAGTTGGTGGTCAGCGTCCCAACGGTGGAGACATTGCGATAAACCAGAACGCGGTTGTTGCCGTAGTCCGTAACCACCACATCCAGTTTCCCGTCCCCATCCACATCCGCCACCGCCAACGAACCGGGCGTCGTGGCAAAGGCGGGCAGATCCACCCGGGGCGCAAAGCTGCCGCTGTTTAACGTGCCGCTGGTGCTGATATTCCGGAACAGCGAGAGATTGCCATCATAGCCATTGACCACCACGAGGTCGGGCTTCCCGTCGCCGTCCAGGTCGGCAATCGCCGTCAACGCCGAACCGCTCCCGCCCGCCAGGTCCACGCGCGGGCCGAAACTCGAGGCGCTGAGAGCCGAGCCGTCGCCGGCGAAGGTCGGCGCGAATGCCGCCGGGGCGTAGGCCACCAACCCGTTCACGGTCTCGGTAATCGGCGCGTACGTCGCGCCCGCCGGCACCGTGACGGTCAGGTTCGTCACGCTGGCCGCGGTCACGGCTGCCCGCACCGCCCCGAAATGAACAATGTTGTTCGAGGCGACCGGACTGAAGTTGGTGCCGGCGATGGCGACATTGGTCCCGACGGCACCCGCGATCGGAGCGAACCCGGTAATGACCGGAGGCGTTTGTGCGTGAATTACGGCCACGGCCGATGCAGCCATGAACCCCAGGCAGACAGCTTTTATAAGTTTCATATTAACCAGGCCCGTTTCTGAAAATGATTCTAATGTTTAGCTTTTGCCTCGAAGAAGTCAAGCCTCCTGTTGCCAGGCCAATATTCCAATTGGGTTGTAGCGTCGAGCCTATGGCTCGAAATGGGTGGGTAGCGCCGACACTGCCTCAGCCATATGAGGACGCGACTGCTGTCCGAACCGCTCAAGATCCGGTCCATGGCCGAAGAACCGGTGTCCCCTGACCGCGGGAGCCGATGAACGTCGAAGTCAGCGACCTTCGCCAAAGCCGGAGGCTCGCTTCAGGCTTTCACGCGGATGCCGGAGCTGGCCCTGCGCGAGCCTTGAGGGGATCGGCGCCGGCGAACCAGGATGGCCGTGATGCTCGTGACCAGCAACCCGCACGCCGTCGGCTCAGGCACCGGGAGACTGACGCCTTGGAACGCCAGCGCAAAAGGATCAGTCAACCCCGAGGCAAATACACTCCGGGTCCCGTCCGGCGCGAACTGGTAAATATCGCCGCTGACGGCATCCGCCACGAATAAATTGCCGGCGCCGTTGAAGGCGAGTCCGGCGGGCGCGATCAGCCCCGTGGCGAAGGTGGTCTGGGTGCCGTCAGGTGTGAATTCATAAATGTTGCAGCTATTGGTGTGCTGGTCCCACCCGGTCACGAACAGATTCCCCGCGCCGTCAAAAGCCATTCCATACGTGTCAAAAACCCAGGAGGCGAACACACTTTGCTGCCCATCGGGCGCGAATCGGGAGAGGCTTTCGCTGAATTCGGCCACGAACAATTCACCCGCGCTGTTGAAGGCCAGCGCTTCCGGCCAAATTGCCGCGGCGAAGGTACTCCGGGTTCCGTCAGGTGTGAATTCATAGACGTATCCGCCGGTATAATCCGACGCATACAGGTTGCCGGCGCGGTCAAAGGCCAGGCCGCCGACGTCGCCCAGGCCGGAAGCGAACGTGCTTTGCGCCCCATCGGGCGCATATTGATAGATGCTACCACCGTATCCCCCGACGAAGAGATTTCCAGCGCGGTCAAAGGCCAGGGCATGCGGCGCGTAAAGTCCGGACGCAAACGTGCTGTGCGTTCCTCCCGGCGCGAATTCATGGATGGTCCCGCTGACATCCGACTGAAACAAATCCTGGGCCCGGGCGCCGGCGGAGGAAAGCATGAGCGCCGTGGCTAAGGAAGTGCAGGCTTTATGGATCATTGTGGGGCCGGTCGTTTGCATAATGGGTGTAGAATCAAGTTTTCCCGAGTGATTATTTGGCATCGTAGGGTGATCCCCCTTTCGGTCAATAGTCTGTTATCCACCATCGATTAGGGTAACTTTTCCAAAAATTCAGCGGCGTAATATCAAATCCTGGAATCGGCCGCCAGCTTCATTCATCATCGTTTAATCGGTCCGAAACCGCAAACCCCCTGGCTGTTGACTGCCGCCTGTTTGTTCCTGCGTCTTCCTGACCAGTTCGAGGATCAGCTGGTTGAGTTGCCCCATCCGGGCCGGTTTGCTGACCACGGCATCCACCAGCACCGACATGACCCCCCTCCCCTGGACGTTGGTGCCCAGGCCGCTCAACAAAATCACCGGGGTGCCGGAGGATTCTACCTTGATCAGTCGGGTTACCTCATATCCGTCCAGGTCGGGCATGTTGAGATCAGTGATGACCACATCAAATGGCTCGCTTTTCAAAATCGCCGTGCAGAACATTTCCACCCCCCGTTTTCCGCCGGACGCCACCTTGATCCGATGTCCGAAGAACCCGAGGCTGTCCTTCAGGCTTTCCAAAATCTGCTCGTCGTCATCAATGCACAGCACGTGCAGCGATTGCGGCGGCGGCTCCGGAGACCGGCCGGCAGAATTGGTGTTTGGTAGCTCCATAGAAAATAGTAGTGTCGTCGGTTACCGGGGTTCTGCCCGCCTGCGACCGAGTCCGTGACTCCAGATCATCTGTTTGTTCTATGACCTCGCTTTCGTTCCGGGCGATGCGCTCCACCGACCGGTCAAATTCTGATCATTCTATAACCCAGCCGGAACGAAACCGGATGGGAATAGGGACAGCCTGCGGGGATTCAGGGGCTAATCACCATCATTCAGGGGCGGAATTCAGAAGGCTGCGCGTCAAACCTGGAGCGTCTGAGCCTTCTCTGCATGTGGAATTTAACTTCCCCGATGATCACCGGCAGAAATCTGATGATTTTTGGCAATAATCAGGAATTCCCGGTTTGTAATGTCTTTTAGAATGGTTAGTCTTCCCGCTTGGCAATGAAGCCCTTTTGATATGACTAAAGTGACTGTGAAAGAATTAGAGCATGGATTATCGCCGGCGGACGCTCTGTCTCCCGGCCAAATCCCCGTTCTTCCCCCGCTGCCCTTCCGAGGCGGGCCGGCCCATGGGGTGTCCGTTCTGGAATCCTTTGGCGAGATGAACGTCAACCGTGATTTCCGGCCCCCGCCACGCTGGGGTCTCAATGAATAGTTATGCCCCTGAACGCATCTGAATCGATCCGCCACGAAGAAATCGCCCGTCTCGCCTATTTGAACTGGCAAAAAGACGGGGCGATTCACGGACGAGACCAGCGATACTGGCTGGAAGCCGAGGCCCAGTTGAAGGCGACCAAGCAACTGCTGGTTCAAGAAATCCAGGCGTCTTCCACGACCGCAAAGGGGGCTCGGAAAACGCGCTCCGCCCAGCCCAAAACACCCGCCGGACGGAAAGCAGCCTTCTCGGCGTAGTTGGCGACCCTACCGGGAATCGAACCCGGGCTACCACCGTGAAAGGGTGGTGTCCTAACCGCTAGACCATAGGGTCACCAGAGCGCGTCAGTATAATCATCGCCCGCCCGCTGTCACGCAAATTCCACGACGGGAACGTCGAATAAATCCGCAACCGCGCAATGCACCATCCGCGGATGGACACAGATGAAACGGCCTCAACCAGAACAGACAATTCCTCGCCGTCAACCCTCACCGGGCGCCATCACGCCTTCCTCCCGCACTCCGGCGAGCCAGGGAATTTTCCTTTAATTCGAGCCTTATCCGTGCGCATCCGCGGTTAAAGTGCTTCCCTGCTGGGCGGCGCCGGGCGCATCTGCGTTCCGGCCCAAAAGGGTTTGCCTCCACCCCGTTTTTTCGATATTCTGCCTTGATTTTTTAAATGAAAATTTTCATCGACGGCAAGTATTACAGCGAACGCGACGCGAAGATCTCGGTGTTCGACCACGGCCTGCTTTACGGCGACGGCATCTTTGAAGGCATCCGCGCCTATCACGGACGCGTGTTTAAACTCCGCGAACACATCGACCGCCTCTTTTATTCGGCCAAGGCCATCCTGCTGGACATCCCGATGTCGCCCGCGCAAGTCATGCGCGCGGTGCTCGAGACCTGCCGCAAGAACCGGCTGCGCGACGGCTACATCCGGCTCGTGGTCACCCGCGGCATAGGCTCCCTGGGCCTGAACCCCCGAAGCTGCAAGCGCCCGTCCGTCATCGTCATCGCCGGCAAAATCCAGCTCTATCCGCCGGGCCTGTACCGGCGCGGCCTGGACATCATCACGGTGCCCACGGCGCGCAACTTGCACAGCGCGCTCAACCCGGCCATCAAGTCGCTCAATTATCTCAACAACATCCTCGCCAAAATCGAGGCCAACCAGGGCGGCTGCGAGGAAGCGGTGATGCTGAACGCGGAAGGGTTTGTGGCCGAGTGCACCGGGGACAATGTGTTCATCGTGAAAAACGGCGCGCTGGCCACGCCGCCGCTGTCGGCCGGCGCCCTCTACGGCATCACCCGCCAGACGGTCATCGAACTGGCGGAGGAAGCCGGCTTGAAAGTGTCGGAACCCAACCTGACGCGCTACGATCTGTTCTGCGCGGATGAATTTTTCCTGACGGGAACGGGCGCGGAGATCGTGCCGGTGGTGAGGATCGACGGCCGGGTGATTGGGAATGGCAAACCCGGCCCGGTTACGCGCCAGTTGGAAGATGAATATCACGCCTTGACGAAAGTGTCCGGCGAGCCGATATACGAGTAGTGCTTGATGAAGAAATGCCCTGAATTTCTGGCGATTGACCCGCCGATTTGCCCGGTTTTTGGCACCCCGGCTGCTGGTTTCCGTACGTCGGTGTATCCGGCTCCGTCCAGGGAAAAGGGCCGGGTGATTTGCGAAAATCCCAACCCGTCAGTGGCCGTTTGATATTTTATGCTGTGCTGCGCCTGCAAGGAAAAACCAGCCACGGTGCATCTCACCCAGATTGTGGGTGACAAGATGCAGAAGCTGGATTTGTGCGAGGATTGCGCCAAGCTCAAGGGCGTCAACGATCCCACCTCCTTCTCGCTGGCGGACGCCGACGTGCTGTTCGGCCTCGGCGCGTCGCAGGAGATCGAGCAGGCGGCCGGCACGGAAACCAAGTGTCCGCACTGCGGCTTCACCCAGGCCGATTTCAAGAAGTCCGGCCGGCTCGGCTGCCCCGAGTGCTACACCACCTTTGCTGAAGGCCTCGAAGGCCTCCTCAAATCCATGCACAAGGGCATCCGGCACATCGGCAAGGTGCCCGAACCCCTGCGCGAGTCCCGCGAGAAGGCCGACCGCCTCAAGCTGCTGCAGAAGCGGCTCGCCAAGGCCATCGACGATGAGAATTTCGAGCAGGCCGCCTCCCTGCGCGACGAAATCAAACATCTCGGCTCGCGCGGGTCGGGCCTGAACGTGACGTGAGCCATGGATATCCATAAATTTCTCACCCCCCCGTGGGAGACCGCGCAACGGCACGGCCCGCACGACCGGATAGTCATGTCCAGCCGCGTCCGCCTGGCGCGCAACCTGAAGGACGCGGCGTTTCCGGGCTGGGCGAAAAAGCCCGAGCGCATCCGCATCTTTGACCTCGTCCGGCCCGCCGTCGAGAGTTTGCCGGAGATGAAGGACGCCTTTTCCGAGGCGATGGACAATCTCAGCGCGCTCGACAAACAGATTCTGGTGGAGCGGCACCTCATCAGCCGCGAGCACGCCGCCAGGAGCACCGGCAGCGGGCTGGTGATGAGCCGCGACGAGCTGTTTTGCGTGATGATCAACGAGGAGGATCACCTGCGGATGCAGGCGCTGCGGCCCGGCCTGCAATTGCGCCAGGCGTGGAGCGCCATTGACCTGCTGGATTCCGAATTGGAGCAGAAGCTCCCCTACGCCTTCAGCAACGAGCTGGGCTATCTGACCGCCTGCCCCACCAACCTCGGCACCGGCATCCGCGTCAGCGCCATGCTCCACCTGCCCGGCCTCGTCCTCGCCGAGCAGATTAACCCCATCATCCAGTCGGTCAACAAGCTCGGCCTGGCCGTGCGGGGTTTGTACGGCGAAGGCACCGAAGCGCTCGGCAACGTGTTTCAGGTTTCCAACCAGATGACTCTCGGCGAAAACGAACTCACCATCGTCGAGCGGCTCGACAAGGTGCTGTCCCAGATCATCGAGCACGAGGAAAACGCCCGCCAGACGCTGATGGAGAAGAAGCCGAAGGTGGTTTACAACCACATCGGCCGCGCCTTCGGCATCCTCGCCAACGCCCACAGCATTTCGTCCAAGGAAACCATGAACCTATTGTCCCTCATGCGGTTGGGCGTGGACCTGGGGTTGTTTCCCGGCATGGAGCGCGCCCTGGTGGATGAATTGTTCATTCTCACCCAGCCGGCGCACCTCCAGCGGTCGCTGTCCGACAAGCTGTCGCCCGAGGAACGCGACCTGGTGCGCGCCGACATGATGCGCGACCGGCTCAAGAACGTCAGCCGCCCGATGGTCAAGCGCCTGGAGCCGCCAACGGGGTTGGACAAATCGGCCAACTAAGGGCAGAATAGAACGAAGTATGAGCGAAGAGAGCATGAGCAATTTCACCCCGCGCGCCCAGCAGGTGCTGGCGCTGGCGCGCAAGGAAGCCGACCGTTTCAACCACAACGTCATCGGCACCGAACACCTGTTGCTCGGCCTCATCAAGCTCGGCCAGGGCGTCGCCGTCAACGTGCTCCAGAAAATGGGGCTCGACCTCGAAACCGTCCGCATGGCCGTCGAGAAAAAAACCGGCACCGGCCCCGACCAGAAGGTCATCGGCAACATTCCCTACACGCCGCGCGTCAAAAAAGTCCTGGCGCTGGCCTCCAAGGAAGCCAAGGCGCTCAATCATACTTACGTCGGCACCGAACACATCCTGCTGGGGTTGCTCCGCGAAGGCGACGGCATCGCCGCCCAGGTGTTGAAAGACCTCGACGTGGACATCGAGCAGACGCGCCAGGAAATTTTGAAGGAGCTGGACCCGAACTTCACCGGCGAGGAACCGGCCCCTTCCGAGTCCGGCGAGAAGCCGGCCGTGCCGGGCGCCGGCCAGGAAAAGAAGGGCGACGTCAAGACGCCTGCGCTCAAGGCCTTTGGCCGGGACCTCACCGAGCTGGCCCGCAAGGGCGACCTCGACCCGGTTATCGGGCGCAAGAGCGAAATCGAGCGCGTCATCCAGATTCTCTGCCGCCGCACCAAGAACAACCCGGTGCTGCTCGGCGAAGCGGGTGTGGGCAAGACCGCGATCGTCGAAGGCCTGGCGCAGGAAATCGCCGGCGGCAACGTCCCGGAAATTCTGCGCGACAAGCGCGTCGTCACCCTCGACCTCGCGCTCATGGTCGCCGGCACCAAATACCGCGGCCAGTTCGAGGAGCGCATCAAGGCGGTCATGGACGAAATCCGCCGCGCCAAGAACATCATCCTGTTCATTGACGAGCTGCACACCATCGTCGGCGCCGGTTCGGCGGAAGGCACGATGGACGCCTCGAACATCATCAAGCCCGCGCTCAGCCGCGGCGAGATGCAATGCGTCGGCGCCACCACGCTGAACGAGTACCGCAAGTACATCGAAAAGGACGCCGCGCTCGAACGCCGCTTCCAGTCCGTCAAGGTCGAGGCGCCGTCCATCGAGGAGGCCGTCCAGATTTTGCGGGGCCTGCGCCACAAATACGAGGCGCATCACAAGGTCGAGTTCACCGACAAGGCCGTCGAGGCCGCCGTCAAGCTGTCCGACCGCTACATCACCGACCGGTTTTTGCCGGACAAGGCGATTGACGTGATGGACGAGTCCGGCTCGCGCGCGCGCATCGGCACCATGACGCGGCCGCCCGAGATCAAGGCCATGGAAACCGAGCTGGGCGACATCAAGGCCAAGAAGGAGCAGGCGATCAAGAAACAGGAATTTGAGGAAGCCGCCGCCCTGCGCAACCAGGAAAACCAGGTCAAGGAGAAGATGGAGACCGTCCTGACCGCCTGGCGCACCAGCCGCGAGGAAAAACGCGTGGTCGTGGACGAAGACGACATCTTCCACGTGGTCGCCAAGTGGACGGGCATTCCCATCAAGCGCATGGGCCAGGACGAAACCCAGCGGTTGCTCAGCATCGAAACCGAGATGGAAAAGACCGTCATCGGCCAGCGCGAAGCCGTCTCCGCCATCTGCAAGGCCCTGCGCCGCTCGCGGGCGGACTTGAAGGACCCGCGCCGGCCCATCGGGACGTTCCTGCTGCTCGGCCCGACCGGCGTCGGCAAAACTTTGCTCGCCAAGACCATGGCCGAACAGATGTTCGGCGACACCAAGGCGCTCGTCTCGCTCGACATGAGCGAGTACATGGAGAAGTTCAATGTCTCGCGCCTCATCGGCTCGCCCCCGGGCTACGTCGGCTACGAGGAAGGCGGCCAGCTCACCGAAAAGGTCCGCCGCAACCCCTACTCCGTTGTGCTCTTCGACGAAATTGACAAGGCGCACCCCGACGTCTGGAACATCCTGTTGCAGATTCTCGAGGAAGGCAAACTGACGGACAACATCGGCCGCGTCGTCAACTTCCGCAATTGCATCATCCTCATGACGTCCAACGTCGGCTCGGACACCATCAAGCGCCAGTCCACGCTCGGGTTCTCGCCCATCAGCGACGAAGCCAGTTACGAAAAGATGCGCGAACGCATCATGGACGAGGCCAAAAAAATGTTCCGGCCCGAGTTCCTGAACCGCCTGGACGATGTAATCGTGTTCCGGTCGTTCACCAAGCCCGACCTCATCGCGATTCTCGACCTGGAAGTCAGCAAGGTGCTGGACCGGCTCCGGAACAAAAACATCAAGCTGGCCCTCGACGACAAGGCGAAGGATTTCCTGGTGGATAAAGGTTACGACCCGCAGTATGGGGCACGTCCGATGCGCCGGGCCGTCGAACGGTTTCTGGAGGACCCGCTGGCAGAGGAAATCCTCAAAGGCAGTCTGCACGCAGGCGAACCCATCAACGTGACGGCCGACAAGGACAAGCTGGTGTTCAACCAGACCGCCGCCGCCCAGGGCGCCCTCTCGAGTTGAAGTTGCCGGTGGTGCGAGACTCCGTCGAGCCGGTCCCCGTGTAGCGTCGAGCCTGGGGCTCGAATCCCTCAACTCTCAACCCATTTCCGTAGCCGCCGAGGTGACGAGGCGGATTCAATTGGGCATCTCAATCAGTAAGGTAGGGTTGGTGCGCTGCGCCGATCGGACGCCGCGGCGCGGCGTCCCTACCAGAGAACAACAGCCGCCGAGGCGTAACGTCGAGCCTCGGGCTCGACCAATTTTGCCGAACCCCCAACCTACATCTCCCATTTCCCAACTCCCATTGTCCGATATTCCTTGATGGAAATTCGCCAATCTGCTTTGGTAAGGATATGGTAACCAGGGAGAATCTGTGGCAAATGAGTAATGTCAGGTGACTTCGCACATCATGCCAGAGTATCCATACAATTCAGACATCGGGCAGACCGATTTAATGGGAGCCGCCTTCAATGGTGACGCCGAGGCGGCCGCTCGCATTCTTGCCATGCCTTGCGATGTCGACGCTCAAGATTCGCACGGCATCAGCGACCTGATGTACGCGGCGATGCAGGGTCACACCGAGGTGGTTCAGCGACTCATCGAACATCAAGCGGCGCTGGAGCTTCAGTCGGCCCAGCGTTTTACCGCGCTCATGTATGCCGTCCGGGGTGGGCACGCCGAGACTGTCCAAGCGTTGCTTCGCGCCAAGGCGGACCCGGATGTACATGGCGACTACGATGTTTTTGACACCCCGCTCACCATCGCAGCTGAGCGGGGTTATTTCCCGATCGTTCGCGCACTTGTTGCGGCAGGTGCAGACATCAGTCTGCATGGCGGCTATGGGCAGCGCACTGCCGAGTGCATCGCGCGACACGAAGGGCATCATGAAATTTCAGAGTTTCTCTGCTACCATGAAAAGAAGCCGTCGGCTTGACAAGTCACTGCAGGTAACTCCGATAAAATATCGCGAGTGGGCGCGAGAAACCCTCGAAGGGAAAGATCATGGCTGATTCCACCACCACCATTCGCACCAGTATTGACCTCGGCATGGCGCCGCGCGAAGCCTTCGATGCGATTGTGCAGGAATTGGCCATGGCCCTCGAACGGCAAGGCATTCGTTTTCAGCCGGGTCCCGAAGGTCAAGTCGTTCAGCGCGATTTCAACATCGGGGGGGTGCGCGCCTGGAAACCCGGCGAACACTTCGCCCTCGAATGGAAGCTGGCCGCCTGGGAGCCGAGCGAGGTCACCGAGATTGAATTCGTCTTCGAATCCATCGCCGCCGGCACCCGGGTAACCATCAACCATCAGGGCTGGGGCAAATTGATCGGCGAAAGCCGGGAAATGGCGGGCTGGTTCGCTTCCGAGATTGCAGCGCCGCTGCTGCGCGCGACCTCGCCCGAGGCGTTCGGGGATTGGATCACTGACCGGAGAGCCCGCCGCCCGTCCGGAGCGCAATCCCGGGAAATCTACCGGCATCCGATCTACCATTTCCCGAACTTCCGGGTGATTTTGTCCGAGCTGGCCTTGAAGCCCGCAGATTATTTGCTGGAGGTCGGTTGCGGCGGCGGCGCGTTGCTCAAGGACGCCTTGCGCAGCGGATGCAAAGCGGCCGCCGTTGACCACAGCGCGGACATGGTGCAACTAGCACGCGAGGCAAATCGCGACGCCATCAACACCGGCAAATTGACCATCCTCGAAGCTGGCGCGGACCGGCTACCGTTTCCGGCCGAAACTTTTACCTGTGCCACCATGACCGGCGTGCTGGGTTTCCTGGCCGACCCGGTTGCCGCTCTGGCTGAAGTCCACCGGGTTCTGCAAGCCGGCGGCCGGTTCGTTGCCCTGGGCAGCGATCCCCAATTGCGGGGCACGCCCGCCGCGCCTGAGCCCATTGCCTCGCGACTTCATTTCTACAACGACGATGAACTGGGCAACCTGGCCCGCCGGGCAGGTTTTGGCGACGTGCGCGTGGTGCGCCGTGACATGGAGGCCTTCGCCCGCGAAGCCGGCGTTCCGTCGGAAGCTCTGCCTCTGTTCGCCGGCCCGGGCGGTCCATTCCTGCTCGCGCGGAAACGATAAGCGCGCAGCGGGAGGTCGAGCCTCGACTGGCTTTTTTGAAATCCCGTCTTTCATCTTCCAACTTCCATCTCCAAACTCCCTTTGTGCGATAATCCTTGATGGAAATTCGCCAATTTGCTTTCCTAAAAACATGGCCAAAAAGGAGATTTTGAAAACCGATCCGGCGCGGAACTGTGCGCAGGGTCTGGCCTAACATCCGTTGGCCTGCTAATGCGCACATTGGTTCTCAGCGCGTTTCTTTTGGCGGTTGCGGTCTCGGCGTCGGCACACAAAGACCGCATCGAACGCCCCCGCGAAGTCGCGGTCAGCTTCAAGACCGGCGAGCGCGTCATCTTTGCTGTCTCAAACACCGCGATCACCGCAATTACCGTGCGAGTCGGGACTAACGATCACACTGTGCCACCGGGCGAGTGCGCCAAGTTGCAGGACGTCCACTTTGAGACAGTCACGCTTCTATGGAACGGTTCTTACACTTCGGCGGCGGAAGCGGATTATTTCTATCTGCAATTCGATATGGGGGCAGCGAACGCGAAGGTGTTCGATGAGTTGCCGCGTGTTCAGTTGATGTTTCGAGGTGCAAAGTATGAGCGGGCCACCATTACGAAGAAGGTCGGTAAGGACAGTTGGCAGGACTCGAAATTGTGAAACGATGACGACGCAGGCCAACCAATCGCCGGCTACCCCGATAGGACTCGAGGCTGCGCGTTTCCGGCGGCGGTCGCTGAGCCTGGACGCGTGAGCACAAACCTACAAATGGACAGTCTTATGTTGAATTCCGCCACCCTGACGGTTCTGACAATGCTCATCCTGCCTGCCGCTTCCGTCCGGGCCCAGACGGCCAAGCGCGTCGAGGTCTACGCCCACCGCGGGGCGCGCGCTTTCGCCCCGGAAAACACCCTCACCGGCTACAAGACCGCCTTGCGTATCGGCGCGGACTGGTTGGACATGGATGTGGTCCTCACCAAGGAAGGCGAGGTCCTGCTTTCCCACGATTTGGTGCTGAATCCGGATATCACCCGGGACGCGCGGGGCAGGTTTCTCGCCCAAAGCCGGGAGGCGCTGGCGAAGCGCTCACCGACCGAGCGCGCCGAATACGAGCGAAAGTACGCCGTCAAGGGTCTGACCTTGCCGGAACTTGGACAATTCGACGTGGGCCGGCTCAACCCGGACAGCGCCTATGCCCGTTTTTTCCCGGAACAGGTCCCGGTGGACGGTACCCGCATGCCAACACTCCGCGAAGTCGTGCGCTTCGGGGAACATACGGCCCACCAGAAAATCCGGTACCAGATTGAAATGAAGACCGATCCTTTGCATTCGGATTACAGCCCGTCGCCCGAGGTGTTTGCCGCAGCAGTTTACAGGGTGATCAAGGAGGAACGGATTCTTGACCGGGTCGAAGTCCACGCCTTCGATTTCAGGTGTCTCTACGAGCTCCAGCGACTCGACAAGCACGTCAAGACCGCCTACCTCACGTCGCGCGACAACGAGAAGGATGGAGCCGAAAGCTTCTACAGTCCGGACCCGCAAGTTGCCGGGTTGTGGACGGGGGGCAGGCTGGTGAAGGACCATGGCAACTCCATCCCGGGGATGGTCAAGGCCCTGGGGGGCATGGCTTGGGACCCGGAGGACGCCGAGCTCACCAAGGAAGCCCTGGACGAGGCCCACCGCCTAGGCCTCAAGGTCGTGGTGTGGAGCTGGCCCGAGAAATTGGGGACCGCCTTCAATGCGGACCTGACTGCGAAGATGATTGACTGGGGTGTTGACGGCATCATCACGGATGATCCGGGCCGGCTCATTTCCATGCTCGCCGCGCGCAGATTGCCCGTGCCCGACCGCTACTGAAAGTGGACAACCGTGAGCGTGATTTCGCTGTTGATCTGTGTGTGGTTCATTCTGCCTCAGGGAACCAAGCCTGGGCCGGCTCCGTATGTGGCAATCTGGTGCGGTGTCGCGCTTTCACTGGACACCCTCTTCGGCGTCTGGAGATTCAGCGTTTACAACCGGCTTGCTCAACCCGGCGCTGCACCGGACAATGGCCGCATGACACCAACCGGCAAATCGGATTTCCGGGAAGGGCCGCCATCCGCCAGCGGTACGGTCCTAATTTGGCTGTTGTGGGGGCGAGCCTTTGGCTCGACGATTGAGCCACAGGCTCAACGCTGCACCAAATCAGGTTCCGCCAGCGATCAGCCGGTGATTGGATAAGCCGACGAGCGCGTATTATGATGCGCAATTGCTATTTGCCACAGTGGTTACACCGGACTACTTGCGGTGGTTTTGCCGCCGTGGTGTTGGCCCTCGCGGGTTTGAATTGGTCGGGTGAGCCATCCGGTTCATGGCGGCACATGCTTTCCTTGTGCGTTTTTGCCTTGAGTATTCCCGTTGGCGTTACTTTCGCGTGCCTGGCACACCGCTTTTCCATCGTCGAGGGTTTGGCCGGAGATGTTGGCTACGAGGATTTGGATGCGAACTGTGAAGAGAAATCGTCGGCCTCTTAAGCAGCAAGCTGTGCAGCCTGATCCTGCCGGTGTCGTGCTGCCGACGCGCGCGGGTTACGACCGCTGGGCGGCCTGCTACGACACCGACGGTAATCCGCTCATCGCTTTGGAGGAACCGCAGGTGGACCGCTTGCTGGGCGACGTGCGGGGATTGACAGTGCTGGATGTCGGCTGCGGCACGGGCCGCCACGCCACCCGGTTGGCCGGCGCGGGCGCCAAAGTCGAAGCGCTGGATTTTTCGGCCGGGATGCTGGAACAAGCGCGCAAGAAACCCGGCGCGGCGGGCGTGCAATTTCGCGTCCATGATCTTTCCAAGCCATTGCCCTATCCGGCGGGAACGTTTGACCGGGTGATTTGCGGGCTGGTGGTGGATCACATTGCCGACCTGACGGGACTGTTTGGCGAGATGCTGCGGGTGTGCCGGCCGTCGGGTTGCGTGGTCGTTACCGTCATGCATCCGGCGATGATGTTGCGCGGTGTGCAGGCGCGGTTCCGCGATCCTGAGACCGGCCAGGAAGTCCGGCCGGCCAGCCAGCCGCACGAGTTGAGCGATTATGTTCTGGCTGCCGCCCGCGCAGGTTGCGTGTTCGACCATTTGAGCGAGCATCGGGTGGACGAAGCGCTGGCGCACCGCCTCGGACGCGCCCGCCGATACGTGAACTGGCCGATGCTGTTCGTCATGCGGCTACGGCCTCGGATAGTTGAGGGTTGAGGGCAGCGTCCTAACCTGGTGTAGTGTTGAGCCTGCGGCTCAACTGTCGAGCCATAGGCTCGACCCTACAGTAGCCAAATAAGGGCACTACCTAGTTGAGAGATTGCTCGCGGTCTAACAGAGTTGGGAATGAATACTTTGACCGAGCACGGTTTTTGAGATTTCGGTTGAGGCGGGGAAACTGAAAGTTCAGATTGCGGGCGTGAACCCGCTTCGCCATCAGTCCATCCGGACAATTCTCCTTCTCGCGTTGATTGCCGTTTGTTGGGGCATGGCGGTGACGCTTTGGGCGCAAGGCGGGTCGGCGTCCACGCCGAGCAATTCCGCCGCGAGCGTCGTGTTTATCGGCAATAGCTTCACGTACGGCGCCGGGTCGCCGGTCCAATCCTATCGACCCGAGACGGTCACCGACTTGAACGGCACAAAACTCGGCGGTGTTCCGGCGCTGTTCAAGGCCTTCGCCGCCGAAGCCGGCCGCGAATTCGCGGTCAGCCTGGAAACCGCGCCCGGAATGAATCTGGACTATCACCTCAAGAGCAAGGCCGACGTCATCGGCCGGGCGTGGGATTACGCCGTGCTCCAAGGCTACAGCACGCTCGACAGCAAGAAGCCGGGCGACCCGACGACGCTGGTCCAGTCAGCCAAAGGCCTGGCTGAACTGATGCACAGCAAAAATCCCAAGGTAGACATGCGGCTGGTCGCCACCTGGTCGCGTGCCGACCAGACCTATCCGGAGTCGGGCCATTGGCACGGCCAACCCATCGAGCAAATGGCGCTGGATGTCCGGCATGGCTATGATCTCGCCGCGGCGGCGGGCGCGCTGGCCATCCGCGACGTCATCCCGGTCGGCGAAGCATGGAACCGCGCAATGAAGACGGGCCTGGCAGACCCGAATCCCTACGACGGCATCACGCCCGGCCAGCTCAATTTGTGGGGGAAGGACAATTACCACGCTAGTTCCTACGGTTATTACCTGGAAGCGCTGATGATTTTCGGCGACCTGACCGGGCTGGACCCGCGATCGCTCGGCCGGCAGGAATGTGTGGCAGTTGCCCTCGGTTTTACCCCCGAGCAGACCGCCGCGTTGCAGCAGGTCGCTTTTGCTGAACTCACCGCTACGAAAGCCCGTCCCGCGTTGCAGCCGTTCAAACCGGTCACGGACAATTCACCCCCGATCAAATAACGACGCACCACAACCCTAACCTTCATCAAATGAAAATGAACCGATTCATCACTTCGCTGTTTGTGCTGGCCGCGTCCGGCAACCTGGGCCTGGCGCAACTGGACACCGGCAATCCGCTGGCCGGCTTGGACAAGCTCAAGGATTTTGAGGCCGAACGCGCTTCGTCGGCGGACCCCAAATGGCAGACCGGCAACGGCGATTACCGCTCGATCAAACCCGGCGGCACACTGACGCTCGCGGACCTGTCCGGGCCCGGCCAGATCGTTCACATCTGGTGCACCGTGGCGCACCCGGACCCGTATTACGCGCGCAAGCTCACCTTGCGGATGTATTGGGACGATGAGAAGGACCCGAGCGTCGAGTGTCCGCTCGGCGATTTCTTCGGCGTGGGGAATGGCGTGGACAAGCCTTTCACCTCCCTGCCCGTCCGCGTGAGTTCCGATGGCCGCGGCCGGAATTGTTACTGGCCGATGCCGTTCCGGAAATCCGCTCGCATCGTCGTCAGCAACGACAGCGACCGGACGTGCAACGCGCTTTATTACCAGATTGACTGGCAGAAACTGCCGGCGTTGCCGGAGAACAGCGCGTATTTCCACGCGATGTACCGGCAGGAATTTCCGTGTGTGATGGGCACGAATTATCTCATCGCCGACATCGCCGGCCGGGGACATTACGTGGGCACGGTGCAGAGTGTTTACCTGGTGTCGCCGGGCTGGTACGGCGAGGGCAACGATCATTTCTTCATCGACGGCGAACCGGAACCGCGCCTGCGCGGGACGGGCACGGAAGATTATTTCTGCGACGGCTGGGGGTTCCGCGAGCAGTATGGGCCGTTTTACGGCACGCCGCTGTGGGAAGGCTACAACACGGGCGACCGGGGCAGCGCCTATCGCTGGCACATCCCCGACCCGGTCGCGTTCAAGCGATCGCTGCGCGTGGAAATCGAGCACAAGGGCTCGCAGGAATATCCCGACGGCAAGTCAACCGGTTTCATCGAGCGCGACGATTTGATGTCGAGCGTGGCGTTCTGGTACCAGGTCGAGCCGCACAAGCCTTGGCCGCCGCTGCCGCCGGGGCCGGAACGGCTGCCGTTCCGGGAAACGGTGCTGCTGAAGGGGCACACGGCGGTGGCGAGCGCGAAGCACTCCAACGATTCGATTGAGGTCCAATCGCTCGACGGCGTGACGGACGGCAAACAACTCTGGTTCCGGGGACACGACGACAAAGGCTGGGTGGAAGTCACTTTCGAGTGCGCGACCAACCTGACGGCAGACCTGGCCGCCAAGGTGGTGCACTCCTACGATTATGGCATCTATCGCGTGCTGTTGGATGGCAGGCAGATTGCGCAGGCGGACCTCTACGCGCCGGAGGTCACCACGGCCATCGAAAAGCTCGGTCGCCAAACCCTGGCGGCCGGGAGCCACACGTTGCGTTTTGAATGCGCGGGCAAGTCCAACAAATCGAGCGGCTATTTTCTGGGATTCGACGCGCTGGTGGCGCGGGTGCCTGCGTACAGCCGCTCGCCGGACGTGGACTTGCGGACGCTGCAAAAGCAGAGGTGACGCACTCCGTTTAGGGAGCAGTGTTCCTCAAGGAACCGGGCATCTGAAAGATGCCCCTAACCGCACGCTGGCCGCCGTCGCGCCTGCGCAGCGCTGCAGCGCGCCTCGAAGGCGGAAAGCGTGCGTTCTCCCGCGCCTGCGGGACAGCCATTCTAGCTGCGGGTTCCGGAGGTTTCCAGCCGCCGATTTAGCTTTCTGCGATAATCCTTGATGGAATTTCGCCAATCTGCTTTCGTAGAGTCATGGTGACAGAAAGTAATATCAATACCGCCGTGCATAGGGTTGTGCACGCTCTTTGGCCTAATAATTGTTAGGCGCAAGAACGCATGTATCTTAACTTTGGGATGCTTGTTCAGGCCGTTCTCTTTGTACTTGGGATTTGGTGGTGCAAAGAGATACTTTTACGCTGGCGAGAGGACCTTGCAAAGCTGCGCGAGCCTGATGACCAAGCAGACCGTCCGGTTGTTATCATATTCTGGATTATAACAGCTGTGGTTTTGTTATTGTGTGTTCGATTTGCTTTGAATATCGGAGGGAGCATCGTGCATGGGATTCGAGATCTCAGATGAAGTCTGGTATCATAATGAAAACGATGCGCCTAATCGCTGCAACCCACCGCCGCTGCGCCGGCCAGTTGAGCGGGTGTAAAATTTGATTGTCACAGTTGCATTTGGGAGTCAGGCTCGGCGGCGGTGGCTGAGCCTGGACGCCAGGCATCAGCGCACACATCCTATGAATCCACCGGCCATCCTGTTCACCTTGGCGGCAGCGAAGCGTGACCCGGCGCTTCAGACCCGCGGCCAAAGAAAGATTTTGGTCACGGAGCTTTACGACACGAAGGAAGAAGTCGCTTCCGCAACTTACTGGAGTCCTCAAGCGAGTTCCGGCAAGTGCCCGGTCCTGTTGATGCAGGACACGGAGTCGGCTGTCTTCTCGCAGGTCGCCAAACAGACGAGGCATTGCCACAAGATTGGTACGGAGATCTACGTGCTCCTGGAGGGCAGGATGACCATCGAGGTCGAGGGCACAGACTACCCGCTGTCGCCCGGCGACACCCTCGTCGTATTGCCGGGTGCGTATCACCAAGTTCGACGCGACGGAGAGTTTTTGTGCCGGGTGTTCACTGTCAGCTGCAGCGGAACCAAGGACCGGTACGAACAGTGACATCCGACCGGCATCCTGCGTCTTCTCTTCGGTGCTGCAGGCTCCGGATGCCGAACCTACGGTCAGCACGCGCTGTTGACGGCCATGGGCAACCCGACCGTCAAGCCCGCGCTCAATTCCCCGCGCCGAGCATCCGCACCTCGCGTTGCGGGAAGGGTATCGAGATGTGGTGAGCGCGGAACTGGTCGGCGATGGCCTGGTAAACCTCCGCCTGCGCCGGCACGTAATCGCCCACGGATGTCCACGGCTTGATGGCGATATTGATGGAGGAATCGGCCAGCATCGTCACGCCCACGATCGGCACCGGTTCCTTGAGAACCCGGGAATTTTTGGCCAGCACCTCGCGCACCACGGTCAGGGCCTGCTTGAGATCGGTCCCGTAGGCGACACCCACGGACAGATCGAGCTGCCGGACCTGGCCGTAGTTGTGCAGGATTTCACCCACGATTTTGCGGTTGGGAATGACCACCCGCGACTGGTCGTAATGCAGCAGGGTCGTGGAAAACAGTTCGATGCTGGTCACCTGTCCCTGCACGCCGGCAATTTCAATGTATTCACCGAACCGGAACGGCTTGGTGAAAATAATCGTCAGCCCGGCCACCAGGTTGCTGAGGATGCCTTGCATGGCCAAACCCACGCCCACGCCGGCGACGCTCACGCCGGCAATCAACGCCGTCACATCCATGCCCGCCGTGCTCAGGGCGATCACCAGGGCCATGCCCAGTACGAGCAGCCGCACGATGCGCACCAGGAGGATCCGGACGGGCGGTTCCATCGCCTTCTTTTCCAGCCAGCGATCCAGCACCTTGCCGATCCAACGGGCGGCGACAAACCCCACCACCACCACGACGAACGCCGAGACGAGCGCGCCGCTGTGGCTGATGATGTATTCAATGAGTTTGTCCTGCCAGGCCGCCGTGCTGCCGGTGCTGCCGGTTTTATTCATGGGTCACCTTGGGTTTATGGTTTGCTTCGCCATTCGTTAAGCGAATCCAAGGCATTTCGTCAATAGCGGAATGATTGACAGCGCGGGCAGTTTTGCCAATCTGCCGGCCGGTATGACGGTCAAAACTCGAAACTGGCTCGCGGCCTCGTTCATCCTGGCGTTTCCCTTTGCCGTCTTCCTCGGATTCCTGATTCATGAGCTTAACCGCCCGCGGCCAGCGGTCCAATCCGTTTCGCCCCCCGGCCAGCGGATTGAGGCGACCAACGTCGTCCGGCCAGCGCCATTCGCCGTTACTAACCTTGTTAACGGACCATGATCCTGTGGTAGCACCCGCGTCCCGCGGGTCGTTTCGGGCGTCGCGCCCGAAACCACTGGCAATTTGATTTACCAATCATCGTAAATTCCCGACGGCCGAAAGCGCTCCGACGTAATTTGGCGGGACGCCAAATTGAACCCGCGAGACGCGGGTGCTACTCTCGACACACTGCGCGCGCGGTGCAGGTTTCGGCCACCACCACTTCCGCGAGCAGCGGCAGCTTCGGCTTCAGCTTTTTCCAGATCCACACGGCGATTTCCTCGCTCGTCGGATTCTCCAGACCGGCGACGTCGTTCAGGTAATTATGGTCGAGCTTTTGCCAGAGCGGTTTGAACGCCGCGGTGATGTCCGCGTAGTCCATCAGCCAGCCGAGTTTCGGATCGCATTCGCCGGCCACGACGATGTCCACCTTGAAACTGTGGCCGTGGAGCCGCCGGCACTTGTGTGATTTCGGCAGCCGCGGCAGCAGATGCGCCGCCTCGAATTGAAACGTCTTGCGTAATTCCATTTTCATAAAATAGTCAGGCGCGGGGCGCGGGGCGTTGGGCACGAGGTGAAGAACTGTTCCGAGCGCGGATTAAGGCCCCGAGCATTTTGCCCAGTTCAGCACACGTGGCAGTTGGAGGCTCGATTTGGGCAGTGGTGAAATATCCAACGTCACGGGCAATCTCCAGTTGCGTGGCCAGCTCGGCTAACGAGCCCTTGGCGATGGGAAAAAATCTGACCGAATCCTTGTCGGACTTGCGTTCGTCTCCCTCGGCGATATTGCTGGGCACGCTGACAGCGCTCCGCCGCAACTGATCGATCAAAGAGAAATCGTGCCGAAAAGTTTCGGCATTCGTCAGCCGATAAACATCCACTGCCAGAGCTTTCGCCTTTTGCCAAGCGACCAAACTTCGATAACCATATTCAGCCATAATTCTTCCTTTGCCTGTTCTTGCCTCGCGCCTAGCACCCCACGCCTCATACCTCCACATCTGTCCACGTCACCAAATCGCCCAGCGCGGGGCGGCCGTCGTGGCGCCAGGTCAGTGGCGGGCTCTGCATCCGGCCGAGCGGGCACACCCGGGTGACACCCCACTGCGCCAGTTGCGACGCCAGCGCCTCCTGTTTGGGTTCCGGCGCGGCAAGACCAACGGTCGAAACCTGTCCGCGCACCATTTCGGCGTGATGCAGCGCCTCCGCCAGATCGCGCACCGGTTTCACGTAAATGAACCGGTGCAAACAGGACATCTGAAACCGGGCGTCCGCCTCGTAAACGACCGTCCAGGCCGTGGAGTTTTTGCTGCACCAAGGTTGCGTGGTTTCCGGCGAATGCGCCGCGCGCACCTCGTAAATTCCCCGGCGCGACGCGATGACGGCCGCATGTTCGGCCGGCAACTCGCCGCGCGGTTCGATTTGCTCGCGCTGCTCCAGTTCGGCGGCCAGCCGTTCCGCAAACTTTTCCGGCGCCGTTTCCCCGCCGGTTTGGACGTAAATCACGTGCGGTGAAAGGCAGCCCAGTTGGTTCCACGCCACGACGTCGTCGGCCGCGCGGGACACGATTTTATCAGCAAAAAAGCCGGCCAAAACCTCGCCGGCCACGAAACCGAAGCTCACCCGATGGCCGTAGCCCAGAAACCGGGTGCGGACCGGCAACCGCGCGCGGATGGCCGCCAGCGTTTCATCGCTGCCGGTGGCGGTGACACAATCGGCCTCGGCGAAGAGCGCTGATTCCAAGTCGGCGTGACCGCCGCGCCACTCGGCGATTTCCAGGCACGCGCCGAGTTTCGCATCGGCCTCGTAAATCGAATGGGCGAACAGCCGGGGCAGAAACGCCGAGCCGCTGGCGCATTTCAGGAATTGCGCCGACCGCGTCAGCAGGCCGAGTGTCAGGCTCATCAGCGTCGGATTGGGAATATTGCCGGCCGCCACATGGACGAGCAGTTCCGGCCCAAACCAATGATGGCGGGCGACAGGCGAGCGACGGGAAAACTCGGCATCGCCCAGTTCCTGCGCCAGCAGGGCTTGGAAGTTATCCGGCGTTAATTGTCCGAAAAAGTGGTCGAGTCCTTTTTGCAGGGTGCCTTTCGCAAAACCGGTTTTTCCCGGACCGAGTTCGAGCGCCACGCGGCGAAAGGCATTGTCCGGCTTCAGCCAGCCGGCGCCGACCTCGCACAGCAGATGCACCAGGCTTGGTGTGGTGCGCGGCGTCAGATACTGGGCGCGGTTGCGCTTCAACGTCTGGCATGCCTCCGTGACCATGGCCGGCGACAACGTCGCTTCCGGCGGCAGATCGGCAAGGAAATAGTTCGGGAGGTTCATGCGAGCGCGGAATGCGGAACGCGGAGTGCGGAGCGGGTCATCAATGAACAACCGCGCGGCTCGGCTGATGCCGCCCGGCCGACCAATTCAAATCCGTTGCCGCGCCGGATGCCGATATCCTCGGTCTGGATGGCCAGCACGGAAAAGACATTGGCCAAGTCGAACACGCGAATCAGACCGGCTTCGCCCTCCTTCACTTCACGCCCGGTTTCCGGGGAGATGATTTGGGCGCGGGCCCAGGGAGGAAAACGGAAAACGCCAGGATGGAGGATGGAGGATGGAAAACCGTATCATAGGCTTGTGAACCAAGTTCGCTCATGCCGTATTCGCAGACGATGTTTTCGGCCGGCACGCCCAGCCGCTCCGTAATGAGCGCGTGCAGTTCCGCCTTGGGCATCGTCCGCGAGCGGCCTTTGTACCCGCCGGTTTCCATCACGCGCGTGCCGGGCGGGAGCCGGAACGAAAGATCATTCTCCACCAGATGATCCAGCAGGTGGACGAAGGAGAAGGCGGTGCCCAAGATCAATGTTGAGGGTTGAGAGTTGAGGGTTGAGTTGTTCAGCGCGCCGAGCGCGGGGTCGAAATCCAAGGTCCAGGAACCGTCGGAGGCAACGCGGCCAAAAAACGGAGAACGGCTCGCGGGTACGCTCGCCTCACCCGTCTTTCGCCGGATGGTTTCAAACATGTGGACCAGCGACGAATTTGGTGCCTGCGCTGGTGACGGTGTCAGACAAATCAATCGTAAATCGTAAATCGCAGATCGTAAATCAGGCGAAACATTTTGCGCGAACCACGCGAGCAGGGACGCTTTATAAATTGCCAGCGACTCCTTGCAATGGAAGTGCCGGCTCGGTTTTTGTTCGGTCGTGCCGCTCGAATGGAAGACGGCGGTGCGTTCGGCTGGCGGGATGCACGTCAGGTCCAGTTCCTTGAATACCGCGGTCGGAACGACGGGGATTTCCGTCCAGTGTTCGACGGCTCCCGGCATCAGCTTCCGGCCTTCACAGATTTTCCGGTAGGCGGGATTGAACTTCAGCTGGAGCGCGAAAAGCTCAAGGGCCAGGGAGTTGAATTCCGAATTCTGCCCGGGTTGGCGCGCCGCGCCGACCGGACGCCGCAGCGCGGCGTCCCTACCAATGATGGCCTCGCGCAGGCGCGCGGCGAAGTCTGAAAGTTTTTGATGCATGCGGTTTTTGTTTGCCGGCTGGTTTTCCGCCACAGCCGAAGGCTATCTTAGCAGGAAACTGCTTTGCGGCAATTGAAATTCTCCACTGGTCGCTTTCGTCGTCATCCTCGATCATTCGACTACGAGGACGAACGAATGGGAAGATTGCCAAGGCCAACCGGGTGCGCCATATTGTGCGTTCTGATGAACAAACGGTTTTACATCACCACCGCCATCGATTACGTCAACGGCCAGCCGCATCTCGGACATGCGTACGAGAAGGTGGTCACCGACGTCATCGCGCGGTCGCGTCGCAGCCTGGGGGAGGATGCCTTTTTTCTGACCGGCCTGGACGAGCACGGCCAGAAGGTCCAGCAGGCGGCCCAGGCCGAGGGCAAATCGCCGCAGGCTTACTGCGACCAACTGGCGGCGGACTGGCAGGCGTTCGCGAAGAAACTGGAGCTGACCAACGACGATTTCGTCCGCACCACCCAGCCGCGCCACAAGGAAATCGTCCAGGCCAGCCTCGCCAAGGTTTTCGCCGCCGGCCAGATTTACAAACAGACCTACGAAGGCTTCTATTCGACCAAGGAAGAAACCTTTCTGACCGACAAGGATCGGCTGCCGGACGGGACCTTTGACCCGGCTTACGGCGAAGTCATCAAGTTGAAGGAGGACAATTATTTCTTTAAATTGGGCGAGCAGCAGCCGTGGCTGATTGATTACCTCGAAGCAAACCCGTCATTCGTCCAGCCCGATTACCGGCGAAACGAGGTGCTCGGGTTCTTGAAGAATCAGAAACTGGAAGACCTGTGCATCTCGCGGCCGGCGGCGCGCCTGAACTGGGGCATTCCCCTGCCCTTCGACAAGGATTACGTGACTTACGTCTGGTTCGACGCGCTGGTGAACTACATCAGCATCCCCGCCGCCCACGGCGATGGCACCGTTTTGTCCGCGCTGAAAAACCCTCAACCCTCAACTCTCAACTCTCAACCAAGTCTGTGGCCCGCCGATATCCATGTCATCGGCAAGGACATCGTGAAATTTCACGCCGTCTATTGGCCGATTATGCTCAAGGCCATGGGCCTGCCCCTGCCGAAACAAATTCTCGTCCACGGCTGGTGGCAGAAGGACAGCGCGAAAATTAGCAAGAGCACCGGCAACATCGTTGACCCGATTGCGGTCATCGACGAATGGGGTCTGGACGCGTTCCGGTTTTATGTGCTGCGCGAGCTCGACATCGGCCCGGACGGCAACTGGACCGACGCCGGGTTCAAGGCGCGTTATCAAGCCGAACTGGCGAACGGCCTGGGCAACCTCGTCAACCGCTCGCTTTCGATGCTGAAGCGGTATCGCCACGGCGTCGTTCCGGCCAAACACGACGAACTGGCCGCCGACGCCGCCAGGGCCGAAAGTGAAACCCGTGCGCTGCTGAAACAGAACCGGCTCCAGGCCGCGCTGCAAAGCATCTGGGGACTCATCACGCGCGCCAACCAATACGTGGACCAGACCAAGCCGTTCAGCCTGGCCAAGGACCCGGCGCAGGCCAAACGACTCGATGAAGTGCTGTACAATCTCGTCGAGACCTGCCGCGTGCTGGCGGTCCTGCTGGGGCCGTTTCTGCCGGGAACGGCGGTGAAAATCTACACGCAACTGAGCCTGGCCGGTGCGCCGGATAAATTTTCCGAAGCGGCCTGGGGCAAACTTCAAGCCGGTCACAAGATCGGCGAGCCGGCGCCGCTGTTTCCCCGCAAGGATGAGCGGTAGGGCGTGCAGTCCCCTGCGCGCCGCAAACGCGAAGGAAGATATGTTGCTTTTCGGACGGCGCGCACGGAGTGACGCGCCCCACCTTAGTCCGTCCTTTAGCATTTGGACGCTACCCACCAAATGGGCCGGATCACCTCCGAAAGACCACTTTGCAGGTGGCATGTGTTCTGCTAAAGTCAAGCCATGAAAGCAACCCTGGCCGTGAAATTTCCATTGCTGGTTATCCTGTCCCTGGCAACGGTTTGGATGGCCGGTTGTGCCTCCACGCCGCCGGTGGACTGGAACAGTCGCGTCGGACATTACACTTATGACCAGGCCGCAACCGACCTGGGCCAGCCGGACCGGCAAGCCCGGCTCAGCGACGGCAAGCTCGTGGCGAAATGGTTTGCGGAACCCCAAACCGGCCCCGCCCTGAACACCGGCATGTCCTACTACGGCAGCACCGGCTTTACCTCCGGTCAGAATATGAATCCCGGCTGGAGCAACCGCTACCTCCAGTTGACTTTTGGCACCAATGGCGTGCTCGCCGACTGGTCGAAAAACTACTAGGCCGGTTCAATTCAACGCCACGCCCCGGCGGATGTAGGTGGGAATGTCCAGGTCTTCGCCCTTGTGAATCGTCGGCTCGCTCTTGTCGAAGCGCCCCTTGGAGACAATCGCCAGCGGCAATTGCGTCTGGCGCAGTTTGGGGTCGGCTTTCCGCGGCCGGCCGGTTGCATGACGGGCCACCAGATGTTCGCGCTGTTCCAAAGCACTCGCCGACGGCGGCGCGCACCGGGCGGTTGCCCGCGCAGTCGTGCCGCGGTCCGGGGTGGACTCGGGCGCTTCCGCGGCTGACGCCGGCTCGGGCACGGCCACCGCCCCCGGTTTGGCCGCAATCACCGTGACGGACAAACGGCCTTTCAACGTTTCATCCACCGCGGCGCCCATGATGATCTGGGCCCGCTCGCACTGGCGGGTGATCTGTTCCATCACCCGGTTGACTTCGGCCATCGACAATTCCCGGCCGCCCATCAGGCTCACCAGCACCGCATTGGACTCGGCCAGCGCCCGGCCTTCATCGAGCAACGGATGCGAAACCAATTTTTCAACGACCTCGCGCGCCCGCGCCGGCCCCGTGGCCTCCACGGCGGCAAACACGCTCTCGGAATGGCGGTCGCGCACCAGGGCGCACAAATCATCCAGGTGGATCCGAATCAACCCCGGCCGCGTGAGCAGGCGCCAGACCCCGCGCACGCTTTCCATCAGCAGGCCGTCCGCGATGCGGAAGGTGTCCAGCACGCTGGTATTTTCATCAATCAACCGAAACGTCTTCTGGCACGGCAGGCAGATGACGCCGTCGGCCACGGCTTTAAGCTGATCGAGCCCCGCCTGCGCCTGCTGTTGCCGGCGATTGCCTTCGCACAGGAAAGGCAGCGTCACAAAGGCCAGCACCAGCGCGCCGGTTTCCTTGGCCGCCCGGGCCAGCACCGGGCTGATGCCGCTGCCCGCGCCGCCGCCCAGGCCGGCGACTACGAACACGACGTCCGCCTTTTCGCACGCGCTTTTCAGGGTGGCAAACTGCTCCTCGGCGATGGCGCGTCCGCGCTCGGGGTCGCCCCCGGTGCCCAAGCCGCGCAGCAGTTTGTTTTCGAGCTGAATCTTGACGGGGGCGGAGGATGCCGCCAGCGCGGGAGCGTCGGTGTTGACGGCGATAAAGTTCGCACCGGCAAAATCCCCGCCATCGAGGGTGTCGAGCAGGCCGACGCCGGCGCTGCCGACGCCGATGATCTTCACGGACGGCGCACCGGCGGATTCGAGCTGGGCCGCGGAATTCGTGGGTTTGGTTTTCATAAGGGAGAGGTTCAGGACCGGCGCAGCAAGCTGGCGAAGGCGCTCTTGATTCCCCGGGCCAGGGAAGGTTTGCCTTCGCGCTTGCGGGTTTTGAACGAACCGAACTTGACGAGCCCGATGGCGGTCACGAACTCCGGCTGATCGAGCGCGGACTTCAGGCCGCTGACGGAATTCGCCTGGCCGAGCGAAACCGGCAATTGCAGCACCTGCCCCGCGAGCGTGGCGAGGTGCGGAATGCGGGCGCAACCGCCGCACAGAAAAACGCCCGCACGCAGATAGTCAACCAGGCCGGCCGCTTCCAGGTCCTGGGCAACCAGTTGGAAGATTTCCTCGAGCCGCAACGACATGATGCGGCGCAGATGCTCCACGTTGATGGTTTTGAGGGGCAGCCCGAGTTCGTTGGTGATGTTGACGGTTTGTTCGCGGCTCTCGGCCCCGGCCAGCGCGGACCCGTGTTCGAGCTTCAATTTTTCCGCGCGGCTCAACGGCACCTTCAAGCCGTACGCCAAGTCGTTGGAAATGTGGTCCCCGCCCACGGCCAGGACGCCCGTGTGCTTGATGACGCCATTGGCATAGACCGCGTAATCGGTCGTGCCGCCGCCGATGTCGATGACCAGCGCGCCGAGCTCCTTTTGCTCGTTGGACAATAGGGCCAGCGAGGAGGCCAGGCCGGTGAAGACGATTTCATCCACTTCGAGTTGCAGCCCCTTGACGAGGCGGATGGCATTCTGCAGCCGGTTGGTCCGGCCGTGAACGACGTGGACCTCCACCTCCAGCCGCGAGCCGAGCATTCCGACGGGGTTGGTGACGCCGTCCTGGCCGTCCACAAAAAAGTGCTGGCGAATGGCGTGCACCACGTTGTTTTCCGTGGGCAGATTGATCGCCTTGGCGTTCTTGATCACGTCCTGCACGTCGTCCTCGGTAATCTCCCGGTCGGCGGACACCACCGGATGCACGCCGCGATTGTTGAACCCGCGGATGTGGGCGCCGGTGACCCCGAGGTACACGTTGCGGATTTCGACATCCGCCATCTGCTCGGCTTCGACGACGGCATTGCGCACATCCTCTTCGGCCTGCGCGGGATCGACGATCTCGCCCTTGCGCACGCCGCGGGAGCGGGCTTGGCCAAGGCCAATGATGTTCAATCCGCCGCCGGCCGGATCGTTGCCGCCCTCGCGGATTTCACCAACAACGACGCAGACCTTGGACGTGCCGATTTCCAGGCCGACAATAATGGACGAATCTTCAAACATTTTACCTCCGTTTGCGTGCAGGGTTGACCGGCTTCGGGGTGGTGAACGGCGAGGCCGACGGCTCCATCCAGCGGACCGGAACGTTGTTCGAAACCGCCAGGTTGAGCGAGGCCACCGTTTTGTTCTGACGCTGGCCCAAATCGTATATTTCGCGCCACCGCCACAATTGTTGCTCCAAATTCGTCAGACCGAAAGTTATTTCGCCGCCCTGGTCGGTGGTCGCCACCACCACCCCCGGCGCCGAAACATCCAGGCGCCGCATATCCACCAGCCCGGCCATGGGCGAATGGGCGAAGGCGCTGATCAACGCGAGCGCCGCCTGCACCTGGGGCGATTCAACGCGATGCCCCGGCTGCAATTGAAATACATTCAACCCGGAGATCACCGGCAAACGGTTGCTCATCTGGGCCAGGGGAATGTCACACAACCGCGGATCCAGCGGCTGCAAAACAAAGCCTTCGGCATCCAGCTGAAAGACCGTCACCCGGATGCCGCCGGCCGCGCCAGCTTGTGGGATGTTCACCTGCGCCACCGGGTCCCGCTCCGTGATGCTGATCTTCAGCGTGCGCGGCAGGACCCGCTCGATGGAAACGGTGCCGATTGCGGAAACCATCTCCAAGTTGCGTTTCACCGCCGCCAAATCCAGCGCGATGAGGTTGTCTCCCAACTTCACGTTCGACCACCGGCGCAACTGGTCCGGGGCAATCACGCCGTCAGTCCTCGCGTCGATGCGCTGGATGGCAAACTCGGAGTTTTCATAAACAAACTTGTCCAGCATCCACTCCCCGGTGCGCCAGAGCAGATAAAGGCCAAACACCGTGCCGAACAAGATGCCCCCCGTCAGCGCCGCCAACCGCGTGCGCGTGGCGCGCACCTGGTCGGAGCGCAGCTTGACATTCAGCACCGGCAGCCGATGCAGTCTCCGGTTTTTCGGTTTTCGCTTAAACCACATAGTCAATTGCGGAATGCCGAATGCAGGGCGCCGAACAGAAGACCCATCTCGGGCAACGGAACCGGACCGGTTTCAAGTTGATTTCCGCCTTCTTCATCCTTCATTTCCTTTTCAACGCCAGGTCCACCATCCGCTGGCAAAGTTGGGCATAATTCATCCCCGCCGCCGCCGCGGCCTTCGGCAGCAGGCTGGTCTCCGTCATGCCGGGCAGCGTGTTCACTTCCAGCACCACCGGCGCGCCGTCCGGACGCACCATCACATCCACCCGCGCGTAATCGCGGCCGCCCACCGCCCGGAATGCGCCCAGCGCCGCGTCCTGAATCCGCCGGGTCGTCGCGGCATCAAAATCCGCCGGGCAAAAATATTCCGTTCGGCCGGCCGTATATTTGTTGCGGTAATCGTAGCTGCCGGCCCTGGGCCGGACTTCCACCACCGGCAGCGGCTCATCACCCAGAATGCCCACCGTCGTCTCCCGGCCGGCGATCTTTTCCTCAACCAGCACTTCCGAATCAAATTGCAGCGCTTCGGCCAGCGCCGCGGACCAGCTTTCAATCCGCTCGACGAATTGCAGGCCGACGCTGGAACCCTGCCGCACCGGCTTGACCACCAGCGGCGGCCGGAATTCCTTCGGGAGCGGCGCTCGGGCCGAGTTCACCACCAGAAACGGCGCCGTGGGCACCCCGGCGGCCCGGCAACGTTGCTTCGTCAGCACCTTGTCAAACGCAATCCGGCTCGCCTCGGCATCGCACCCCGTGTAAGTCGCCCCGAGCGCATCCAATGATTTTTGCACCGTGCCGTCTTCGCCATAGGTCCCATGCAAGGCGAGAAAAACCACGTCCGTCGCCTGGGGGAGGGTGAATTTGCCATCCTGCGGGTCCAGTTCCTGAACCTCGTGGCCGACCGACCGCAACGCCTTGGCCACCGCCGCGCCCGAGCGCAGCGACACTTCGCGTTCGGCGCTGGGTCCGCCCAGCATGACGGTGATTTTGAGTTTGCCACTCATGGTTCGCCGATGATTTCCACCTCGGTTTGCAGATCAATCCCGCGCTCGGCCTTGGCGCGGCGCTGTAAAATGCCAATCAGTTCCAGCACCTCGCGCGCGGTCGCCCCGCCTTCGTTCACGATGAAATTGCCATGCTCGGCCGACACCACCGCGCCGCCGACCCGCGTGCCTTTCAAGCCGAGCTCGTCAATCAACCTGCCCGCCGGAACAGCCGCCGGATTTTTGAACATGCAGCCGGCGCTCGGCGCGGCGGGCTGCGAAGCCCAGCGTTTTTCGCTGAACTCCTTCATGCGTTTCTCGATTGCGGCGCGCGGGGCGGGCGCGCCGTGGAATACGGCGCTGAGGGCAATGTGGCTTTTCAGCGTCGCACAACAACGATACGCCACGTCCATTTCCTTCGGCGTCAATTCGCGCACCGTGCCGGCTGGATCCATGAGGCGCACCGACTCGACCACGTCGAACGTCGCGCCGCCCATGGCGCCGGCGTTCATGCGGAGCGCGCCGCCCACGCTGCCCGGGATGCCTTCCAGAAATTCCAGGCCGCTCAAGCCGTTGCGCTTCGCCTCGACCGCGACGTTTTTCAACTTCGCGCCCGCGCCGCAGCGCAGCCGCTCGCCGTCCGGCTGAATCCGGCCGAAAGGCGCCCCGGCCAGGCAAATGGCCACCCCGCGAAAACCGCCGTCGCGGACCAACAGATTTGAGCCCCGGCCCAGCACGAAAAACGCCAGGCCGCGTTCGCGGCAAAAAGTCAGCACGCCCGCGAGATCCGCCTCCGACGCCGGCTCGACATAGACGTCCGCCGGCCCGCCGACGCGCAACGTGGTGTGCCCGGCCAGCGGCTCATCCCGGCGGATCAGCGTCGCCGGTGAAACGCACCGCCCCAAAGCGTCGGCCATGTTCTCTTCGGCTCGCATTCGATTCTCCGTTGTTTCCGTCGGCGTCATCACTCAATGCGCCACGGTCTTGGCCGGACGCGGTGAACCGCCGCAATGGCAATCATGGGTTTGGTCCGCGGCGGGCCCGCCCTCACGCGCGCGCGCGATGGCGTGCAACATGATTTCGGCAATTTGTTCGGCCGCTCCGGGCGCATGCCATTGGGCCAAGGCGGCCTGCATTCTTCCGCGGGCCGCCGAATCTTCGACTAATTCCGTCAGCCGTGCGGCGACCTTTTCCGGTGTTGCCTCTCTCTGCTCCAGCAACCGTGCGGCGCCGGTTGTCTCAAAAGCCTGCGCGTTGAAGAACTGGTGGTTGTCGGCCGCAGCGGGAAACGGCACGAGCAACGACGGCACGCGCAGGGCGGCGAACTCGGCCAGCGAGGAAGCGCCGGCGCGGCTGACAGCGACCGAAGCCGCGCCGAGCGCCACGTCCATTTCCGCCAGAAATGGTTTGACCGCCGCCTTGCATCCGCGCGCAGCGTAGGCTTGCTCCACCTTTGCCACGTCTTTCGGGCCGGCCAGGTGCAGCCATTGCCAGTTTTTTTCCGCGAGCAACGGCAACGCGGACAAAATCACTTCGTTCAGACCGCTCGCGCCCTGGCTGCCGCCGACCACCAAAATTGTCGGGAGATCTGGGTCGAGTCCGAGTGAGATTGCGGATTGCGGATCGCGGATTGCGGATTGGGAAAATTGCGGCCGGACGGGCGTGCCGGTAACGGTGCATTTTTTTGTGCGCAATCGAGAGGCGGCTTCAGGAAAACCGACGAAGGCCTCATTCACAAACCGCGCAAGGTAGCGGTTGGCGCGGCCCGGGATGGTGTTGGATTCGTGCAGGAACGTCTTCGCGCCAAAATCCTTTCCGACCCAGACGGGCGGGGCACTGGTGAATCCGCCCATCGCCAGCACTGCGGCTGGCTTGCGCCGCCGGAAAACCTCCCGGGCGGCAAACAGCGACTTCACAAAACTGACCGCGAAGGAAAAATAATTTCGATTTTGCAGCCCCACCGCCGGCAGCGTAAAAACCTCCAGGTCGCGCGCGGATTTCACGGCTTGCCGGTCCACTTCCTTGGGTGAGACGAGCAAGGCCACGGCGCACCCTTGTTTCTGCAATTGTTCGGCGACCGCAAGACCCGGAAACAGATGCCCGCCGGTGCCGCCGCAGGCGATGGCGACGAAGGGCGTGTTGGCTCCGGGGGCGGTCATGTGGCGGGCGCGGCAAAGGGATTTTCGTCAACGACCGGCGCGGGGGCCCGCGACTTTTCCCGGGCTGGCGCCTGCCGGGCGACGCTGAATAACAAGCCGACGCCGGTGAGCATGGCAAGCAGGTTCGAGCCGCCATAGCTGATGAACGGCAACGGCAGACCCTTGTTCGGCAACGCGCTGGTGACGACGCCGATGTTGATGGCCGCCTGAAGGGCGATCAAAAAGGTGACGCCGGCGGCGAGCAGGCTGCCAAAGGGATCGCGCGCCCGGAGCGCAATGTAAACGCCGCAGACGGCAATGATGACAAACGCCAGAAGCACGAGCAGCGTGGCCACCAGACCCAATTCCTCGCCAATAATCGAAAAAATGAAATCGGTGTGATCCTCCGGGACGAAACCGAGCTTCTGGCGCCCGTTGCCCAGGCCAAGGCCGGTCCAGCCGCCGGAACCGAGCGCGATCATGGCCTGATAGGCCTGGTAGCTGATGCCATCCTTGTGCTGTTCCAAATCCCACCAGCCCAAAATACGCCTCAGCCGCATGGGATCATGCCACAGCGATGCCGCCAGGCCGAGCCCGCCGAGCAGGACCGGCATCACGATGTATTTCCACCGGGCACCGGCGACGACCAAAAGGGCGCCGCTGACCGCGGCGAGGAGGATGGTCGTGCCGCGGTCCGGCTCCACAAAAACCAGGCCGAGGACCAGGCCGATGAGCGCCCCGGGCACGAGCACCCCGCGCTCCCAGGTCGGCATCTGCCGCTGGTACCGGTCACCGTACCAGGCGAGCAGAATGATGAGCGCGAGCTTCGCCAGCTCGGAAGGTTGGAAGCGCACGCCGTGGAAATCAAACCAGCGGCGCGCGCCTTTGATTTTCAGGCCGATGTGCGGGACCAGCACCAGTACGAGCAAAAACACGGCGAGCAGGAAAATCGGCCAGGCGAATTTCTTGAGCCATTGATAGTCGAAGGCGGTCGCCGCCACGCAGAGGGCAAAACCCAGGGCGCACCAGACGAGTTGCATCATCAGGTAATGCGCTCCGACCTGGGTCACACTCGAGCTGTAAAGCATCACCAGCCCCAGCGCCAGCAGGGCGGCAACACAAAAAGCCAGAGTGGTGACGGCGACTTTCATGGCCAGGCCTCAGGAACCCGCCGGGCGGGATCTGCTGCGACGCGCCGGGTTTATTGGCCAGCGGGCGTCCCCGCCGGTGCGGGAGCCGTGCCTGGCGGCGGCGGTGGCGGCATCATGGGCGCCGGGGCCGGGGCCGGGGCCGCGGCTTCCGCCTTTGCGGGAATCTTCAATTTCTGGCCGACGTGAATTCTCGTCGTGGACAGATTGTTCTCCGTCTGGATGGCCTTGACCGTGGTGCCGAATGTCCTGGCAATCTTGGTCAGGTTATCGTTGGATTTGACGACATAGGTGGTGCCTCCGCCGGCGCCGCTCTCGGACGAGGTTGAAACGCCCGGCGCGGCCGAGGTCGATCCGCCGGCGGGGATGGTCAACTTCTGTCCGACCTTCAACTTGTTCGGGTCAATGCCCGGGTTGGCCGCTTCCAGGGCCTTGAGCGTCACGCCATGCCTCTTCGCGATTTTCGCCAGGGTATCGTGGCTGACGACGACGTATTCCGTGCCGGCATTTTCGACCACGGGCGGCGGCGGCGGCACGACCGGGGGCGGCGGCACGGGCGGATTCGAAGCCATCATGGGCGGCGGGTTGGTGTCCATGACCATCATATTGGTCTCGACCGGCGGCTGGTTCTGATCGCTGACCTGCTCGCGTTTGCAGCCCTGGATGAGCATGGCGGTGAGGCTGGCGACGCCGACCACGAGCACGCACAGCACGGCGAGCTTCAGGCGGGACCGGCGTTTGCTTTGTTGCTCCAACAGGGAGCCCTGGGGTACGAATGGATTCGGATTGTTCATTGATTTGGCGCTGATGGCGTCCTTTCTTCGAGGTTGTTTGATTTCTGTCGCAACGAAATTTTCCCTCGGTAAATCTCGCCGCGTCTTAAATTGTTTTTGCTCATGGGCGTCAGGCGGAAATCGCGACAGCCTTTCGAACCGGCTGGAGAAACGACCACTCCGCCGGGCCTTGCGCGTCCGGCCGCTTCCGCCAAAGTTATTAACAGCCAGCGGCTTTCCATGCAAGGAGCAAAGCGCAACGGGTTCAATGCCGGTGACGGTTTCATCGGAGTTTCAAGGTGGCCAGGGCGACGACGGCAAACAGCACGCAGAGGATGTAAAACCGCATGACCACCTGCGACTCGTACCAGCCCTTTTTCTCGAAGTGGTGATGCAGCGGCGCCATCAGAAAAATCCGCCGCCCGGTGCCGTAATATTTGCGGGTGAAGCGAAACCAGCCGGTTTGCAGGATCACGGACAGCGCTTCCATCACAAACACCCCGCCGGCGATACCCAGCACGAGCGGCTGGTGAATCAGCACGGCGATGATGCCAAAGGCCCCGCCCAGCGCGAGCGAACCGGTGTCGCCCATGAACACCTGCGCCGGATGACAGTTGAACCAAAGAAATCCCAGCCCGGCTCCGATCATCGCGGCGCAGAATACGGTCAATTCGCCCGCGCCTGACACGTAGGGAATCTGGAGATAGGCAGCCGTCTTGACGTTGCCCGCGACGTAGGTGAACACCAGGAAAACAAACCCGACAATCAGCGTGCACCCGATGGCCAGGCCGTCCAGCCCGTCCGTCAGGTTCACGGCGTTCGAGCTGCCGACAATCGCCAGCACCACAATCAGCAATCCGATCCAGCCCGCGTTTACCGCCACCGGATGCTTGCAAAACGGGACCATGACTTCCGAAACCAGTTTGCCGGTCGAGGGGGTCAGCCACAAATAGGCACCGATGAAAGTCGCCAGCGCAAACTGGGCCACCAGCTTGACCCGCGGCGGCGTGCCGCCGCCCGCCTGCTGGATGATTTTGGCATAATCGTCGTAAAATCCCAACCCCGACAGCACCAACACGGACAGCAGGGTCAACAGCACCAGCTTGTTGTCCAGCTGCGCCCACAGCACCGTCGAGAAAAACAGCACCGCCACGATCAAAATGCCGCCCATGGTCGGCGTCCCTTTTTTGCTGAGCACCCGCGCCGCCAGGCCGCCGGCGGCCTCCGCCTTGTCCGCATAATCCTGGCCGAATTTCAATCCCTTCAGCCACCGGATGATTTTCGGCCCGAGCCACCAGCTCAGCAGCAGCGCCGTAATGGCCGCCCCCGCGCTCCGCACCGTGATATAGCGAAAGAGCCGCAGGGCAGAAAGGGATTCCGCCCAGGGTGTTCCTTTCGACCACTCGAGCAATTGCTGGCTCAAATAGTAAAGCATGCTTTTGATTCACGACTTTTCCGACTTCAATGCCGCCGCGAGGCGCTCCAGACGCGACGCCCGCGACGCCTTCAGCAAAACGACATCCCCCGCCTTCAAAAAATCCCGGATCACCTTCACCGCGGCCTCCACGTCCGCAAATTCCATCACCCGCGCCAGGCCGGCCGCGCGCGCCGCGTGCGCCGTGACCGGCGCCATCCGGCCCACGGCGAACAGCTGGCCGATGCCCAGCTCCGCCGCCCGGCGGCCGACTTCCGCGTGCGCCGTCTCGCTGTGGGCCCCCAGCTCGTTCATGTCGCCGAGCACCGCCACCCGCCGGCCCTGCAAGGGCAGGTCGCGCAGCGTTTCGAGCGCAGCCAGGGTCGAGTCGGCATTCGCATTGTAGGCGTCATCGAGCACGCGTACGTTGTTGGCTTCCCAGAATTGCAGCCGCATCTTCGGCGGCTGGCATTCGGCCAGGCCGTCCCGCGCCGCGGGACGGCCCAGGCCTAGTTCCTCACTGACCGCGACTGCAAACAAAGCGTTGGCGACCTGATGCCGGCCCAGCAAGTTGATGCGGTACTCGCCGCTGAACGCGCGGTTCGGCGCTTCCAGCCGGAACGTCACCCCGTGCTTGTCCAGGCGGATGGATCGGGCCCGCCAGTCATTTCTCTCCCCGCAACCGACCCGCACCACCGTGGCGCGCGTCCGTTTCGCGATCGGCTCCGCCCCTTCGTCGTCGCCGTTGATCCAGAGCTTGCCGTCCGGCGGCAGCAGCTCGGCGAGCCGACCCTCCTCCTCGGCCACGCCCGCCAAGCTGCCAAAAAACTCCAGATGTTCCCGCCCGATGTTGGTCAGGACGCCGTACTTCGGGCGGATCATGCCGATCAGCGGCGCGAGCTCACCCGGATGATTCGTGCCGGCTTCGAGGACCGCCGCGCGGTGGGATCGGTCCAGCCGCAACAAAGTCAACGGCACCCCGATGTCATTGTTGTAACTCGCCTCGCTCCACAGCACCGGCAGCTGGCGGCGTAACACCGAAGCGATCAATTCTTTCGTCGTGGTCTTGCCATTCGAACCGGCGACGGCCACCATCGGCACCCCGAAGTCCCGCCGGTAGGCGGCGGCCAGTTTGCCAAGCGCGATCCGCGCCTCGTCCACCACCAGCACGGCACAGTGCGGCAGGGGCGCGGGGACCTTGTTTCGCTCCACCACCACGGCGACCGCCCCTTTGGCTGCGACTTCGTTCAAAAAGTCATGGCCATCGAAACGCTCCCCGCGGATCGCGAAGAACAGGTCGCCCGGCTTGGCCTGCCGCGAATCGGTGCAGACGTTGGCCACCGGCGTTTCCCCGGCGCCCCGCCGGATTTCCGCCGCGCAGGCATCGGCCGCAAATTTCAAAGAACGGGTTTCCACTGCAATTTCACTTCAGCAAAAACGTCGCCGTCACCACGGCCGTGATGGTTTTCTGGCGCGAGGTCGTGTCGTTCTCGCCCTCCCAGCTCGTCCGGGTCTGGTGCTGCGGCGTGATTTGAAAAATGCCCTGGCCGGCGTCGTGGAGCCGGGCAATGGCCCGGCCGCCCTGGGTGGCGATCTGCTCGGCACGGGCCCGGGCGTCCTGCGTCGCTGCCGCCAGCATTTCGATCTTGGTTTCTCCGGCCCGGGTATAAATGAACTGCGGCGGCGCGACAGTGAAGATCACGCCTTGCTCGACCAGCGGCGTGGTGTCCAGTTTGTCGAGCCGGTCCACCTCGGCGGATTTCACCGACACGCACTGGGTCAGGCGGTAGCCGGTGGTCCGCTGCTGCACCCAGCCGTCGGCGGATTTCTGTGACGCCTTCAATTCCTCAATGCCGATCGGCGCAAAGGCGAAGTCCGTCACGCCGGCGTCGCGCAGGAACTTTTCCACGAGCGTGCGATGGGCCTGCATTTTGTGCTGCGCCCCGGGCAACGCCTCCGCCTCGACCAGGAAACTGCCGGACCAGATGGCGAGGTCGGCTTCGACGTTTTTTTGCACCGAACCTTTGACGGTGATGAATTGGGAATTTTTGACCTTGACCCAGGCAGCGGTGGCGAGCAGGGCCGAGCCCACGAGGCCGGCAGCCAGAAAGAGTCCGGCGAGCATTCCAAAAAGCTGGGGCCGGGAGTTGTTCATTGGGTGGACGCGGGTCGCGCAGTGCCCGCCGCGACCAGCGGGGCCGGCGCTCCCGGCGACTCGGAGGTTTTGTCCGGCGGAATGTTCAAGTAACTGGCGCACCGCTCGGCGATTTCCTTGAAGACTGGCCCGCAAACCTGGCCGCCATAGTAGCCTTCCTTCGGCTCATCCATCACCACGGAGATGCACAGCTCGGGATCATCCGCCGGGAAAAACCCGATGAACGACGAGACGAACTTATGCTCGGCGTAGGTGCCGTTCTCGACCTTTTGTGCCGTGCCGGTCTTGCCCGCGACCGTGTAATACTTCATGGCGGCCCCTGCCGCCGTTCCTTCAGGTGAAACGACTGTTTTGAGCGCATCAACCACCAGCTTGTCCGTGGAATCACTGATGACCTGGCGCACCCGCTGGGGGTAATACTGCCGAACCACGTTGCCATTCTGGTCTTCCAGCCGGTTGATGAGCATCGGCCGCATCAGCCAGCCGTCGTTCGCCAGCGCGCACATCGCCAGGATCATTTGCAGCCGCGTCACCGCGATGCCATGGCCCATCGGAATTTGCGCGATGGACACCTTGGACCAGTCCTTGACCGGATACAAAATTCCGCGGGCCTCGCCCGGCAACGGGATGCCCGTGCGCTGGCCAAACCCGAAGTCACAGGCGTAATCGTAGAGATGATCCTGGCCGAGGCGGATGCCGATTTTGGCCGCACCGATATTCGATGACTTGGTGACGATGCCTTCGGTAGTCAGCAGGCCATAAGGCTCGTGATCGTGGAGCACCCGGCCGGCGAAGGCAAAGTGGCCCTGCTCGCAGTCAAACGTGTCCGTCAGGCGCACGGCGCCTTCATTCAAGGCTCCGGAGACGACGACAATTTTGAAGGTCGAGCCGGGCTCCATGAGGTCGCTGATCACCCGGTCGCGCCGGGCGTCGAGCGGGGAACCGCCCGGGTTGTTCGGATCGTAATTCGGCAGGGTGGCCAGGGCCAGGATTTCGCCGGTGCGCGGGCGCATGACGATGCCGGTGATGCTGATGGGGGTGTGCTTTTGGAGGGCATCGGCCAGGTTGGTTTCCACGATGTGCTGAATGGCGGCGTCGAGGGTGAGCACCACGTTCAAGCCATCGCGGGCCTGCACGTCCTCATCCCGCAGCGTGACCAGCTCGCGTTTTTGCCGGTCCGTGCGGGTGACCCGCCAACCGGCGGCACCGCTCAACGCGGAGTTCAGCACCATCTCGATTCCGTCGCGCCCAACGATACGGGCCACCCGGTTGGTGCCGGCCTCCGTTGCCGTAAAGCCCAGGACGTGCGACGCGAGCGAGCCGCCCGGATACACCCGCAACTGGTCGTCCACCGGGTCGGCGAAGATGGCGTTTGAGCGCAAATCACGCAGGGACGCCCGCTCGGTCCGGGACAATTTCCGCTCGTCCACCCCCGCGGCGAAATTGGTCATGGTCATCTGGATTTTCTGCCAGGTTTCATCGGACACCTTGTGCTGGAGCACGACGTAGCGGTTGGTGACGATTTCGCCTTTTTGATTTTTGCCCAGGCGCGGCAGCAGGCGCTGGTATAAATCGGACTCGTCGAGCTGCAACAGTGGCGCGAGAACGTGGGCGACGGCGGCCTGGCGGTTGCCGATAAGAACTGGATCGGCGCACACTGTCTTCACGAACAGGCTGGTGGCGAGGAGATTGCCGCGGGCGTCCAGGATATTGCCGCGGCGGGGAGGCTGCCAGAATTCGCGCTGGGTGTTTTGCTGCGCCTTCACCGCGAGTTCCTCGTGGCGCAGCACCTGCAAATCGACCAGCCGGTAGCCGAGGCCGGCGAAGGCGAGGCCGAGCAACGCCAGCAGCAGCAGCACCCGTTTCCATTGCAGCCGTTTTGTCATTGTAAAAGCGGCCAGCCGCCCGCGGCGATCGGTTCCTCACCCGACGGCGTCACGAGCGGCGGCCAAAAAGTCATGTTTACTGAGTCATCTCCGTGGCGGGCCGGACCGCCAACTGGTGCGTCAAAGTCCGGTCCGCCGGCGGCGGCGGCGCCGGTTCCGTCAGGCGCAGCACCTGGTTCGGTTGCGCGGGCGCCAGCCCCAGGTTCAATTCGCGGGCCCGGCGATCCAGCATTACCGGCAACCGCAAAATCGAAAGCTGTCCATCGAGCTTCTGGTTGTTGTTCTGCAGCCGGGTCAGGCGCATCTCGCGTTGTCGAATCTGTTGGCCCAACTGGTAGATCCGGCTTTTTTGCCAGACGTAACCCACCGCCGATCCGGCGATCAACAGGCACAGGCCCAACGCCTTCAAGGCCGGGCCGAACCGGATGGCCGCCGATTGATTTTTTCGATTTTTCGCCATCGTTACTTGGTAGCGGCGATCGGCAAACGTCCCATCAACCCGGACGGTTACCGACCGTCGCTACACTTAATTTTTCCAGAACGCGCAACTTCGCGCTGCGGCTGCGCGGATTTTCCCGAATTTCTGCTTCTTCCGGCCGGACGGCTTTGCGCGTCACCCAGCGCAGTTCCGGCGCGCGCGGCTGACGCAGTTCCGGCACATCCACCCCGCCGGGACACGTATAGGGACATGTTCGTTCCCGGCCAAATTCCTTCACGATGCGGTCTTCGAGCGAATGGAACGTGATAACGGCCAGCCGTCCACCGGGCTTCAAAATCTGCACCGCCGCTTCCAGGCCGCGTTTCAAAGAGCCGATTTCATCATTCACCGCGATCCGCAGCGCCTGAAAAACTTTCGTGGCCGGATGCGTTTTCTTTCCCCGTCGCGGATGCCGTCGCTCGATCCACTCGGCCAGTTGCCGCGTGGTCCCAAATTTCTGCCGCGCGCGGTCGCGCACCAGCGCCCGGGCCAGCCGCCGGGAATCGCGCTCACCGCCGAATTCCCAAAAAATCCGCGCGAGTTCGTCCGCGCTCGCACGGCCCACCAGTTCCGCCGCCGTCCGCGTCTGGCGCGGGTCCATTCGCATGTCCAGCGGGCCGTCCTGCTGAAAGCTGAATCCGCGTTCGGGCGAATCCAGCTGCGGCGAACTCACCCCCAGATCCAGCAGCACCCCGTCGCAGGTTTCCGCCGGAATCCAGCCGGCCAGGTCCGCAAAATTGCCCTGGCGGATTTCGAACCGGCCGGCGAACGCCGCCAGCCGGTCACGGGCCGCTTCCACCGCGGCGCCATCGCGATCGCACCCATACAGCCATCCAGTCGGCGAACTCATATCCAAGATGCTCGCCGCGTGACCAGCCCCACCGAGCGTCCCGTCGGCGTACCGGCCGCCGGGCTTCGGGTTTAGCGCGGCCAGCACCTCCGCCGTCATCACCGTTTTGTGAACGAAATCCGACACTGCGCATGGGTTCGCGTTGGTTCAATCAATGGTGGCTCGAAACATCCGCTCCGCCAGCGCCTCCCACGGGCGGCCGGGGGGCGGTCCGGCCGGCGCGGCCGCCGGACTGGCCGGGCGCGATTTCATCGGCACCACTTCCACGTCCGCGTCACTCAGGTCATTGTGCACGACTTTTACCGTGTCCAGGGACAGCTCGCATTGCACCGGCGGCCGGGCTTCCGGCGCCACCGGCGTGTCGCGCCAGAGCGAAACGGGGTTCAACTTGCTGGCCCAGGAGGTGGCGCGCGTCGGACCGGGCGGCCAAGGCGGCAGCTTTTGAGTCTTGGCCGGGACCGGGGCAGCGATCTTTCTGACGGGCGTCGCCTCGACGTCGGCGGCCGGCTTGCCCGGTTCCGGGGCGGCGGATTGGAACGGGTTGGCGACCGGCCCGAATTTCGGGAGATAAACGTGCTTGTTGGCGCGATAGGAAATTTGCTCGCAGCCGTTGACGATGCTTTTTCCCGCAGCCAGTAATTTTGCCAGGTTCATAATCACTCCATCAACTTGAAGGCTTCATGCGCCAGCACGGCGTCGGCGGCCTTGACCTTTTCGTAACTGTGCGGATTCCAGATCTCAAAGCGATCCAGCAATCCGACCAGCACGGCCTCGTTCCGGATGCCCGCGGCGCGGGCCATTTCCTCCGGCAGACAAATTCGTCCTGCTTTGTCCACGCTCACCTGCACTGACTCGCTGCCGATGAAACGCTTGAGCACGACCTTGTTCGGGTCGCCGTTGGACATGGCGTCAATGGCCTGGACCAGTTTGGCCATCTCGCCGGGCGGCAAGACCCGGAGGCAGGGACCCTCTTTCGATTTGGGCCAGAGCATCAGGGTCAGCTCCGTGCCCGGTTTGGCTGGCCGCCACTTGGCCGGGATTTGGACGCGCCGTTTCTCATCCACTCCATGCCGATAGAGCGAATTATAGTAAGTCGGTTCTTTAAGGCTCATGACGACGCGTACTTATCCACCGGGCAAACCCTGTACGACCTGTTTCCCCACAACGCTCCATTTATACCCACTTTGCCCCACCTAATGTCAACAAAAATTTGCTGGAATTTCGGGGATTTATTCCAAAGTTATTCACAACCAAAAGTCGCACTGAAAATTGCCGGACAAAAAACTTATCATGCGGCGACTTGCTATTGGGGTGCAATGACTGAAACTGGCCGCGTGCGGACTGCCGATTTTCATTTTGATCTGCCGCAGGATTTGATCGCGCAACATCCGGCGCCGCGGCGCGATGAATCGCGGCTGCTCGTGCTGCACCGGGGGGGCGGTGGCTTGGAACACCGGCAATTCCGCGATTTGCCGGACTTTTTGCGCGCGGGGGACGTGCTCGTGTTGAACGACTCGCGGGTGATTCCCGCCCGATTGCGGGGGACCAACCTGCGCACCGGCGGACTGTTTGAAATGCTGCTGCTCGAGGAAAATGGGCGTAACGATTGGTGGGCGATGGTGCGCCCGGGCAAACGTGCGCGTCCTGGCACGCATATCGCCTGTCGGGCGCCGGATGGAACGGTGACGGCCATCCGGGCCACGGTGGTGGAAACCAACCGCGAGGGGCACCGGCGCCTGTTTTTTTCCGGAGCGGCCGATATTGGCAACGAGCTTGACCGGTTGGGAGAAGTTCCCCTGCCGCCGTACCTTCAGCGCGTTATGCCGAGCGCCGAGGACCGTGAACGCTACCAGACTGTGTATGCGCAGGCGGCGGGATCGGTGGCGGCGCCAACGGCCGGCCTGCATTTCACGCCGGGGTTGTTGGCGCAAATTCAGGCAAGGGGCGTCTCCGTGTGCTTTGCCACCCTGCATGTCGGACCGGGGACGTTTCAGCCCGTGAAAACCGGGACGCTGACGGCGCACAGAATGCACGAAGAAAGGTTCGAGCTGGGCGCCGAGACGGCGCGCATTGTGAACGAAGCCAAAAATGCCGGTCGCCGCGTTTGGGGCGTGGGCACCACGGCCGTGCGCGTGTTGGAAAGCGTGGCGGCGCAGAACGGTGGAAAACTTGCAAAAACCTCTGGAAAAACGGGCATTTTCATCTACCCGCCGTTTTCATTTCAAATCGTGAACGCGCTCCTGACGAACTTCCATCTCCCCCGCTCCACGCTGTTGATGCTGGTCAGCGCGTTTGCCGCGCCGGGCGAGACCTCTGGACGCGAGATGGTGCTGGCCGCCTACGCCGAGGCCATCGGCCGGCGTTATCGCTTCTTCAGTTACGGCGATGCGATGCTGATCGTATGAGGCCAAAGCCCAAAGTCCGAGGTCCAAAGCCAAGGTTGCCGTTCGGGCTGGCGAACCTGGCCATGACGGCGGACGGCAAGATTGCGACGGCCAATCGGGCAGTCTCGTCGTTCGGAAGTGCGCGCGACCACGAGCATCTGCTCGAACTCCGAGCCACGGCCGACGCGGTGCTGGCCGGGGCGCGCACGGTGGATTCGGCACCCGTCAATCTGGGGCCGGGACCGGTCCGGTTCCGGAAATTGCGGCGGCAGAATGGACTGGCCGAGTACAATCTACGCGTGGTTGTCAGTGGCAATGGTTCGCTGAGTCCTCAAGCGGAAGTGTTCCGTCATCGTTTTTCTCCCGTGCTGGTCCTCACCACCGAACGGGCCTCCCCGGCAAACCTGCGCCGGTTGCGGGCCACAGCTGACGAAGTGCGGATTTGCGGTCGGCGCGAAATTGATTTTCGCGAAGCCTTTGCCTGGCTCCGCGAGGAATGGGGCGTCAAACGCCTGCTATGCGAAGGCGGCGGCGGGTTGAATGATGCCTTGTTTCGGGCCGGTTTGATTGATGAACTGCATTTGACGATTTGTCCGCAAATTTTCGGCGGTCGCACGGCGCCCACCATTGCCGATGGAACCGGTTTTGGCCACCTCACCCGCGCTTTTGCACTGCAATTCGAGTCGCTGCGACGCTCCGGCGACGAGGCTTTTTTGGTCTTCAGCCGCTCGCACCGGGATTAGCGAATCCCCAACTTATTCACAGGGCTGGCCCATTGCCTGTTTCCGCGCTGTCACCGAACTGGAACGCGAACGTTGCCAGTCATCGGGTCGCGTAAACGATAAAGAAAGCAGGACGGCCGTTCAGCCGTCCTACTTCCGATGGGTCCTGACAGGTTTGATCTTACGGGCTGGTCACTTTGTAGAACTGCCGTGGCTTATTCGTGGCCTGCGAATCGGTGAACTGATACTGACCTGCCGGACCTTCTGTCGGGTGACCGAGGTACTGCCAGGAGGCCGGTGCCAGGTTGGTTGTGCCCCAGATGGTGAACTGCCAGTCCGCCCCCGGCGAATTGGTGAAGTGGAATGTCAGACCGGCCCCGGCGCCGCCATTGGCGTAGGCCGGGCCGTTCAACACCGGCTGGGTGACCGCGACCGGGGTCGGCGTCGCTGACAAACTCACATTGTCAATCGCGACGTCTTGCGCACCGCCGGCGGTGGTTTGCGCCTGCCAGACCAGCCACAGGGTCGAGCCGGGCGCCCAATCGGCGATGCTGAAGGCCGAAACGGCCAGATTGGTTTGATTCGCCGGCAGGGTGCCATTCAAGACTTCTGTGGTGAGCGAAGTCGGGAAACTGACGGTCAGGTCGTTAATCGGGCTCAAGGTCCCGTTGATCACGTCGTTCGTCGGGAAGCTGGAGCTCGTCCCGCCGGGATCAATCAGGTAACCCACTGTCAGCGGTTGGGCCAGGGGATTGTTGCGCCACAGTTCGCCGGTGAAACGGAGGTTGATCTGGTTGAGGGTTCGGCCCGAGTTATTGATCAGCGCCACGCCATAAGCCACCATGCCGCTCTTGGTGGAGGTCAGCAGACCGAGAGCGCGATTCAGCGTCTCGGTGGTGTACCCGTTGATGTTATTAAAGTTCAATCCATTGTCGATCACTGCGGCCTGGCTCTGGTCGCCGGAGGTAACGGAGAACTGGAGGGGCCCCTTTTGACTCCAGCCGTACCAGCCGGCCATCGTATTGCTCAAACCAAGGCCGCCGATCGCACCGGCAGGAATGACCGGATAACCAAAGTCCGCCGGGTCATCCAGGGAATAAGTGATATCGGCGCTATTGGTGGCATTGGCAAAATTCCCGTTGGCCGCCACCGCAGCAAAATTGGTCATCACGAACGTGACGTCAATGGGATTGCCGGCTTCGAAGCTCCCGCCACCGGGAACCGGCAATGAATCGAAGTCCTGCGTATAATTCTGACCGATGCTGGAATAGGAGGCAAAACTGTGCGAAGCGGGTTGGACATAAAGCGAGACCGCGATCGGCGCGCTGGTGATGGCGCCGCTCGGATTGCTGACGACGAGGACGTAGTTCGTCGCGTCAGCGGCAACGGTCCCCGAATTGACGAGGGTGGAAGACGCCGGCTGCTGGGCGATGTCGGTCTGGCTGAACCGGCCGGACAGGCTGATGGGCGTCAGTCCCTTGGCCGAAGAAGCGCTGGTGGCCGTGTACCATGTGTTGGTCAGCAAATACCCCTGCATCTGCGCCGACAGCATGACGGGCTGACCCCGGAAAACCGTCTGCGCAATCGGCGGCTCGATGAACTGCGGCGGCGCGTAAGTGACGCGCAGATTCACCACGGCCTGGTTGGTTGAACCCGCCCGGTTCGTCACCGTCAACGAATAGACGGCCGAGTCATTCGTCTGGGCGTTGACGATGTTCAAGGTGGAAGTTTGCGTGCCGCTGAATTCGCCGACATCGGACAAGGCCACGCTGTTCGAATACCACTGATACCCACCCTTGGGATCCGTTCCACCGACGGTGGCCGCCAGGCTGAAATTATTGCCGACGTAATTGGTCAGGTTGTAATTGGTGGACCCGTTGATGGCATTGAACGTCGGCAGCGTCGGGCTCGATAAGACCGTCAAAGTGGCCACGGCGCTCGTGACTGAACCGTAGTCGTTGCTGACAAGGCAGCGGAACGTGGTGCCGCTGTCGGTCAAAGCCACCGAGCCCAGGTTCAGAGTGGGGCTGGTCTGCCCGCCATAGTTGATCCCGTTGGTCTGCCATTGATAGGTCAACGGATAAGCGGAGGCGGCGCCGACGCTGAAGCTGACGGCGTCACCTGCCACCGCCGACCAACTGACGGGATTGTTGGTGATGAGCGGCCGCAAGTCGGGCGCGAAGGCCACAGACTTGTAAACGATGTAAAGATGCGGAGCGTTGTTGGTGATGAGGGAGGGATTGAACACCGGCGCCTGGACCACCGTGGTGAGAATGTTGGTTTTGGCGACAATCGCCGAGCCGGAGGTGGCGGTGTTGGTGTCGTTGATGCGGATGACGCGGTTGGCGTAATAGGTCAGGGCGCCGGCTTTGGCATCGCGCGGATCCGCACCCGGGCTGTCTCCGGTGGTCGCATAAACCACCGGGTTGGTGCCGCTCCAGTCCACGGTAACGCTGAAACAACCCACGAGGGTCTCGATGCTGGCGGGATTGGTGCGAATGCCGGTGGTCCAGTTCGTGTAACCCGGGATGGTCAGGTAATAAACCATTTTCCAGTTCGGTCCGCTCTTGACGTATTTGCAAATGCCGCTCTTGGTGTCCGCCACATAGGCCACATTGCCCGGGGGGTTGATGTCGAAGCCGACACAATTCTGATTTTTCGCATCCGCCGGGATCTGCAGCAGCGGAAAGGCGGCAGTGGTCGGGAGCGGATACGGATTCAAATTAAAGTCCACAAACGAATAAATGCCGGCGGGGAGGCCTTGCGCATCGGCGCCGCTCTTCACGCTACTGTACAGGGCACCGTTGAGAATCTTGGCGCAGCCGGTCAATACCAAGTTCTGCACCACGATCGGACCATAGGAGGTGCTGGCATTATAAAACAAACTGCCGTAACCGTTACCGCAGCCCCAAAACCGGCCAGCTCCGTCGGCAGCCACCCCGCGCGGATTGGTTTTGCCCTGGGCAATGCCGTACCAGGAGGGGCCGCGATAGGGATTCTGGTAATTGCCAAACGCGTCCACGGTGCCGATGCCGCGATCGTAATTCAGGTTCGAGGGTGCCAGCGGCGGTGTGGGCAGGGCCGTCGGAAAAATTGAACAAATGTCGCCGCAGTAGCCGGCGAACGTCAGCAGGCTCCGATCGGCGGACAGGGTCAGATTGCCTTCGGTGCCGGCATTGCCGTTTACCCAAAGGGAAGTCGGGCCGTTGGTGGGAATGGCCACCTGATAGGAAGGTATGGTTTGATTGACCCCGTTCGGATCGAACTGATCCACGAAATACGGGTTCTGGCGGCTGGCCCAGATGTCGTCGGCGGTCGCACCTTGATTGGTGCCGCCGGTTCCCAATTGCAGCACGGCGAGTTGACCAGGGGTGAAGGCCGGTGGCGTCGCCTGGATAACGCCTGTCCAAGCCATTGAGACACCTAGCAGTCCAAATATTTTTTTCATGTTCCTCTCGCTTTCCTCTCTTTTGATGATTGTTGGTTGACTCCAGTTCGATCGGCTACTGGGAGTGCTATTCTGCAGAGCCGCGCGACAAACCCATGACGGTGACGCAACAATTAGGTGACAATATGGGAAGAATGAATAAAACAAACGATGTCACCGAGATGTAACTTGTCCGCCTTAATTTTGTAACCACCGCTTGGCAGGCTCCGCACGAGGTTGAAACAATAAACGACAATTTTGCCATGGAAAAAATCAACAGCTTGAGGAAGTTGCCAACCGCAGCCCGAAGCTCCCGGGGTTTCACCCTGGTTGAATTATTGGTCGTGATTGCCATCATCGCGATCCTGGCCGCGATGCTGATGCCGGCGCTGGCCAAAGCCAAGGCCAAGGCCCAACACATCCTGTGCTTGAGCAATCTCAAGCAATGGGGCGTGGCCCAGGTCTTATACGTGGACGAGAACAACCAGGTTTTTCCCGCCACCAAGATCCCGACCGGCACGCCGGGCTTTCCGGACAACGAGGATACGCCCTCGTGGCTGGGGTTGACCGACGTGGAGTTTGGCAACAAGGTCAACGGCACCAGCTACGGGCGCGAAGCCTGGTTTAGCGCCCTGCCGCCCTATATCCAGGCCAAGCCGCTTTATACTTACGCGCTCGAAGGGATTTCGGCCTACAATCGCTATAACGAAGGCCATGATATCTTCCACTGCCCCACCGCCGTATCTTTCGGCATCGATCCCTTCAACCAGGACCGGGTATATTTCTCCTACGGCATGAACTCCAAGGGCATGTGGGAGCAGAGTGGCAAAATTCAGGTCACGCCCCTAAAGACCGTTAATGTGAAAAATCCCGCCGCGTTCGCGTTGTTCTCCGACAATCGCGTGCGCTGGGACGATGCGCCGGTGTGGGACAAGGACCGCATCGCCTACGCGGCGAGCAAAGCCGGCGGCATCACGCTCGGCAGCCCCCAAAACTACACAAGCCGTTTTTCCATGCGGCATAACAACGGCGGCAACATCACCTTCAGCGACGGGCATGCCGAACATTTCAAGTACGATTACGTCTGCGTGGACGGAGCGACTCTTGGGTCCGGCTACACCGCCGGCAAGGCCAGCGACCCCAACCGCTCCGACATTTGGTGGTCCCACGACGGCACACCAATCAAACCCTGATGTTGCCGGCATGATTCTCCGCTGGAAACAATTCAAGTCGGCCGGCCCGGCGTCCCCGCTTTTGCGGGCCATCGGGATGGCCGGGTTGCTGATCGTCGCCAACCCACTGCGCGCCGCCGACACGATGGCGGAGCCGACGCCGGTGGCTGTCGCCAGCCCCCTGAATTATCTGCCTGCACAACAACCGGATTATGCCGCGCTGCTCCCGCCCCCGCCGTTGCCGGACTCACCCGAGCAGGCTGCCGAATTGCACGAAGTGCGCTCGGTCTATCATGCTGCCGGCAGCAATGACATTGCCGCGGCGTATTCCGAGAAGAAATTCTCCGTCTTTAATTTCACCCCGGCTGTCGGCGCGTTCTTTCAGTCCAACAACCTGCCGGTGACCGCCGCCTTTTTCGAACGCGTGCAAAAGGACGCTGCCGCGGTGACGGACCAGGCCAAGGACTTTTACCGGCGCCCCCGCCCTTATGTCGTCGATGCCAGCCTGGCCAACGGCAAGCTGGAAAAATCCTTCGGTTATCCCAGCGGCCATTCGACCGAGTCCATGGTTCTGGCCCTGGTCCTGGCGGAATTGTTTCCCGACCGAAGCGATGCCATCATCGCCGAAGCCCGGACCATTGGCTGGCACCGGGTCCAAATTGCCCGCCATTATCCCGCCGACATCTATGCCGGCCGCGTTCTTGCCCGGGCCATCGTGCGGCAAATGAAGGCCAACGCGGATTTCCAAAAGGATTTCGCCTCCGCCCGGGCGGAAGTCGCCTCGGCCCAGCATCACCCAAATTAAGCCGGCAATTTTTTGATTTACAGGATTGGGACGCGGTGGTAAAAGGTAAATTGCTGGAAATCAGAATCAGAAGTCGAAATCTATGAAAACCATCAAGCCTATACTCTTTTGCGGAACCCTCGTTGCGCTGGCATCTGCTGCCCCGGCTCAGTTCACCCCAGGCGACCTGGTCGTCCTGCGGGTCGGCGACGGCAGCGCCGCGCTGAATAACGCCGGCACGGCCATCTTCCTGAATCAATACACCACCAGCGGCGGTGCTGCCGGCAGCTTTGCGATTCCTTCAACCGGTGCCTCCGCGCTGGTCAACAGCGGCTCGGCCACATCCGAAGGCGCGTTGAACCTTTCCGCCGACGGCCGTTATCTGGTGCTCGCCGGCTATAACGCGCCGGCTGGAACCGCAGGCATTGCCAGCACCACTTCTGCCGCCGTCCCGCGCGCGGTTGGCACGGTGGATGCCTCCGGGAATTTTGTGCTGGCCGCCACGACCAGCAGTTACTTCAGCGCCAACAACGTCCGTTCGGGCGCCAGCGACGGAGCGGGAAACTTTTGGGCCGCGGGTGCCAACAGCGGCGTCGTTTACATGGGCAACAACAGCGCGGCCGCGGCCGTTTCAACCAGCCCACTCACCAACCTGCGGGTGATCCAGACAATCGGCAACAACCTGTTTTATTCGTCGAGCTCGGGTTCCTCGCGCGGCATCTATGAGGTCGCCGGCAACCCGACCAGCGGTTCCGCCACCGCCGTCAGCCTCATCAACGCCGGCAGCAGCGCCAGCCCTTATGATTTCGCGTTCAATCCCGCCATGACCATCGCCTATGTTGCCGATTCAGACGCCTATACTTCTTCCAGCGGGATCGGCGGGATAGAGAAGTGGGAATTCAATGGCAGCTCCTGGGTTTTTGACTACTCGCTTTCCTGGGCCACCAACGGCACAGTCGGCTTGGCGGTGGATTTCAGCGCCGCCAACCCCGTGATTTATGCCACCACGGCAAACGGAGTCAACCTTTTCACAGTCACCGACACCGGGGCGAGCTCGACCGGCACCTGGCTGGCCTCGGCGCCGGCGAACACGGCCTTCCGGGGCCTGGACTGGGCGCCCGTTCCCGAGCCTGCCACCGTGGTTTTGACCGGGCTGGGCCTGACGGCCCTGCTGGGATTCCGCCGACTCAACCGGTCCTGAACGGTTGAGGTTGATTTGTCCCACGCGCAGGGAGGCCTGCGCGTGTTTTGTTTTGTTTTCCGCCCGGCAGCGGCTGCTGCCCGCCTGAACCCTCCGCGCTCAACCGGCCGGCGGGTCAGCTTTCGCCTCCGCCCGGCGCGCGAGGAGCCACAGCAAATCGCCCAGCCGGTTGAGGTAAATGATGATTTCCGCATTTTCCAGGTCGCCACTTTCTCTCAGGGCGCAGACCCGCCGTTCGGCCCGGCGGCAAATGGTCCGCGCCTGGTCCAGGGCGGCGGCGAGCGGCGTCGCGCCCGGAATCGCCCAGCCGTGGAATTTCAGAGCTTTTGCTTCGAGCTCCCGGACCAGCGCTTCGAGCCGGGCCGTCATCGCCGGCGAAACCGTGGAGTAGCCGTCCTGGACATAACGGGACAAATCCTCGGCGGCCAAGCCCGTCTCCCCCATCAAGACCACCAGGTCTTTCTGAATGGCCAGCAGATGCTCGCGCACGAAGTCAGGTGACACCGCGCGCGCCACACCGAGCGCGGCGTTTAATTCGTCCACCGCGCCGCAGGCCTCGAGCCGCGGATGGGTCTTGGAAACCCGCCGGCCGTACATCAGCGCCGTTGTACCGTGATCCCCCGTCTTCGTAACAATGCTCATTTAGCGTTCGATGCTAACCCCATCACCGCTTATTTGTCACGCGTCGCTTGCGGCACCGGCGGAGGTGATGTCCTTGGTGGCAGCGGCGGAACCGTCAATTTCTGATACGCCAAAATTCCCTTCACCATGGCCTGGGCCAGCTGTTGCCGGTATCCGGCATTGTAAATCTTTTTGCTTTCGGCCGGATGGGTCATGTAGCCGCACTCGATGAGAATCGCCGGCATGGTTGCATCGCGTAACACGGCGAACCGGGCGCGTCGCACGCCGCGGTCCGGCAAACCGAGGTTGCGCACGAGCGACTTCTCCATTTGATAGGCCAGCAACAGGCTCCGGTCCTGGCAGCGGTTCCCGGTGGTCGGACCGTAGTTGGCGCCTTCGCCTTGCGCGTTGCTCGAGCTGGCCCCGACCGGTGTGATGCAGTACGTCTCCGGCCCCTGCACCTGGTCGCGTCCGACTTGCGTCGCGTTAAAGTGCAGGCTCACAAACAGGTCCGCGCCGCGCCGGTTGGCCAGCGCCGATCGGTCGGGCAAATCCACGAACGCGTCCTTGCTGCGCGTCAGAATGACATTGAATCCGGCCCGTTTGAGCTGGTCGCGCAATTCGAGCGCCAGGGCCAGCGTGTAGGTCTTCTCGCTGCGCCAGAACGTATGGTTGCCGGTGTCCTTGCCACCGTGTCCGGGATCTATGCAGATGGTCGTCATCGGCCGGGCATCAGGCCGCGGCAGGGAAATCAACGGGCGGATCACCGTGTTGAGGTCCAGTTGCGCGATGTAAGGCGTGCCCCGGTCCACCGCCACCGGAAAAGAGAGCCACACGTTGACGCCGTTGATGGACGCCGTGCGCGAGTTTCGGTCAAACACCAGCCGGGTGGTCCGATTCGTGAGCGCAATTTCATCGCCCCATCTCAGCCAGGAACATCTAAAACCATTCGCCCGCGCCCAATCCATGAGCGGCACGTAAGGCTGGCCGTTGACGGAAGCGGCCGGCGCCGGTGTCAGAGCACACCCCAGGCACAGCATCACGAGCCAGGCAAACCAACGGTTCATTGGCCGCGCAACTTGCCCGTCCACCGGGCCGGATTCAAGGGAAATGGTGGCCGCCGTTCATCGTTCTCGGCGGTCACAGTGTAACCCAATCCAGATGGATTCTGGCCTTCCCGGCGTGAACGGCGTCGTGTGCCGGCAGGGACGACAAAATCCGCTTGGTCGGTCTGCTATTTTCTTTCGCCCCTCCGGGGCCCGTTCTATTTTGCGTTCGCAACCCACGGTTGAAACCCTTGTCATTACCCACAAGTTTTGGAAGTTGTTTTATTGGAGGAGTTAGGATTTTAATGGGAAAGGGCCAAAGGCCCCGGCGGTTCCTCACCGGTCGGTTTATGAGCACAATGCTGATACCGCCTGGTCAATGGGCCCAA
>DATJOW010000092.1:0-2400 GCA_035506715.1 Candidatus Acidiferrum sp. | reverse complement strand
CGTGAGCTATTCCGATTCTGTCCTGTTGAGCGGCAGCCTGTGGAGTGTCGACTTCCACTTGCCTGGAACGCCTCCGAAATCGAGGAAAACCGCGGACTATATGCCGGTGGGGCCCGACTTTTTTTCGACCATGAAGATCCCCGTGCTGCGAGGCCGCAATTTCAAACCGGAAGAATACGAGCTGACGGCTAAGGTGGAGGCCGATAAGCAGGAGCGCGCAAAAATCGCGGTGCCGGCGATCGTGAACGAAACGTTTGTCGCCGACAATTTTCCGAATGTGAACCCGCTCGGGCAGCCGTTCGGCGATTACGTCCCGGGGGTGAATGGCGATCCATCGCCGGATGCAACGGCAAGCGCCGGATTGTCGCGGCAAAATGATAATGTCCTATTTGAGCAAAGTAGAAATGTCCTATTGACAGGGTCCAGCCTGGAGGTTGGACAAAGGACAACTACTGATGACCCAAGCCGAGCGAGACCGGCTGGTGGCCCTGAAGAAGGCCAAGAAGAAACTGATCACTCAAAAGCAGGCGGCCGAGGAGATCGGCGTCACAGAGCGGCAGGTGCGACGACTCCTGCGCAAGCTGCGGGGGAAAGGGGACCAGGCGGTAATCCATGAACTGCGTGGGCGAGCGTCGAACCGGAAGCTGTCGGCCGAGGTGGAACGGCAAGCCCTCGCAGTTCTTTCCGACCCGGTGTACCGGGGATTCGGGCCGACGTTGGCGGCGGAGTACCTGCACAAGCTGCACCAGATTACGGTGAGCAAGGAGACGCTGCGGCAATGGATGGCGAAGGCGGGATTGTGGAAGGCCGGCCATCTTCGGGTGGTGGAGGTGCACCAATGGCGGATGCGGCGAAGCCGCTGTGGCGAGTTGGTGCAGTGGGACACCAGCACCCACGACTGGCTGGAAGGGCGCGGCGAAACGATCTACCTGATCTCGATGATCGATGATGCCACCAGCCGGCTATTCGCGCGCTTCGTGCGGCACGATACCAGCGAAGAGAACATGCGCCTGCTGTGGGCGTATCTGGAGCGGTTCGGCCGGCCGTTGGCGTTCTACACGGACAAGGCGGGCATGTTCCAGGTAGCCGTCAAAAGCAAACGGCAGGAGCAGCGCGAAGGCCTGGACCGGCAGGAAATGCCGCCGACGCAGATTGCGCGGGCGCTGGGCGAGTTGGGAATCGTCTGGATTCCGGCGCATTCGCCCCAGGCCAAGGGGCGCGTCGAACGCCAGTTTCAGACGGATCAGGACCGTCTGGTGAAAGGCATGCGAGTGGCTGGGGTGTGCACCATCGAGGCGGCCAACAGGTACCTTGAAGAAGAGTTTCTACCATGGTGGAATACGACCTTGACGGTGAAACCGGCGACTGCGGAGGACGCCCACCGACCGCTGGGTAAAGAGCACGATCTGGCGGCGACTCTGAGCCACGTCGAACAGCGGCAGGTGACGAATGACTACACGATTCGATGGGAAGGGAAGTTTTATCAAATCGACCGCCGCGACATTCGGACCGGCATGCGCAAGGCCATGGTGCGCGTCGAGCAGCGCTTGGATGGGGTGATCGCCGTGCGATTCCAGGAGCAGTATGTGCGCGTGCGCCGGTGCACTCAACCAGTCCGCGAATTGCAGGCGCCGCCCAAAGCCGCGGCAGCCAAATCGCCAAAACCGGCAGGTAAGCCCAAGCGCAAGCCGGATTGGATGAACAACTTTTCGTTGCGGTCTGGCGCCTCTTCGCGCCAGGCGGCCAGGATATCGAATGCACGCAGTTGAGCATGGGCCCCGAAACAAAAAGCAAAAAGATCGCCGGGCAAAACCGGCCCGGCGATCTTTCGCGTTTAAGAGCCCAAGGCCTCAGCTCCTCAAAGGCTCCACCAAAGAAAGTACGCGCTCAAAATCAAAACCCTCTGATGGCGACTTCATCGCCGCCATCAGAGGGTCGGGTGCCGATGCTTTCTTCGGAGCCAGCCCCGTCGTCGCCTCGGCCTTGGGCATCCGCTCGGGCGCGACCCCTCGCGGACGAATCCACTTTAAACCCGCCCCCTCCGCTTTACTCCGTAAAGAGGACATTTCTACTTTGCTGGGAATAGGACATTTCTACTTTGCCTTGACACTGTCGACTGACGGAAGGTCAGCAGCGTGGCCGAACCTGGCGGCAACGTAAGGTTCAGCGTGTCGCCCGAAATCTCGACCGCTGCTGGGCTTAACGGCGGAAAGCCGCCATTGCCGTCGACCGTGTGGCCTCCCAGCGTGATGCCGGTCGTGGCGTCCAGGGCAGGGCCGGTCAGACGGATGAAATCGCCGCGTGTGAACTTGGAACCGAGCTTCAAGGTAACGGGCCGCTCGTGCGCCGTGGCAGGATCCTGGAGATTGTCCAGCACCACGCGCAGGGTCGAGCCGTTCC
>DATJOW010000091.1:0-5145 GCA_035506715.1 Candidatus Acidiferrum sp. | reverse complement strand
GCGAGATCCGGCAGGATCTGTGTGCGGCATGTGTGCTGGGCCTTCATAAAGGTCAAAACTCCCCATTCAATGTTCGCAAATCGCGATTTCTAATTTGGCAAATCGTGCCGGAGCATGCGTTTTGCAAGCAGATTTAGCGACTTGCGGCAAATGGCGGTCAATTCCTGATCTTGTCTCCCTGCTGCGGTCATCACCACTCGGAAAGTGTAACCTTTTGGCAGGCGAACCACAGAGCGCAAGCCGAAATACTCTACGCAGGCATCGTGCTGAAGTTATGATTTACCTGGGTGTGATTTTTCAGGATCTATCGACCACCTGAGGCGGTAGTTTTTCACGAACTTTCACCCACCCATTTTCACCAACTTTCACCCACATTTTCAGGATCATTCACCCACCCCCGGATGAAGTTCGATTCGAGCGAACAGGCATGCCATCCACTCCTTAGGAGGAGGACTGAAGATGGCATACCGGGAGGTGAGGATGATGGATATTGACCAGGTGATTCGCCGGTGGTTGGCTGGCGAAAAGCTTCGGGCGATCGCGCGATCCACCGGTTCGGACCGGAACACGGTGCGGCGGATCGTGCGCTTGGCCGGAGAGGTGGGCATCGGGCCCCAGACGCCGTGGCCGGACGAAGGCAAGCTCCAGGCCCTGCGTCAACGAATGGGCCGGCCCGGTGCGACCCGCGCGGTCGGCGAAGCCGAACAGCAACTGAAGCCGCGCACCGAGCAGATTCGAACTTGGCTGGACCGAGACCACCTGCTCCTGACCAAGGTGCACGAACTCTTAGGCCGGGAAGGACTGGTGGTCTCCTATAGCACCCTCCATCGATTTGCGCGCAAGTGGTGCGAGTTTGGAAGGGCCACGGCGATCACCGTCCGGCGGGCCGACTGCCTCCCGGGCGAAATGGCGGAAGCCGACTTCGGCCGGCTCGGCGTGTTGCCGGAACTCGCCAGTCGGCGACCGCGCGTCGTGCAGGGCTTCATCCTGACGCTCGGCTATAGCCGCCTCGGCTGCGTGATCCCGGTTTTCCAGCAGGATCTCGCCACCCTGATCGATTGCTTCGAACGAGCCTTGGCGTTTTTCGGCGGTTGTCCGCGGCGCATCGTCATCGACAACATGAAAGCGTGTCTGGAGCAAAGCGATCTCTATACCCCGCGCTGCAACCGAACCTTCCTCGAGTACGCCAACTATCGGGGCTTTCTCCCCGACCCGGCGCGTCCGGTTCACCCCAAGGACAAACCGGTCGTCGAAAATCAAGTACGCTACGTCCGTGAGCGCTTCTTCAAAGGCGAGCGCTTTATCGACCTCGATGACGTGGCACGCCGCGCCCTGGTCTGGTGCCGCGAGGTGGCCGGTCGGCGTCTGCACGGAACTACCCGGCGAGTGCCGCTGGAGGTCTTCGAGGCGGAAGAGAAACCCCGGCTGATTCTGCTCCAGCCCGAGCGTTTCGAAACGCCCACCTGGGCGCAATGCAAAGTCCATCCTGACCATCACGTTCGCTTCGGGCAGGCGCTCTACTCGCTTCCCACGCGCTGGATCGGCTGCCAGGTCGACGTGCGCGGCGACCGCTCGCTGGTGCGGATCTACTCGCACGGCGAGTTGATCAAGACCCACGAGCGCAAGCCGCCCGGCGGCCGCTCCACCGATTACACCGATTACCCGGAGGGCCGGGCTCCTTACGCCCAACGCTGGCCCGACTACTACCGTAAGCGGGCGCGGGACCTCGGGTCGGCGGCCGGTGATTTCACCGATCAACTGCTGGGCGGCGAGTTCCCTTGGAGCCGTCTGCGGCAGGCGCAGAAGTTGCTGCGCCTGGCCGAACGCTACGGCGCGGCTCGCCTGGACGCGGCCTGCCGGCGGGCTCTCGATTTCGACCTGCTTGACGTCCACCGCCTGCAGCACATTCTGGAACAGGGATTGGAATCGCAAACCCAACCCGCGCCGATCGTCGGACAGCAGGCGGTAATGGCGTTGAAGTTTCTCCGTCCCGCTCAGCACTTCGTGCAAGACCCAGGAGGTTCACATGCAGATCCCGCCTGAACTGAAGACCGTGCTGAAACGCTTGAAGCTCTCCGGCATCCTGCCCACGCTGCCCGACCGCGGGGCTTATGCCCGCCAGGAACAACTCGACTACCCGCAGTTTCTCGAACTGATCCTCTGCGACGAAGTCGAGCGCCGCGAGCACAAGCATGTCGCCAACCGCTTACGCGACGCGGGCTTCGAGGAAGAATGCACCCTGGAGCGCTTCGACTGGTCTGCCAAGATCCGCCTCGACAAGCCACGCTTGACCGAACTGTTCGGCCTGCACTTCCTGGAGCGCCACGAGAATGTCATTTTTTGCGGCCCGGTAGGTGTCGGCAAATCATTTCTGGCCCAGGCTCTGGGCCATGCGGCTTGCCGCGCCGGCTACCGCGTGCTGTTCAGCCGGGCCGAACTGCTGTTGAAAAGTCTGGCCCGCTCCCGTGCCGACAACTCCTTCGACCGGGAGTTGCGACGCTTCATCACTCCCGATCTCCTGGTGGTGGATGATTTCGGCCTCAAGAAGCTCTCCAGCCAGGCTACTTCCGACTTCTATGATCTGTTGATCGAACGGCACACCCGCAGCTCCACCATCCTCACCTCGAACCGAGGGGTGGACGAATGGATGGCGGTCTTTGACGAGCCGCTGCTGGGCCAGAGCGCGTTGGATCGCTTCTGCCACCGTGCCCACCAGTTCGTGATCGAGGGCGAGTCCTATCGCAAACGCACCGCCCCGGGAGCGGTGTCCGCGCCCAAGACCAGCCCAAAGGCTAAGGCCTGAAACAGAGGAGCGACCGAGAAAATGCGTCCCCAGGAGCTTCAACGAGATTCTTTTCGAGCGGCGAGGACCGGAGCCGCCTCCATCCCGAAAGTCCGGTCAACGATCGGTAGCCTCCGCGAGGCCTGCCGTCAAGGATCAAGCCCGCTGCGCGGCGCTCCGCTCGTGCCTCGCTCCGCGTCCTTGACCGCCGTCCTCGCTCCGGCTGCGGTCCTTCTATGGGGAGCTGACGCTCCCCTCTTTTCAACCAATCAAGCGTGGGTGATTGCCAGGAAGGAGGGAAACTGGTAGAAACTTAAAAAGCACGACCCAGGGGTGGGTGAATGATTGTGAAAACCCCTGGGTGAAAGATCGTGAAAATCCGCAAAAGTCGAAAGCAGAAGCGGATGGTCTCGGCTTTGGAATTCGTGAAAGGGTCAAAAGTCGAAAGTCAAGACGGTAGGTTGTTACTTTTAGCTTTCGACTTTCAACGTTCACTTCAGAACTCGATAATCCCCCGCTTCAACCCAATCATGGCGGCGTGGGTTCGGTCGTTGGCGCCCAATTTGGAGAGGATATTCTTGACCCGGCCCTTGACGGTTTCTTCAGTAATGGAGAGCTGGTCGGCAATATGTTTGTTGGCATTGCCCTCGGCGATCAGGCGCAGGACGGCGATTTCAGCGGGCGTCAGCGCGTCATCGGTGGCGTGCTCGGCAAGTTGGAAGGAGGCTTCCGCAGAGAGGCTCTTTTTCCCGGCGTGGACGGCACGGATGGTTTCCAGCAGCTCTTTATGTAAGGAATTCTTCAGCAGGTAAGCCCGAGCGCCGGCTTTGAGGGCGCGCAGCACCTGCACGTCGCCGGAGTAGGTGGTCAGCATGATGACTCGCGCCTCGGGAAATTCGTTGCGAATTGAGATCAATGCGTCGAGGCCGTTCATTTCCGGCATCTGGATGTCCATCAAAGTGACGTCCGGATGTTGGGTGCGGAACTGCTGGATCGCCTCCCGTCCATTCGAGGCCTGGCCGACCATCGTCATGTCCGGCTGATCGGCGATGAGTCCAACAATCCCCTGGCGCAAAAGCGGATGGTCGTCCACCGCCAAAATCCGAATCGGATTGGAATCGGTACTCACAATTTCGTCTCTCTGATTCACATACTGTCTGGCGTGTCAGAACAGCAAAAGCAAGTCAAAAGGCAAAGTGCAAAAGTCAAAAGACAAAAGTGAAGCGCCGACCCACCATAACCCATTCCTAAGATGCAAGCAATTGGCCGTTTCCTGAAGCCCGGCGGCTGACGGGCTGGAGCAAAAGGCACCTGTGAAATATGCGTAATCTGCGGATCACGCCCGCGGAGGCGCCTTCGCATACGCAATCGACGCCGGGATGCTCAGCTCGACTTCCGTGCCCTCACCGGCGTCACTCCAGACTTCCAATTGCCCACCCACAAGTTTGGCGCGTTCGCGCATGCCGCGCAAGCCGAAGTGTCCGTCGCGCCCTTCGCCGCTCAGAATCTTCGAATCGATGCCCTTGCCGTCATCGCGCACCCGCAAACGAAGCTCCCGTTCGTCATAGCGGATTTCCACTTCGATCTTCCGCGCCTGGGCGTGCCGGGAGGCATTGCGCAGCGCCTCGCCGGCAATCCGGTAGACTTCGTCCCGAAGGATCGGATGGAGATTGCGCGGCGTGCCTTCCACATCTACGCGCAGGACGGCGGAATTTCTGTTGATTTCATGGGCCGCGAGTTCGCGTCCCAGAGTGCTTAGGGCCAGGGCCAGGTCGTTGGTCTCCACTGTCGATGCGCGCAAACCCTGCACAGCGTCCCGGCCCTCGGTAATGGCTTGCGCGGCCTGATCGATGGCGCTATCAAGTCGTTGTTTCGCTTCCGTCGGACGCTCGGGGAGCAGGTTGGATGCCGATTGAAAGCGCAGCAAGAGTCCGTGAAAGCTTTGCAGCAGCGTATCGTGAAGTTCCCGCGCGATGCGGGTGCGCTCGGCGACGCGCGCTTCCAGGCTCCGATTAAATTCTTGCGCCACCTGGTGCAGGCGGTACTGATACAGCGCCCAGAGCATTGCCAGAAATGCGGCCACGCACGCGAGGCGAAACCAAAGGGTCTGGTAATAGGCTGGGGCGATGGAAAAAGCGAGCGTGTCGCCCGCCTCGTTCCATACCCCGCTGTTATTGCAGGCGGCCACGCGGAAGCGGTAGTTGCGAGGAGGAAGGTTGCTGTAGAACGCTCTGCGCTCGTTGCCGGCGTCCTTCCAGTCGCTGTCCCAGCCTTCCAGCTTGACGCGAAAACGGTTCTTCTCCGGCACGACCATGCTCAGTGCGGTGTAGTCAATCTCCAGATCGCGCACCAGCGGCGGCATC
>DATJOW010000090.1:0-12874 GCA_035506715.1 Candidatus Acidiferrum sp. | reverse complement strand
GCCGACACCGGCCGCGCCCAGAAAATCAACGCCCGGCACAAATTTGGATTGCCACTGTACTCCTTCCAGTCCGGTGACTGCGTCAGTGATTTTCGTCGGTACACGCGTCTTCGTCCAGCCGCAATTTGCCCCGGCCGCGGCCCAAAAAACAAGTGAGCCAACCAACAGCATTGCAGCGATGATCCGTAGCGTGCTTTTCATGCGTTCATCAGGCAGCTCAGTTCAGGTCGAACAACAAGACTTGTGCCGCCTTGCCGGCGGTTAGTATCAACTTCGCCTGCTCAGAGACCGCCGCCGCGTCGCCGGCGTTCAACACCTGGCCGTTTAATTTCACTTCGCCCTCGGCCACGTGGACCCAGGCATGTCGTCCGGTTGCCAGCGCGTGGTCCAGGCTGTCTCCGGCGTTGAGCCTGGCCAACAACAAATCCGCGTCCTGGTTAATGGCGATGGAGCCATCCCGACCGGCTTTGGACGCCACCAGATTCCACTGCCCGGCTTTCGCTCGGGCGAGAGACTTTTCCGCGTACCGCGGCTTGACGCCCGATCGATCCGGTTGAATCCAGATTTGCAGCAGGTGTACCGGCTCGGTCGGTGACGGGTTGAACTCGCTGTGCGCCACGCCGGTGCCGGCGGCCATGTACTGCACTTCGCCGGGCCGGATGATGCGGCCGTTGCCCATCGAATCCTTGTGTTCCAGCGCTCCGCTCAGGACGTAGGTGATGATTTCCATGTCGCGATGCGGATGGGTGCCAAATCCGCCCCCGCCGGCGATGATATCGTCGTTGATCACCCGCAAGCTGCGGAATCCCATATGGTTCGGGTCGTAATAGCCCGCGAATGAAAAGGTGTGCCAGGTGTCGAGCCAGCCGTGGTCGGCGTGGCCCCTTTCATTTGCTTTTCTCAATGTCATCATGGCCAGACTATGGCGCATCGGGAAAAGGCCGGCCAATACCTTGTTTCTCGCGTTGCGATAACTTTCAGGTATGATTGCGACATGGAACTGCGACACCTGCGTTACTTCGTGACCGTGGCGGAGTTGTTGAGCTTTACCCGGGCCGCGACCCGATTGCGCGTGGCCCAACCGGCCCTGAGCCGACAGATCCGCGATCTGGAAGATGAACTGGGCGCGCCGCTGCTCGTGCGCAACTCGCGCGGTGTGCGCCTGTCCGAAGCCGGCGCGGTTTTTTTGCCCGAAGCGAAAGCTGTGCTCCAGCGCGCGGCTGAAGCGGCCCAAGCTGTCCGCGCGGTCGTACGCGGCGAGCGCGGTGAAATTCACGTGGGTTACGCGCCGACCCCCACCGTGGAACTCCTGCCCTGCACGCTGCACGCATTCCAAAACCTCGCGCCCGGCGTGCGGGTGACGCTGCACGACCTGTCCACGGAGGAACTGTTGCGCGGTCTGCATGATGGCAGGCTGGATCTCTGTCTGATGGTGCGACCGGAGCCAAAGGCCCTGCGCGGGCTCCGGTTTGAGTTGTTGCGCGAATACCCGATGTGCGTGGCGCTGTCGCCCGCGCACCCGTTGGCGAAGCTCAAACGGGTGGTGGTGGAGCAGTTGGTCCGCGAGCCGCTGGTAGCCTATACCCGCTCCGACTACCCGGAGTATCACGCGATGCTGGTCGATTTGTTCCGGTCCACCGGCCAGAACTACCGAGTGGTGGCGGAACAGGACAGTGCCTCGGCCCTGCTCGCCTCGGTGGAAAGCGGTCGCGGGGTCGCGGTGGTGCCGGCGTGCATGTCCATCCTGGCGGGCGGGCGCGTCCGGTTGCGACCGTTGCATCCAGCACCGGATGCGCTGGCCGTCGGCACGATCTGCCGCGTGCAAAAACTCTCCGCCGCGGCGCAGAAATTTTTGCAGGCCGCGCGGGAAGTGGCCAAAGAGCCGGCCTTACCGACCTGATTTACCGCGCAGAACATCAACCCGGGAGCGCCGGCGTCCCGCCGGCATGACGAATTCTGCCAATCAAACACAACCCGCCAGCGAGACGCTGGCGCTCCCAGGGATTGAAGGAGACAACTTCGACTGATTTAAATCTTTGTCACCAGCTCAGCCTTCTCGTAACGGACCTTGGGCAGGCTCGCGTATTTGTCATTCGCCGCCCGGTATCCCAACGCGCAAGCCACTACGGTCGCATAGTCGCCGCCGGTCAAGCCGAGCACGCGGTCGTATTCGGCCGGATTGAGGCCTTCCATCGGGCAGGCATCCACGCCCAGCACGGCGGCGCAGGTCATCAAATTGCCCAGCGCGATGTAGGCCTGGCGGGTGGCCCACTCGTGGGCAGCCTGGCCGCGCGGGCCGTTGACGATGTCGCCGAGCATCATGTCGCGGTAAAAGTTCAGGGACTCGGGAGGGATTTTGCGGACGTCGCTGGTGCGGCGGATAAGTTTGTTCACGTCGGCCTCGGTCATCTTGGTGCGCGCGGTGAACACGACAAAGTGCGAGGCGTCCACGACCTGTTTCTGGTTCCACGAATGCGGGAGCAATTCAGCGCGCTTGGCCGGGTCCTGGATGAGAAGAAAGCGGTAAGGCTGCAAACCATAGGAAGTGGGCGTAAGCACAAGCGCCTGCTCGAGAGTTTGCCAGACGTCGGCAGGGATTTTTCTGACGGGATCAAAGACCTTGGTGGCATAGCGCCACTGCAAGGCGGCGAGGAGTTGGGGGTTGCTGATATGGTTCATGGTTCAAATTTAATTGGTCCGGCTGAAGGTGGCATAGGTTGGAAAAAAATCAAATTTAACCTTTGTCATCATTTGACATGATAGCGCTGGCTGTTAAGCTTGCGTTGATGAAGGAGTCGGTTTCCCTCCGTCGTATCGTCAGGTTCTGGGTCTTGACGATGTTGCCTTATGCGGCCGCGGCCCAGTTGCAGCGAGTGGCGAACAGCTCGCTGACCAATCTGCCGCCGCAGCCGCCGCAGTATGGGTACACGCTGGCGAACGCCTTTTCCACCGTGGCCCTGACCCAACCGGTCTGCCTTGCGTCGCCGCCCCAGGAAACCAACCGCCTGTTCATCCTGAAAAAAACCGGAAACATCGTGGTAATCACGAACCTAGCGGCGCCGACGCGCACTGTGTTTATGAGCCTGTCGGTTCTCTCGGACAGCGAGTCCGGCTTGCTGGGACTGGCGTTTCATCCCGGCTACGCCACCAACGGTTACTTTTTTGTCTTCTCGTCACGACAGATGACCACCACCCAGGGCTCCGGCCGGCACCAGTGCATTTCGCGGTTTCAGGTCACTTCCACCAACGCCAACGTGGCCCTGACCAACTCGGAGCTGATCCTGATCGCCCAGATTGATTCCGCTCCCAACCACAACGGCGGCGATTTGCACTTCGGCCCGGATGGATATTTGTATGCCTCCGTCGGCGACGAGGGCGCGCAGTACAACGGGAGCCTGAACGCCCAAGTCATCACGAACAAATTCTTTTCGGCGATCCTGCGTCTCGACGTGGACAAGCGTCCGGGAAATTTGTTGCCCAACCCGCACGCGGCCAGCACGACGAACTATTTCGTCCCGGCCGACAACCCGTTTGTGGGGGCAACCAATTTTAACGGGAAAACCTTCAGCGCGACGGCCGTCCGAACCGAGTTTTATTCCATTGGCTACCGCAATCCCTGGCGATACTCGTTCGATCTGGTGACGGGATGGCTCTACGTTGGTGATGTCGGGCAGGACCTTTACGAGGAGGTGGATGTGGTTCCGAAAGGCGGAAATTGCGGCTGGGCTTATTACGAGGGCAATCACCTGGCCTCACTCCTGTACCCCAGTCAGCCCACGATACTCACCAACCCGCCTCCCGGTTTGATTTTTCCGATTCAGGAGTATCCGCACAGCGGCACCGCGGGTTACACCGGCAACTCCGTCATCGGCGGCGTAGTGTACCGGGGCACGCGGATCTCCCAGCTATATGGCGCGTATGTTTTCGCCGACAACGGCAGCGGCAACGTGTGGATGCTGCGCTACGACGGCAGCAACACCGTGCCCTACCAGCCGATTACCACGGCGGCCGGCCCGTCCGCCATCGGCACTGACCCGCGCAACGGCGATGTGCTCATTTGCCAGTTGAATAATGGCCAGATCGGCCGGCTGGATTACAATTCCACCGTCACCGGCGCGCCGTTGCCGCCGACGCTCGCCGACACCGGCGCCTTTACCAATCTCACCACGCTGGCACCTGCCGCCGGCATCGTGCCTTACGACATCAACGTGCCGTTCTGGTCCGATAACGCCATCAAATCCCGCTGGTTCTCCGTGCCGGACGCGAATTTGACCATCGGTTTTAGTCCGACCGGCAATTGGAGTTTTCCGACCGGCAGCGTGTGGATCAAGCATTTTGAAATCGAGCTGACGAACGGCGTGGCCGCTTCGCGCAAGCGGCTGGAGACGCGCTTCATTGTGCGCAACACCAACGGCGTTTACGGCATCACGTATCGCTGGGATTCGCCGGCCAACGCCACCCTGGTGCCTGAAGCGGGCACGAATGACACGCTCGTCATCAACGACGGCGGCACGTTGCGCACGCAGATCTGGCATTATCCCGGCCGCTCGGAGTGTCTGGCCTGTCATACCTTGGCCGGCGGCTACGCCCTGGGCTTCAACACGCCGCAGCTCAACCGCGATTTTACCTACGGCGCGCTGACCACCAATCAGATTGCCGCGCTCAATGCTGCCGGCTATTTCAGCCCGCCCGTGACGTCCGATGTTCACAGTCTGCTCGCGCTCGCCGCCGCAACCAACACCGCTTACACCCTCGAATTTCGGGCCCGCTCGTTTCTCGCAGCCAACTGCGTGCAATGCCATCAACCCGGTGGTCCGGCCCAGCGCGCCGCCTGGGATGCCCGCATCACCACGCCCACATCGGCGGCCAACCTGGTTAACGCCGTTCCCGCGAACAACCTGGGCAGCGCGGGCAATCTGGTGATTGCGCCGCAACAGCCGGCCAGTTCCGTTTTGCTGACCCGCCTGGCCATGCGGGATCTCGGCAGCCTGCCATCCATCCAGATGCCGCCACTGGCGTCCAACCTTACCAATGCCCAGGCGGCCCAGCTCATCACCGATTGGATCAATTCCCTGCCCGCTGATGGTCGTCCGGCGCAACCGCGTTTTACTGATTTCGACACCGACGGGTCGAATTTTGTCCTACGGGGCAATAACGGCTGGCCTACCCAGCCGTATTATGTGCGGGCTTCCACCAACCTGCTGCTCCCCCCGGCAGCCTGGCCGGTGGTGCTGACCAATGCCTTCGACCCGCTGGGCAATTTTAATTTCACCAATGCGATGGGGCCGGGCGCGGCCAAATGCTTTTACATGCTCCAATTGCCATGAAGCCGGTCGCCTTGGTATAAGACCGGCGATGAACCCGTCGCCGCTTCGCATCCGTCGAGCCACGACTGATGACTTTCGCCAGCTCCAGGCCCTGTGGCACTCGATGCATTTCCCCTCGGAGGACCTGGAAAAGCGGCTGACCGAGTTTCAAGTGGTTGAAACCGCTGAGGGACAGCTGGCCGGCGCCATCGGCCTGCAAATCACCGGGGCGCATGCCCGGCTGCACAGCGAAGGGTACACCGATTTTTCCCTGGCCGACGCCGCGCGGGAATTGTTCTGGGAGCGCATCCAGACCATCGCCGCCCATCACGGCGTGTTGCGGTTGTGGACGCAGGAGACCTCGCCCTTTTGGCCGCGCTGGGGATTTCAGCCCGCCAACGCCGAACTCCTCGAACGCCTGCCCGCTGCCTGGCATGATTCCGAAGGCACCTGGCTCACCGTCCAGCTCAAGGACGAGGAAGCCATGGCCGCCCTGGAAAAGGAGCTGGCGGAATTCAAGGAGGAAGGAAAAAAGCGCGCTGCCGAAGTGCTGGACCAGGCGCGGTCGCTGACGACCACCATCACCATCATCGGCTTTGGCCTCGGACTGCTGCTGATCGGAATTGCGGTGTTTATTTTTGTGCGCCGGGGCCTAACCTTGCCCGGGCATTGACGGCAGCTGGAATTCGTCCGCGTGGTAGGAACTCCGCACCATCGGTCCGCTCGCAACGTGGACAAATCCCAGCTCCCCCGCCCGCCGGCCGTACTCCGCGAATTTTTGTGGCGAAACAAATTCGATCACCGGCAGATGCCGCAACGTCGGCTGCAAATACTGGCCCAGCGTGAGGATATCGCAGCCGGCGCGCCGCAAATCCCGCAAAGCCGTCATGACTTCCGGTTCAGTCTCGCCCAAGCCGAGCATCATGCCGGACTTGGTGTAAATCGCGGCGCCGCGCCGGGCCTTGACCTTTTGCAGCACGCTCAGCGAGCGGTCGTAGGTGGCGCGGTGGCGGACAGAGGGAGTCAGCCTTCGCACGGTTTCCAGGTTGTGATTGAAAATGTGCGGGTCCGCCGCCAGCACGGCGTCAATCGCAGCGTCGCTCTCGTTGAAATCCGGCACAAGCACTTCAATGACGGTCGCCGGATTCAAGGCACGCACCGCCTGGATTGTCCGGGCAAAATGAGTGGCACCACCGTCAGCCAGATCGTCGCGGGCAACGGCGGTGACGACGATGTGATTCAGTTTCATCCGGCGGGTGGCTTCGGCCACGCGTTGCGGCTCGTCGGCCTCCAGCGGCAGCGGCCTGGCGGTGGTCACGGCGCAAAAGCCGCAGGCGCGGGTGCAGCGATCACCGGCAATCATGAACGTGGCCGTGCCTCTGCTCCAGCATTCCCAGTGATTCGGGCACTGGGCGCTTTCGCAGACGGTATGCAGCTTCAACTCATCCAGCAGGCTCCGCGTGCGGGCGAAAGTGTCCGATGTGGGCAGCCGGATGCGCAGCCATTCAGGCAGGCGCGGGCGCGGTTTCAAGTTGATTTCAGCGGTCTCCATTTAAAACATTTTGACGCGAATTCCACGAATTTGCACGAATTCATTCAATTGGCGAGAATTCGCGCAATTCGCGTCAACTTTTTTATTCGTGTTTCAATTTCTCCCAAAATTTCTCCAGCTCTTCGGGGCCGAAGTCAGCGAGGATCTTCCCGTCCACGTCAATCACCGGAGCCAGCGTCTGGCCGGAGAGATTGACCATTTCCGTGTAGGCCCTGCTGTCGGCGATGACATCCAGTTTTTCGTACGGGATGCCGTGCTCGTCGAGCCAGCGCATCGCCTTGTGGCACCACGGGCAATAGGATTTGATGAAGAGGCGTACTTTCATCGTGCAAATTATTAGGACGATGCCCCTCGACGAGCTTGTTCAGCCTTTGCCTGCCACTCTGCCCAGTACTCGTCACAAACTATTCTAATGGTTTCGTATTCCACTGGCTGCCCCGTGTCTAAAGCAAATTGGACCCGCTCGAAATCGAGAATCAACTTACCTAGCGTCGTTTCGATTGTTACCGGCATGGACTCTGAGTCGGTCTTGATAATCTCCAGCGTGCCGTTGCCCAGTTCCTCTTGGAGCGACGATTTCGCGCCATCAAAATGCTGACACTCAAGCTGCCTGACACCTGCCAGCATCAAGACGAAACTATCACCCAAGGGCTTCAGGCGCCGCCGCAGATACGGAATGTTCACAAACATCGTGAGAGTGTCAGCATCCTCTGAAATGGCTGTTATGTCACCGTCATGAAAAACATTCCAAATTTCAATACGCTCGTCCATCGGCTTAACAAGAATGAATCAGAGACCCATCACATTGCCTCCTCGTTGTTGAAATAACTCTTACTCCCCAATCTGCTTCTGGTACGTCTCCGGCGACAGCAGTGCATTCAGTTCGGCGGGATGGGCCAGCTTGATTTTGAAGAACCAACCGCCGGCGTGCGGTTCCTTGTTCACCAGAGCCGGATTGTCCACCACGGCCTTGTTGATTTCCAGAATTTCCCCGCTCAACGGCGAGTAGATGTCGCTGGCGGTTTTCACCGACTCCACCACGGCGCAGGCGTCGCCGGCTTTGACCTTCCGGCCCCGGTCCGGCAGCTCGACGAAGACGATGTCGGTCAGTTCGTGTTGCGCGTGGTCGGTGATGCCGACGGTGGCGATGTCACCGCTGACGCGCACCCATTCGTGGGATTTCGTATATTTCAAATCGGCAGGCACATTGCTCATAAATTCTGCCCACAAAAAGCCACAAACGGCGGGAAAAGGAAATATTTTTCATGCCTGCGTCCGGGCACATTCGTACATCGTTCTTGATTTAGGCAGGGACATCGCGCTGCGGTGTCCCACCGGTTCCGAACATGTGAAACGAATCTACACTATCTGAGACTTTTGAAAAACGTGTAGCGTCGAGTCTGTGCCTCGATCATTTGCCGTGTAAACCCCGCATTTCCGGCCACAGGCCGGACTCTACATCGCGCACGAAGTCGATTTTTCAGGGGTCTCTATCTTTAGGTAAATTGGGACGCTAGAACAGCCGGACGCCGCAGCGCGTCGTCCCTACCTGGAATAGCGCAACCAGCTATGCTGCTTAATAAGCCTTGACGCGGTAAAACCGTTTGGCTGCCGTGGGTGGATCGATGATGGTCTGGAGCGCGTCGTTTCCGCCGACCAGGCCGCCCAGATTCGACCAGCCCGAATCCGTCAGCGCATTTCGGTACTGCAATTGATAAGCATGCCAGGATTCGCTGGGGAACGAGATGGCCACGTTCGTGCCGCGCATGCCGGAACTCGCATAAAAGGTCGGATTCGCCCAAAGGGTGTTCGCGTAGGCGGTGCCAAAGGTGGGTCCGACGGTATTGCCCGTTCCATTGATGATGTGATTGATGACCGAAGAGCCACCGTTCCCGCTGATGTAAACGTCCATCACGTCATGGACATTGACCTGCGGCGCGTTGGTGGGCGTCTCGATGGCGTTGTAGCAACTGATGTAAGCGCCGCCGGTATTAATGAAGACTGCATAAACGCCGAGACCATAGGCTTGATGGCTCGTGACCGCGTTCGCGACCTTGTAGGACGCGTAACCATTCACGCCCGGCGCCTCGGACCAGGCGCTTTGAGATTGGGGATCGTAGGGCAACTCGGATTGATAAAAGTAAACCCGGCCCCAGTTGCCATTCCACAGCGTCTGATACTTCTGGTGATGCTCGTTGAGAAGGCCGTAAATGGTCACGTTATTGCCGTTCACCACCAGCCCGCTTTCGCAGGGATTCCCGGTCCAATAAGGCGTCGAACCGGCGCCATGGTCGGCCCGCCACAGCCAGAGGTTGTCGCCGATGACATTGTTGGCGTTGATCGTCATACAGTTGGTCGTGGTGCCGGTGAACTGTCCACCGACCCGGCAGCAAATGTCGTAAAGACAGATGGGATCGGCTGAATGATCCGCGGAACTGGTCGCCGTCCCAACCGTCACCAACGACGGTGAAGCCGTGGTTCCGGCATCGAATATGATGCTCGCCACCTTCACTCCATCAACATCGGAAATCACCATGGCGGGATTACGATTGGCGGTCACCAGCGTCGGGAATCCAAGCCCGAGGACAATCGTATCCCGCTGGGTCACGAGAATGCTGTTGGTGAGGTTGTAAATTCCCGGCGTGAAGATCACGTTGGTTCCGCCACTCAGCACGGCGTTGATGGACGCGGCATTGTCCACGCCGGGTTTAGCCAGATAGAACTGGCTGATGGGGATGGAAACGCCGGGGGTGGGTCCGCCGGACCAACTGGTTCCCAGGCTGTTGGTCCTCAGGTTCGGCACCAGAACGAAGTAATTGGTGTTGCTGTCAACGTACAAATACGGCTTTTCGCGGATCAACGGCGTATTGGTGACCACCGTATAGGAGGGTGAACCAGGCCAACTTTGCGAAGGCGGATTTGAATTGCCAACAAAGACAAAATTCCAATTCCCCCAGGTCCAGTTCGCGCCAATGCTGTTGTTGCGGGCAAGCCATTGTTGCTGTCCATTGGGATTAACCCCGCCATCAATCTTGGAATCAGCCAGAAAACCTCCGCTGGCCCAAGCTTCACTATACGCACCGCCATCTTCGCACAAGGCCATCCAGTTCTGCACATGCATGCGGCGAAAGGAGGTCCCCTGTGACACAGCCCAGATCGTGTAGCCATTGGTTGCCGCCAGGGCGAGATTCTCAGAGGACAGCCAGAAGTTGCAGGTCGCGTTGCCATTCGGCAAAAAGGCGCGACTGTCCAGCAAGCCCTTTAGGGTGACATTGTCGGGTGATTGCCCCAGACCGAGCACTTGCATGTAGTAGCCCAAATTCACGGCAATGTTGGTGTACGTTCCCGGCATGAAAAAAATGGCATACCGGTTGGCGCCGAATTGCGCCCCGGATTGCGCCTGCTGCCTCGAGATCGTGTCTAAACTGCTCTGAATCGCTGCCGAAGACATCGAAGGATAGAGGATGAAGACGTTCGCGCCAAAATTCGGAGCCGCTTGCGCTCCGAAATTCAGGCAAGACATAGTCAGGGTTAAGGCAATAACGGTTGCGCCGTTGCGGAAGCAGGAGCGACAAGTATGATTCATAAAGCAAGCACGAACGGTCATGTGTTATTATTCCGTGAGACAACTTATCGGTCAAATTCCGGAGGCATTTCTTTGGAGTGTGGACGGCTATGGCTGCGCCTTGGCTGTCGGCGGCGTTTGATTGATCGGCTTAAAATCCAGCCAGGCCAGATTCATGTTCCCTTCCGTGACGATGTGCACCGTCAGCACCGACTGGCCTTTAGGCAGATTCACTTCGGCCAGGTTTGTCATGACGTTCCAGTGATGCCATTGGCGCCACGCCAGCGGGTCCTTGTCGGTGCTGGTTGAAACCAGGCTGAGGGGGCCGGCCAGCGGTTTGCCATTTCGGTCGAGTGAAATGGTTCCGCCCCGGTTCGAAGTGTACAGGAGGTCAATAGCGTAAACCCCGGCCCTTTCGACCATGACCGTCAGGTTGAACCATTCGCCGGGCACCGTCCAACCGACGTAAAGCTGTCCCTCGGGCGGCACCACCCGGTTGTACGGACTGTTGTCAATTTCGTCGTGGAACTTGGTATACGACGTATCCACGCCCTCGTTCATCCGAAACTCGTTGAGATAGGTTCCATCGGCTGGATTTAAGCCCCCGCTCCCATTGTTCTTGGCATCGGAATCGTGATAAGCCACACCTTCGCCGCCAAGGTCGTAACAGGCGCACTGCACCCGTCCGGGAATTTTCTGCGACCCACCGTGATACTGGCTGTCCTGAAACGGCTTCCCCTGATAGTTCTTAAACCCGCCGGTCGTACAACCGCCAAAGCAGAATCCGACGGCAAGAAGCAAGGTCGCGAGGAGAAATCGTCGTTTTGTCTTCATGTTGGTAGTGACGGCGATCTGTTGCGTGTAACATTAAATAGTACACGTTTGCTTGAAATGCAAGCAAATCCTTGTATCCTTGGCCGTCAGTTGTGCCGTTTGGGCGACTTTGTACGTTTGGATGGTCAGTATCTGGCGGGCTTTTTTACCACACCCGCCATTGATGCATCAAAAAATCAACCAGTACATAAACTTCAATGCGTCTGACATGGATCTTAGTTTTGGCCGGCCTGACAGCAGCCACGCCGGCCGGGTCAGCTTCGTATTACCCGCAACGGCCGGAAGACCCCAAGGCGGTTTATGTTGCCCCTACCGGCGGCGATGACACCGCCGCCCTGCAACAAGCGGTCAATCGCGTTCAGGAAACCACCGGTCAGGGAATCGTGCTGCTCGCGCCGGGACATTATTGCATCAGCAATACCATTTACATCTGGCCGGGTATCCGGCTCATCGGCTACGGCGCCCAACGTCCGACTATCGCCTTGCCCGCCGGCACCCCTGGTTTCGGCGATGTCGCACATGAGAAGGTCATGATTTTTTTTGCCGGCCGTCGCCCGAAAAATCAATCGGAAAACGCCGGCTCCATTCCTGACGCCAACCCGGGCACGTTTTACTCGGCGCTGGCCAACGTGGACCTTGAAATTGAAGCGGGTAACGCAGGGGCCGTGGGCGTCCGGGCGCGCTATGCCCAACATTGCTTCCTCGCCCACATGGATTTCCACCTCGGACCCGCGCTGGCCGGCATTCACGAGGGCGGCAATGTCGTCGAGGATGTTCGTTTTTTCGGTGGTATCCATGCCATCATGATGTCCAAGCCTTCGCCCGGCTGGCAGTTCACGCTCGTCGATTGTCTCTTTGAGGGCCAGCGCGAAGCCGCCATCCTCGAGCATGAAGCCGGACTGACACTCATTCGCCCCCAGTTCCGGCACGTGCCCACGGCGGTTGAAATCGAGCCCGACTGGACGGACGAGCTTTGGGTCAAGGACGCCCGGCTCGAAGACATTTCCGGTCCGGCCTTCATTTTCGGGATGGAGAAAAATCCGCGCACCGAAATCAACCTGGAAAACCTCAACTGCCGCAACGTGCCGGTGTTTGCCGCCCTGCGCGACAGCGGCAGGCGCTTTATCGCTCCAGCGGAAATTTACGGGGTAAAGACCTTCTTACACGGCCTGCGCTATGCCGACATCGGAGCCGAACCGGCGATTGCAACCCAATTCGATGCCTCGCCGCTGGCGAAGCTGCCGCCGGCCGTCGGCACCGATCTGGCGCCTTTGCCGGCGATGAATACCTGGGTCAATATTCGCACCTTGGGCGCCCAGGGCGATGGTCTCACCGACGACACGGACGTGTTCCAAAAAGCGATATCCACCCATCGTACCATCTATCTGCCCTCCGGCTTTTACGCCGTGCATGACACGTTGCAGCTGCGACCGGATACCGTATTGATTGGCCTGCATCCGGGAGCGACGCAAATCCTCTTGCCGGATAATGCGCCGGCTTATCAGGACGCCGGCAGTGCCAAGGCCTTGATGGAAGCGCCTCCGGGCGGCAGCAACATCGTCATCGGCATCGGGTTGAGCACCAGTTGGAACAACCGGCGCGCGGTGGCGGCGCTCT
>DATJOW010000089.1:0-4203 GCA_035506715.1 Candidatus Acidiferrum sp. | reverse complement strand
GCCGCGAGGCCATGCCCCTGCTCCGCTATCGCACCCGCGACATCACGTCCATTATTCCCGAGCCTTGCAGTTGCGGCCGCACGCATCGCCGGCTGAACCGCATCACCGGCCGGTCCGACGACATGCTCATCGTGCGCGGCGTGAACATTTATCCGCAACAGATCGAGCGGATCCTGATGGCCCAAAAGGGCGTGGGCCGGAATTATGTCATCACGCTGCAGGGGTATGACGAGATGATCGTGAAGGTGGAACTGGCCGAGGCCGGCTTTGACGGCCAGGTGGGTCCTCTGCTGAATTTGCAGAGTGAGCTGGCTGAAAAATTACGCGCGGAAATCCTCATCAAACCGCGCGTGCAATTCCTGCCGCCCGGCTCGTTGCCGGTGAGCGAAGGCAAGGCCAGGCGCGTGATTGATGAGCGCAAAATGTAAGGCAACTGGATGCATGGAAACGGCCAGATGGCAAGCTCTCTCGCCCCGCGGAGGATGAGCGGGGTGAGAGCCGGAGAGAGGGGCATCGTATAAACGCGCCTCTCACCCCGCCCCGCTCCTCCGCTCTGCGGAAGAGAGGGACAATGATGACGTGAGCCTCGCAACTTAAATAAATTCCAGGAAAGGAACCGAAAATGAGCGAAGTCAAATTGGTGGCGGTATTCGCCGAGAACAAGCCGGGCCAGGTCGCCCACTTCACCCGCATTCTCGCCAACGCCAACATCAACATCCGCTGGGTGGCCGTGGCCAGCACCGGCCCGTTCGGCGTCATGAAATTTCTCGTCAACGACCCGGCCATCGCCTACCAGGCGCTCAAGCATGAGGGCTTCGTCGCCAAACTCGTGGACGCGCTCGCGGTGGAGGTGCCGGACAAACCCGGCGGGCTGTACGCCGTGGCGGACATCCTGGCGCGGAACAATATCAACCTGGACAACGCGTCCGGGTTCATCGCCAACAACCGCGCCATCATGGTGCTCGAAGTGCCGGACGTGGCCAAAGCTCGCGACCTGCTGGCCAAACAAAACATCCGCTCGTTGAAACAGGAGGAATTACCCGTCTTCGACCGGGTTTAAACGGCTGGTGACCGTGGCTCTCATCTTGGCACTTGCCGGGCTAAACCCGGGCCGGCAGTTTAGGAGCGTTGTCGAGTAAGATGAACCGGAAGACGAAAGCCTATTTTGTCGCAGGTGTTGTCTTGCTAGGAATCTTGGCGGTCGCATTTGCGTCTCTTGCTTGGTATCCGAAACACGCCCGCCGCGCGTGGAAGGAGGCCGCGCTACCCGAGATCCGGCAACTGGCCGACGATTCGAACTGGGTGTCGAGAGAGATTCATTCGCTTGGCGCAACGAATTCCGGCCAAGGGCACATTATTGCGGAGCGCTGGCTGAGTGATCACATGATTTTGATGCAGGACGGCGAGTGGCTGGTTTATAAGAGCCATTGTGGCAAGGAGGCGCCTCATCGGGTAAGCGACATATTCCTGGCCAAGGGGTCGAACGGCAAATGGTACTACAGCACCTGTCATTTCTGTGTCGGCATGTGTGTCTTGGTCATGCTGCAGGATACGCCGCCAATCGATCTCGCAACCTTCGCCCGCGTTTACCATCTGAAGGAGTTCGACGGTGTTTCGGACGCATGTCTGCTACCGACGCAGACCTTTCCCGACAACAGCCAGGAACCTGCCCGAATATTCACTGCCAACATCAAGCCGGCGCCGCCTGATTTGTCTTTTATACGGCGCGCAGCGATCACAGCCGGCCTTGCTGCCACGAATTCAGATCCTGACCTCAAAGGGCACAGTCTTACTCTCAATTTAATCCGCTATTCGCATCGGTTTCCGCAATCGGACAGTCCAGAAAGAACTGCGTATGAGGCAATCTATTGCGACGACACATTGAGCGGCGGCAATGCCACGGGCATTGACATTGCGGTGCGAGACAACGTCGCGTGCTTCAAGTCGCAGAAGGGCCAATCATTGTGGTCTTGCACGCTGGATGGGCAACCCAAAATCCCGGAAGAAGCGCTCAAGACGATTGCGACCAAAGCCATCACCAATTTCTGGCCCAAAATCGACGGCAGCCGCCTGTCTCTTGATGAAATTGTCTGCTGCGATCCTCTTGGCGGGAACAATTACAGTGTCAACCTTCGTTTGGCCAGCCCCCTTGTCGAAAAATCTTCGATAACGACGTATACCTTGATCGAAGTTGGGGTCGGCGCCAACGGAACGGTAGAAGAGAGCGATGTCCACTGGCACTTCCGATGATTGCCAAAAACATGGCGAGAACGGTGGAAATGGATATCACGTCTTGATGTCGCGCAGTTGAAAACCGATGGCGCCGATGATGAAGGCCGTGGCGCAGGTGGCGGCCAGCGTGATTTCCGATTGGAGGATTTGCGCCCACGGCGCGGGGGTCTGATACACCAGGAACCAGCTTTCGAAATGGTGGGTGATGAACCAGTTCTGGTACGGCTCGAAAAACGGGATGTGCTGGATGACCATGTTCGAGAACAGGAACGACAGCGCCAGGATGGTCGCCGCCGCCGGCTTCATGTTGTAACACGAAAACATGAAGGCCACCGACAGCAAGGTGACGGCGTTCACGATGCTGAACAGGGTTGAAACCACGTACAGCGTCAGCCCCTGCTCCGGCGTGAAAATGCCGAACGTGACGTTGGGCTGCGTCTGGCCAAAGACGAACATCCCTTTCCAGGGAAAATAAATCCGCGCGAAACCCAGCGCGATGGCGCCCAGCACCAGGACCAGCACCGCGGCAAAAATGATTCCCGCCAGCCACTTCACTTGCAACAGCCGGAGACGCGAAATGGGCCGCGACAGAATCATCCGCAGCGTGCCGTCCTCGGCCTCCTTCGCCACGAGGTCGCCGCCCACCAGCGCGACGTACAGCGGCATCAGCAGCAGGATTTGCGGCCAGACCATCACCAGCGAAACCGTCAGGGCCGAAATGTATTCATTTGCCAGATAGCCGTTCCCGGCCAGCAGCCGCTCCACCTCGCGCTGCCAGTGTGTGTATTTGAACATCAGCAGCATCACCGTCTGCGCTAGCACAAACGCGCCGAAGCCGATGTAGGTGCGCTTCTTGCCAAAGAGCTTCCAGAGTTCGTTTTTTAGCTGGGCGAAGAACATGGCTATTGGTCGTTGGCGGGCGACTCGCCTCTCACCAAGCTCAGATAAAAGTTCTCCAGGGTTTGTTCCTCCTGCCAGAGGCCGTCAACGGGAAGGTTGGCTTCCACCAGCACCTTCGCGGCATCGGCCGTCGTCCTCCCCTCGCTCAACGTGATGAATTTGCCCTCTGCTGAATTTGTGATGATGCCGCGTTCGCGCAGCTGCGCCGCCGCCGCTGCGAAATCCGGTGTCCGGAGCATCACGCGCCCGGGCCCCGCCTTGACGTCGGCGATCCGGCCTTCGAACACCTTGCGGCCCTGGTTCAGCACGGCGATGCGCGTGCAAATCTGCTCCACCTCGCTCAACAGGTGCGACGACAGCAAAATCGTCAGCCCCAGCTCCCGATGCAGCCGGATGATGGTCCCGCGCATTTCCGCGATGCCTTCCGGGTCCAGGCCGCTGCCGGGCTCGTCGAAAATCAGCAGTTCGGGCTGCGGCAGCAGCGCCTGCGCAATAGCCAGCCGCGCCCGCATGCCGTGCGAATAGGTTTTTACCGCCGATTGCTCGCGGCCGGTCAGCCCCACCCAGTCCACCACTTCGCGAATCCGCTCGGGCGGCGTCGGCGCGGAATATTGGCAGAGGATTTCGAGGTTCCGGCGCCCGGAGAGATAATCGTAAAACGCGGGCGTTTCGAAAATGGCGCCGACCCGGGCCAGCGCCCGGGCCCGCTGCGTGGTCACGTCGTGCCCGCACACCTTCACCTCGCCGCGCGTCGGCCAGACCTGCCCGAGCATCATGCCGATGGCCGTGCTTTTGCCGGCGCCGTTGTGGCCGAGCAGCCCGAAAATTTCACCGCGCGGGACAGTCAGCGTCAGGTCCTGCACCGCGTCGATGGCGCCGAATCGTTTTCGGACGTTTTGCAGCGAGATCATCACGGCGGCATCCCTTCCATCGTGAGCAGGTTTTTGATATGGCCGTCGGCGTAAAGATAATTCACGGCCTTGTCCGCCCCGCGCGCCGCGTGAAATCCCTCCTTGTCAAAGAACACCGGGATCGCGTGCGGATTAAAACGCATGCCGAGCACCTTCAGGT
>DATJOW010000088.1:0-3786 GCA_035506715.1 Candidatus Acidiferrum sp. | reverse complement strand
TGGCCAGGCACATCTGGCAATCACCGGCGTTGGGGGAACGCAACCTGAAGGTTGCGGTTACAGTCGCGCACGTACGCCTAGCCATGTAGCCGCGACTTTCAGAGTCTGTCGGACTTAGGCTGAACGGTTTTTAGATAAGGGCGTCCAAGGGGACATGAGTGCGCGATTTGTCGATGTGGATCGGAATACGCCGATGTTGCTGCCGCTGGATATGCGCGAGTGGGTTCAGGGCGATGATCTGGTTCATTTTCTGGTGGATGCCCTGCCGCTGTTGGATGTGAGCGCAGCCCGTATCAATCACCGTGGCACCGGCAGCCAGCAGTATCCGCCGACGATGATGCTGGGCCTGCTGATTTACTGTTATGCCAATGGCCTCTTTAGTTCGCGGCAAATCGAACGGGCGACTTATCAAAATCTCTCCGTGCGATATCTGGCGGCCAATACGCATCCGGACCATGACACGGTGGCGGCCTTTCGTCGTGATAATGGGCCGTTGCTGCACAGCGTGTTTGTGCAACTGTTGCAACTGGCGCGGCAGACCGGTCTGCTCAAGTGGGGTGTGGTGGCTCTGGATGGCACCAAGCTGCAGGCCAATGCGGCCAAGCATAAAACCCGCACCGCCGCCCGGTTGAATGCCGAGCTGGCCCAACTGGAGGCCCAAGTCGAAGAGTTGCTGGCCCGAGCCCAAAGGGCGGACCAAGGCGATGGGGATGGCGATCAACTGCCCGAAGAGTTGAGTCAGGCTCAGGCACGGCGGGAGCGGTTGCGGCAAGCCAAAGCGCAATTAGAAGCCCAAGCCCGCCAACGCCAGCAGGAACAGGCAGTGCAACAGCAGCAACGACCGCCGGGGGATCGCCGACCGCCGCTGCCACCGCAACCGCGTGCGACCGACACGATCAATCCCACCGATCCGGACAGTCATCTGACCCGGGCCCAGGGACGTTGTCTGCAAGGTTATAATGCCCAAGTGGCGGTCAGTGTCCAGGGCCTTGGATTGATTGTGGCAACGGATGTTGTCGGGGATAGGACCGACCGCCAGCAACTCCAGCCGATGAGCGCGCAGATCATCCGGCACGTGGGCGCAGTGGAACATCTACTGGTGGATACGGGTTACGAAAACATTCGGCAAGTGGCGGCGGTGGAGGCAGCGTATGGACTGACGGTGCTTTGTCCCCCCGCGCAGGTGGCCAATGCCAAGGCCAAAGTCAGGACGCCGGGGGCATGGCGACGACGGCGCAAGGAGATCCGGCAGCAACTGCGGGAACGACTACAAACGCCCTTGGGCCGGGAACTGTATCGGCTTCGGCGTTGCACAGTGGAACCGGCGATCGGCAACATCAAACACGTGCTGGGCTTTGTGCGTTTTGGGTTGCGGGGTCTCCAAAAAGTAAAATTGGAATGGCAGTTGGTGGGTCTGGCCTTCAACTGCCGACGTTTGGCCCGTGTCTGGGGCTGAACTCGCGGTTTTTGAATCGGGAGTCGAATCATGGCGCTGATCCTAATTTCTCTGAACCCACTTCTTTCGCCTCCTTTTCCCCGCCAATGTTTTCGTCCATCTTTAATCCGCTTCAACACCTCTAAGTCCGACAGACTCTTCAGGTCGCGTCCAGCGCAAGCTCAAAGCCTGCGGCTATAGCTTTCATGAAAATGCCCGGCCTCTGCCGGAACCGACGCGCCGGCTGGTTGGCAGAAAGCTGCCGCTTCAATTTCCCGAAAAAAGGGCGCCTGGCCGGCTGCGCCGCTACAGTTTCGGGAAGAAATCCTTTGCCGCCCTGCAGGTCGCCGCGCTCAATTCGTCGAGCGAACAGCTCTTGACCCGGGCGACAACTTCGGAAATTTCCTTCACGTAGGCCGGCTCACAGCGTTTGCCGCGATACGGCACGGGCGCGAGATACGGGCAATCGGTCTCCAGCATGAATTGGTCGAGCGGTGTGGCCGCCACGGTGTCGCGCACGTTCTGGCCGTTCTTGAACGTAACAATGCCGGTGAAGCTGACCACCGAGCCAATGCCCAAAACCTGGCGCATCCGGTCGGCATTCTCGCCAAAACAATGGAACACGCCGCGGACTTTTGTGGCGAACGGCTTGAGTTGCGCCAGCGTGTCGTCAAACGCGTCCCGCTGGTGGATGATGCAATTCAATCCTGACCCGGCGGCCACTTCGAGTTGCTGCCGGAAAATATCCGCCTGCCTTTGCCTGTAGCGATGGTCGTCCTCGGCGGTGCCCCCCTGTGAACCGGGCAAGTGATGATAATCCAGGCCGATTTCGCCGACGGCGACAACCTTGGGGTGTTTGGCATATTCACGCAGCGCCGGGCGCAGGTCGGACGGCGCTTTCATTGCCTCCGACGGGTGCCAGCCGACGGCCGCGTAAACGGGCGGGAACTTTTCGGCCAGCCGTATGGCCCGTTCACTGCTGCTCAGGCTCGTGCCGATGGAAATCATCTTGGCGATGCCGGCCGCCTGAGCGCGGGCGATGACTTCCGGCAGGTCCTTTGCATAGTCAGGATAATCGAGGTGCGCGTGCGTGTCGTAAAACGTCGCCATCCGGACAGGGTTGAAGCCCAAGCTGAAAAAAGCAAGCTGTCCCTCACCCAGGCCACCGGGAAAAATTACCTCGCTTCCGCTTCGTTCTTCGCCGCGCTGTTCGTGTTGGCGAGCTTTTGTTCGAGCGCGGCCATTTTTGCCTCCACGGACGGTTTGCCGGGGTAATCCGGCGATTCCGTGAGCAGGCGTCGGTAATTTTCGATGGCGTCACTTTCGCGCCCGACGGCGACCAGTTTATCGCCGAGCGTCAGGCGGACGCGAATACGCTGTTCCGGTGACGGATGGCGGGCGAGGGCGAGCTGGTAGGTGTCAATGGCCGAGGACGGTTTGCCTTCGCTCTCGTAAACGTCGGCGAGCTTTTCGGTGAGCACGGCGCTGTTGGTGGTGACGGGAAGATTATCAATGAAGTTCGCAACCCGACCCGCAGCCACGCCCCGGACGAGTTCCAAATCCGCGAGCCGTAAAAAGGACCATTCGACGAGCGGGCTGTGGGCGCGCGCCAGTACGGCGTGCAATTCCACGAGCGGCTTGCCGTAAGGACGGTAGAGCGGGTCGCCGATGACCGTGGTATGCCAGGACAGGGCCGGCTGTGATGCCCAGGCCGCCTCGCCGAAGGTAAACCCGTTGGCCAACCGTCCCAGAAAAGCCGCCACATTCGGGGTGAACGACAAATAAGGTTCGTACACACAACCCATCGTGCAGGTCGCGCCTTTGGCGAGCAACGGGCCGCACCAATTCTGGGTCGTACTGCGCAACGTCGCCGCGCTGAAGGAATGCAAATGATACGCAAACGCGCCGGGCATGAATTCAACCCGGGGCAACGCAAACGGGCCGTCGGCGTCGTTGGCGTACCACCCCATGTAAATGGCAATCTGGCTCATGGGAAAATCAGCGGGGAACGTGGCGGGCTTTTCGTCCACCGTCGTTTCGAGCCCGATTTCACGGCTGATCTTCGCCGCCGCCGAAATCCATTCGTCGCCCAGCTTGTAGCCAGGATCGCTGATGTCCCGTTCGTCGAAATAGGCGCGGCCCCAGAATCCGTCGCGCTCCGCCTCGAGTGCCTTGTCCACGAGACCGCGCGCAACTTCCGCCGACGGGCCGTCGAGTCGCGCGACCAGCAAAATGCCGTTGGTGGGATTGAGCCACCCTGTGTTGGTGGCGCCATAAGCCCAGTTCCCCAGCGGGCCGGACAGCGCCAGATCGTTTTTGCTCAACGGCAACCAGGCCAGTTCGGAATCCAC
>DATJOW010000087.1:0-51941 GCA_035506715.1 Candidatus Acidiferrum sp. | reverse complement strand
AATACTTTCCTGTTGTCCTTTGCCGCCCTCATCGTGGCCTGGGGAGTGGCCATGCCCCTGGGGATTTGGGCGGCGGTGAAACGAGATTCCTGGGTGGATCGCGCCTGTGCGCTGGTCGCCTTCGTGGGTCTGTCCGTTCCGGATGTGCTGCTGTCCTTGCTCGCCTTGTGGTTTGCCGCAGCTACCGGCTGGTTTCCCGTCGGCGGAGCCCAAAGTCCACTCTATGATCTGATGAGCCCCCTGGAACAGGTTTGGGACCGGGCTCGCCATCTGGTTTTGCCGGCTCTGGTGCTGGCGGCCGCCGACCTGGCCGGCATCATGCGCCAGATGCGCTCCAATCTGCTCGACACGCTCCGTGCCGAGTACGTCACCGCCGCGCGCGCGCGCGGCCTGGGCGAAGGCTGGGTGGTTTGGAAACATGCGCTGCGCAACGCCATCAATCCGCTCCTGACCATCTTCGGCTACTCGCTCGCCGCGCTCTTGAGCGGCGCCTTCATCGTGGAAAACATCATGGCGTGGCCCGGTCTGGGCCGGCTGACGATGGAAGCGTTTTTTGCCAAGGATTCCTATTTGGTTGTGGACTGCGTGGTGATGGCCACCGCGCTGCTGGTCATCGGCAACTTCATGGCTGACCTCCTGCTCGCCTGGAGCGATCCGCGTATCCGGTTGAAATGAAATGGGAGCGACTCCACCAACTCAAAATGCCGCCGCGCAACAGCCGTTGTCGCCCTGGCAATTGTTTCGGCGGCGGCTGAAACAGCGGCGCATCGCCATGGTGGGCGGTGTGATTTTGATCGCGCTTTATCTCGTGGCGTTGTTTGCCGGGTTCATTGCGCCCTATGGTTACGAGCGGCAGGATCGCGACCGGTTCTTCCATCCGCCCACCTGGCCCCGGCTGGCCGGTTTTCATCTGGCGGTGCCGCGGTACGAGCAATTGCCGGGCAATTTTAACTATCGCGCCGTTCCCGGCGATCTGAAGCCGATCCATTTCCTGGTTCAAGGCGACAAATACAAGCTCTTCGGTTTGATCCCGGCCACGATTCATCTGTTCGGCACGGGCGATGTTAACTATCCGGTTTATCCGCTCGGCACGGACCAATTCGGCCGCGATGTCCTTTCCCGGCTGCTCTGCGGCTCGCAAATTTCGCTGTCCATCGGGGTCGTCGGCATCCTGTTGTCCTTCACGTTCGGCATGATCATCGGGGGCATTTCAGGTTATTTCTCGGGCACAACGGACACGGTCATCATGCGGCTCTGCGAACTGGTCATGTCCATTCCCGCGCTGTATCTCATCATTTCGCTGCGCGCCGCCTTTCCCCCGGGGATGAGTTCAGCCCAGGTCTATGCCATGATTATTGTCATCCTGAGCTTTATTGGCTGGGCCAGCATGGCGCGGGTGATTCGTGGGATGACCCTGTCATTGCGCGAACAGCAATTTGTCCTGGCTGCGCGCGCGCTCGGGCAATCGCATCTCCGGGTCATCGTCCGCCATATTTTGCCGAACACGTTTTCCTACGTCATCGTTGCCGCCACCTTGAGCGTGCCCTATTACATCCTCGGCGAAGTGGTGCTGAGTTTTCTGGGGGTGGGCATCCAGGAGCCCAATGCCAGCTGGGGCAACATGCTCACCGCCGCGCAAAACACGGAGATCCTGCGCAACTTTCCCTGGCTGCTCGCGCCCGGCGCGGCCATTTTTGTCACCGTTCTCGCTTTCAACTTCCTCGGCGATGGTTTAAGAGACGCCGCGGACACCAAATCTTTATGAAGCCAGAAGCCAGGAGCCCGAATTCGTAAAAGTGCGTTTGTCGTGCTTCGCGAAATTCCGGATTCTGAATTCTGGCTCCGGACTGCTTGAGAATGAATTTGTTGGAAATTAAAAACCTGAAACTGGATTTCGGCTCCGGCGCCGAGGCTCTGCGCGCCGTGGACGGCGTGTCGCTCGCCATTGGCGCGGGGGAAACCGTTTGTCTGGTCGGCGAGAGCGGCTGCGGCAAGACCGTCACCGCCCTGTCCATCGCCCGGCTCGTCCCCGCGCCGCCGGCGAATTATGTCGGCGGCGAAATTCGGCTGTACGGGACCGATGTGTTAAAAATGTCGGGTGAAGCCTTGCGGAACATTCGCGGCGGCGTGGTCAGTTACATTTTTCAGGAACCCGGCGCGGCGCTGAATCCGGTCTTCCGCGTGGGCAGCCAGATCAAGGAATCGCTCAAGTTGCACCTCCCGGAAAAGGCGAACGACGCCGAGGTCATCCGCCTGCTGAAGCTCGTCGGCATTCCGGCGCCGGAGTCGCGCCTCCGGAACTATCCGTTCGAGCTGTCCGGCGGCATGCAGCAGCGGGTGATGATTGCCATGGCGCTGGCCAGCGAACCCAAACTGCTCGTGGCCGACGAGCCGACCACCGCGCTCGACGTGACCATCCAGGCGCAGATTCTGGAGCTGCTCCACGAGCTCAAGCAGCGGCTGGGCATGGCGATTCTGCTCATCACGCACAACCTGGGCATTGTGGGTGACATGGCCGATCGTGTGGCGGTGATGTATGCCGGGCAGATTGTCGAGCTGTCGCCGGCGAAGGAACTGTTACGCCGGCCGCTGCATCCCTACACGAAGGCGCTGATGGCGAGTGTGCCGAAACTGCGCGGCGACGCCGCCCGGTTGTCGGCCATTCCCGGCAACGTGCCGCGGATCGGCAATTTCCCGCCCGGCTGCCGGTTCGCTCCGCGTTGTCCCATTGCCAAGCCCGAGTGTTCAAAAGCAGTGCCCGAACTGGTCGAGGTCGAGGCCGGGCGTTGGGTACGATGCCCGTTTTGGAAATCACCATGAGCCTGCTCGAAGTCAAAAACCTGAAGGTGCATTTCCCGGTCAAACCCGGGATGTTCGGCCGCGTCCATGAATTCGTGAAGGCGGTGGACGACGTGAGCTTCAGCCTCGAGCCGGGCGAGACGCTCGGGTTGGTCGGCGAAAGCGGCTGCGGCAAAACGACGCTGGGCCGCGCCATCGTCCGGCTGGTCGAGCCGACCGCGGGCAGCGTCCTGCTCGATGGCGAGGACATCACGCGAATGAGCGGTTCGCTGCTGCGCGCGCGCCGGCGCACGTTCCAGATGATTTTCCAGGACCCCTACGGCTCACTCAACCCGCGCATGACCGTCGAGCAGATCGTCGGCGAGGCGCTGGACATTCACAAACTGACCGACAGCTCCTCCGCCCGCCGGAAACGCATCGCGGAATTGCTCCAGGCCGTCGGGCTCGACCCGATTTACGCGCAGCGTTACCCGCACGAATTTTCCGGCGGCCAACGCCAGCGCATCGGCATCGCCCGCGCGCTCGCCGTCGAGCCCCGGCTGATTATCTGTGACGAGCCGGTGAGCGCGCTGGATGTTTCCGTGCAGGCGCAAATCATCAACCTGCTCCGCGATTTGCAGCAGCAGCGAGGCATTGCCTACCTGTTCATCGCCCACGATCTCGCCGTGGTCGAGCACATCAGCCGGCGCGTGATGGTGATGTACCTGGGCAAAATCGTGGAAACGGCGGACGCCAAAACCATCATCCGCGAACCGCAACATCCTTACACGCAGGCCCTGATTTCCGCGGTGCCGGAAGTGGATCCGGAAACGAAGCGGCAGCGCATTGTGCTGCCGGGCGACGTGCCTTCGCCGATTCACCCGCCGCCGGGCTGTCCGTTCCATCCGCGTTGTCCGATTGCCGAAGACCGGTGCCGGACGGAATTCCCGTCGTTGCGCGACACGGCGCTCGAGCATCGGGCGGCGTGTCATCTGGCGGGAACAAAAATCACGGCGGTCGCGCCGGCGGCTTGAAACGTGGAGCGGGCGAAGGGAATCGAACCCTCGTGTGAAGCTTGGAAGGCTTCCGTTCTACCATTGAACTACGCCCGCCTCGGTCCCGGACTGCGGGACCTCGGCGCGGCGAGCCCGCCCTAAACCAATTGGCCAGCTCAGCCCGCGCCGGGCAGGATCAAATCTTAATGGACCGGCTTGCGTTGTCAATTCCGCGTGTGTAGACTCGCTGTCCGCATGGCAGCATTGCTTCTCACCGGCGGACGTGTCGTGGACCCGGCGAACCGCCTCGACGACCCAGCCGACGTTTTGATATCCGAAGGCAAAATCGTCGCGGTCGGCCCGGGAGTGGCGTCGCAGTTGCCCCGGGATGCTGAACGCATGGACGTGAGCGGCCGGATCGTTTGTCCCGGGCTGATTGATTTGCACGTTCATCTCCGCGAACCCGGTCAGACCGCCAAGGAAAACATCGCCACCGGCACGGCCGCCGCCGCGCGCGGCGGGTTCACGTCGGTCGTTTGCATGCCCAACACGGTTCCCACCGTGGACACGGCCGGCACGGTCGCGCTCATCCGCGAACGCGCGGCGAGCGAGGGCCGCGTGAATGTCTTCGTGGCCGGTGCCATCACCAAGAACATCGCCGGCGAGGAACTCGCGCCCATCGGTTCGCTCAAGCGGGCGGGGGTGGTGGCCATCACCGACGACGGCCACTGCGTGCAGAACAACGAACTGATGCGCCGCGCGCTCGAATACGCGAAGATGTTCGACCTGCCGGTGATGGACCATTGCCAGGATTATTCGCTGGTGACCGAGGGCGTGATGCACGAAGGCTACTGGAATGTCGCGCTCGGTTTGCACGGCTGGCCGGCGGCGGGCGAGGAAATGATCGTGGCGCGCAACATCCGGCTGGCCGAACTCACCGGCGCGCGGGTCCATTGCCAGCACCTCAGCGCGGCCGGCAGCGTGCAGCTTATTCGCGAGGCGAAGAAGCGCGGCGTGCCGGTTTCCGGCGAGGCCTGCCCGCACCATTTCACGCTCACTGACGCCGCCGTGGCCGGGGGCGTGCGTTTCTGGGCCAACGACGGCAGGGACCTGGCGCGGTTCCAGGACGATCCGCTTCCCGACTGGCCGGCCTACGACACGAATTTCAAAATGAACCCGCCCCTGCGTTCGGCTGCCGACCGCGAGGCGATTCTGGCCGGCCTGGCTGACGGCACGATTGACATCCTGTGCAGCGACCACGCGCCGCATTGCGATTACGAAAAGGAGGTCGAGTTCGATTATGCCCCGTTCGGCATCACGGGATTGGAGACCGGCCTGGCGTTGTCGCTGATGCAACTGTACCACTCGGAACGGCTGGGGTTGTCCGATCTAATCGCCAAATACACGATCAACCCCGCGCGGCTGCTGAAATTAAACAAGGGCACGCTGACGGTTGGCGCCGATGCAGACGTGACGGTGTTTGATCCCGACGCGGAATGGGTATTTAAGCCGGCGACAACGGCAAGCAAATCGGTCAACAGCCCGTTCTTTGGGTGGAAACTCAGGGGGCGGGCGGTGGCGACGGTCGTGGGCGGCCGGATCGCGTGGCATGAACGAACCGAGCCAGCCGCGGTCAAATAACCAATCATTGATCATGAAAAAAATCGCAATTCTCCTCTTGGCGGCCGCGGCGTTCTGGCGGGCAAATGCCTCGGAACCGGTGTGGTTGACCGACTTGCCAAAGGCCCAGGCCCAGGCCCAGGCAGAGAAAAAGATGGTGTTGCTGGATTTCACCGGCTCGGACTGGTGCGGCTGGTGCATGAAATTCAAACAGGACGTGCTCGACACGCCGGAGTTTCAGGCGTACGCCGCCAAAAACCTCGTATTGGTGGAACTGGATTATCCCCGGAAAAAGGTCCAGCCCGCTGACCTGAAAAAGGCCAACGCCGCCTTGAAAGGCCGGTATGATGTCAAGGGCTTTCCCACGTTTGTGGTGCTGAACTCGGATGGCAAGGAAATCGGCCGCCAAGTCGGCTACGCCAAAGGGGGGCCGAAGGCGTTCATCGCCAAACTGGAAAAATTCAAGGCGGGCGCGTGAGACAAAGCAACCTGCCGGCGGGCGCAGCTGGAAACGGCGGCGCCCGTTTTGTTTTTTGGTAAAAACTTGAACCGGTGCCACCGCAACTTTAGGATAGGAAAATTTTAATGCAGGCGATATTGGCACTCGAGGACGGTTCTGTGTTTCACGGACGAGGCTTCGGCGCGCGCGCGTCCGCGGGCGGTGAAGTGTGCTTCAATACCTCCATGACCGGTTACCAGGAAATCCTCACCGACCCGTCCTACAAAGGCCAGATTGTTACGATGACCTACCCGCTCATCGGCAATTACGGCGTGAACGAGGTGGATGTGGAATCGTGGCGCCCGCACGTGGCGGGATTTGCCATTCGGGAACTCTCCCCCGTCGTCAGTAACTGGCGCGCGGATTTCTCGCTGGACGAGTATCTTAAGAAAAACGGGATTCCCGGCATCCAGGGCGTCGATACCCGGGCGCTGACCAAAAAGCTGCGGGTGCGCGGCGCGATGAACGGGTTCATTTCCACGGAGGACGTATCCGCAGCCGATGCGGTCAGACGCGCGAAGGAATTCGTTTTTCTCGGCGTGGACTACGTCAGGGAAGTCACGCACCGGGAGGCGTTTCGCTGGGACGAAAAGGACGAGCAGAGCGCCAGTTTCAAGCTGGCGGCCGGCAACCAAACGGCCAACGCGCGCCAGGTGCGCCAGCCATTGCCGCCGGCGGACATTCCCATCGTCGCCTTCGATTACGGGATGAAATACAACATCCTCCGCCGGCTGCGGCAGCATGGCTTTCGCACGCAGGTCCTGCCGGCCACCGCCAGCGCCGCCGAGGCGCTCCGACACCAGCCGGCGGGCATCTTTCTGTCGAACGGCCCCGGCGATCCGGCGGCGCTCGATTACCTCGTACGCGAGGTCAAAATCCTGGTGGACAGCGGCGTGCCGGTTTTTGGCATCTGCCTCGGCCATCAGATTCTCGGCATGGCGTTCGGCGGCAAAACCTTCAAGCTCAAGTTCGGTCACCGGGGCGCGAACCAGCCAGTGAAGGACCTGGAATCCGGCCGGGTTGAAATCACTTCGCAGAATCACGGTTTTGCCGTGGACGCGAAATCGCTGCCATCCGACGTGGCCGTCAATCGGATCAATCTGAACGACCAGACGGTCGAGGGAATGCGCCACAAAACCCGGCCGGTGTTCTGTGTGCAATATCATCCGGAGGCGTCCCCCGGGCCCCATGATTCGACCCCGTTGTTCGCGGAATTCCGCGCCCTGATTGAACGGCGCGGATGAAAAGAGAAACCGCCAGCAGATTTCAGTTTGACTTGAAACGGGGCGCGTCCATAATCATTTCATCGTAAGTCCATGGCGAAACTTGTAATCCTGACTCCGGGCCTGCCGGTAACCGGCCGCACACACGAGCTGAACGTGGATCGCACCACCATTGGCCGTGTCGAGGACAACATGTTTCAAATCGCCGAGGCATCCGTCTCCAGCCACCATTGCGAAGTCCACCTGCGCGGCAGCGAAGTCCTCATCCGGGACCTCAACTCGACCAATGGCACCTTCATCAACGGTGAGAAAGTCACCGAAAGCCCTTTGAAACCGGGTCAGACCCTGCGGCTTGGCAATGTGGAATTGAAACTGGAGGTCGAAGGCGCCGCGGCTCCCACTGCCGGCCCCGCCGCGGCTCCCGCCCCACCCAAGCGGCAGGTCGAGGCCACCATGGTCATTCCCCGGGGTGTGAGCCTGAGTGATCTGGAAAGCGGCACCGGCCGGGCCCCGAGCCTGGATACCAGCAAGGAATTTTCCAAGAAACGCAACAAGGCCGGCCTCTATTTCTGGCTGGCCTTTGGCATAGTGATTTTGCTGATCGTGGGCCTGCTGATTTACGCCATCCTCCTCGTCAACGGCGCTTCATCGCACAAGTGAGGCCGGCCCGCTGCCCGGCCTTCGCCGACAGTGCCGTCACCCGCCGCTGGTGGATTCCCTGATCGCACGGGCGTGAAATTCACGCCGGAATGCGTGGAATTCACGCGCAGCCGAATGGACGATCACCCCGTTTATGCTGCAATCGCCGTGGCATGGGCGATGCTAATTTCGTTTTCCGGCATGAACTCCAACCCGTCCACCTGCCGGTCCGGAGCCTTCTCCCTGGTGGAACTGCTTTGCGTCATGGCCATCATCGCCATTCTCGCTGCGCTCATCCTGCCCGTGCTGGAACAGAGCCAGGGGAGAGTCCGGCGCATCGAGTGCGAAAACAACCTGCGGCAACAGGGAATGGCGTTTCAGCTTTTCCTGCACGAGCACGACGACAAGTATCCCATGGCCCTGCCGGTTGCCGCCGGTGGGTCGCAGGAATTCGTCCAGAACGGTTATGTCGTGCTGGGGGAATTCTATTTTTCCTACCGCCAGTTTCAGGTGTTGTCGAACGAGCTGGGTTCGCCGGTCCTCCTGGTTTGCCCGGCTGACCAGCGCCTGCCGGCGACCAATTTTGCCTCGCTGCAGAACAGCAATCTTAGCTACTTCATCGGCGTAAACGCCCGGTATGCCAATCCGAATTCCCTGCTGGCCGGGGACCGGAACTTGACGACCAATTTCTACACCAGCCCCAGCCGGTTGCGCATCGAACCCGGCAGCCGGTTGTCGTGGACCTGGGAGATGCACCGGTTCAAAGGCAACCTGATGTTTGCTGATGGGCGGGTGGAGGAATGGAACAACGCGGCGCTGATAACCGGAACCGGCGGGCAATTGGCCGGGGCTGAACTGTTCCTGCCTTCCGTCCCCTTCGTTCCCGGCCCGGTGGTGGCCTCCCGCCCGGCGTCCCAAAATCCTTCGGGGGCCAATCCCGGTGCGGCCACCCCGCGGGCTGGTGCCAACCCGTCCGGTTGGGGCATGCAGCCCGAGAGTTCTCCCCCCGCTCAGCCGGAGCAATTCACCCGAGCGCCCAACCCGCCGATCACCGGCCGGTATGCATCCATCCTCGCCAAAACCAATAAACTGACTTCACCAACCACGAATGCACCGGCAGACACGACCGTGGCCGCGACGGACACCGGACCGGGGGCGCCGCCCGTTGATGAACGCCTCGTCAGGATTTTGCGCCGGATTTTAATCGGACTTTATCTGTTCTTCCTTCTCGCGATCGCGCTGTGGTTCCTGCTGGCAAGCTTGCGAAGGTCGCAGCGCCGGAAAGTGCAAAGCCCGGGAGGGTTTTAGTTTTCCGTTAGTTTTCCGTTCTGGCCTCCGGCGTGCCGCTTCGTTATCCTCCGCGGCATGTTCGAAACGGTCAAAGCCGACATCGCCACTGCCGCCGGGAAACTGACACACCTGCGGAGGTTTCTTTGACGTGCCCGGTGCCCAAAAGCGCCTAGGCGAGCTCAACACGCTCATGGCCGCCGAGACCTTCTGGAACAACCGCGAAAAGGCCCAGGGCCTGATTGACGAGGCCAATTCCCTCCGCAACAAGATCGAGCCGCTTGCCAAGGCGGAAAAACAGCTCGAGGACTTCCGCGTGATGCTCGAACTGGGCGAAGCTGAGCCGCCCGCAGCCCAGGCCCAGGTGGAACAGGAACTCACCCGCGACCTGGCGAAATTTTTCAAGGAGCTCGACGCGCTTGAGCTCAAGGTCTTTCTCAGCGGTCCGCACGACCGCAAAAATTGCATCCTGAGCATCAACGCCGGCGCGGGCGGCACGGAGGCCCAGGACTGGGCGGAGATGCTGTCGCGCATGTACCAGCGCTGGGCCGAGGCGCGCGGCTGGGAGGTCGAGGTGACCGACGCCTTGCCCGGCGAAGGCGCCGGCCTCAAGAGCGTTACGATGCTCATCCAGGGCGAAAACGCCTACGGCTTCGCCAAGGCCGAACGCGGCGTGCACCGGCTGGTGCGCATCTCGCCGTTTGATGCCAACAAACGCCGACACACCAGCTTTGCCAGTGTGGACGTGATTGCGGAAATCGAGGAGAACACCGATCTCGTCATTCCGCCGAACGAGTTCCAAATCGACACGTTCCGCTCCGGCGGCAAGGGCGGCCAGAACGTGAACAAGGTCGAAACCGCCGTGCGTATCACGCATATTCCGACCGGGCTGGTCGTAGCGTCGCAAACCCAGCGGTCGCAGCATCAGAACCGCGCCACCGCCATGCGGCTGCTGCTCTCGCGGATCTTCGCCCAGCGGCTCGACGCGCAAAAGGCCGAGATGGAGCGGTTCTACGGCGAGAAGGGCAGCATCTCCTGGGGCAACCAGATCCGCAGCTACGTCTTCCAGCCCTACCGCATGGTCAAGGATTTGCGTACCGGCGTGGAGACGAGCAACGTGCAGGCGGTGATGGACGGCGATCTGGATCCGTTCGTCAACGGCTGGCTTCGCGCCGGCTGCCCGACGAAAAGGATGCAGGGCGTGAAGGATGAGGAGGAATAAATTGAGAAAACATTCAACATCGAACATTCAACGCTCAACGCTCAACCATCGTCATGAGCGGTTCAGTGGATGCTAGAAGTCCAATGTTGAATGTTAAATGTTCCCAATGCCAGTCATGTCCATTCTCGACACCATCGTTGAGCAAAAGAAGCTGGAAGTCGCCAGACTCCCGGAGCGCGTGCTCGCCGCCGGCGATTTGCGCGATGCGCTGCTGGAGCGCGGCGAGCGGCGCGATTTTATCGCTGCCTTGCGCCGGCTGCGCCGGCGCGACATCGCCCTGATTGCTGAAGTAAAAAAGGCGTCGCCGTCGGCCGGCGTGATTTGTGAGAACTTCGACCCCATCCGCATCGCCAAAGAATACGAGGCGGCCGGCGCCAGTTGCCTGTCGGTGCTGACCGACGAGAAATTTTTCCAAGGCTCGCTGGATTATCTCCGGCAGATCCGCGCCGCGGTCAAATTGCCGCTGCTGCGCAAGGACTTCATCATCGACGAGCGGCAGATCCTGGAGGCCATCGAATGGGGCGCCGACGCCATCCTGCTGATCGTCGCCATCTTGAGCGATGAACAACTCCGGAAATTCCACGCGCTGGCGACGGAAGCCGGACTGGCCGCGCTGGTGGAGGTGCACGACGAAGCTGAACTGGAGCGCGCGCTGAAAATCGGTCCGCCGCTCATCGGCATCAACAACCGCAACCTGAAAAATTTCCAGGTGGATTTGGCAACAACGGAGCGCCTGGCGGTCCGGATTTTCTCAACCCTCAACCCTCAACCCTCAACCATTCTCGTCGCCGAGAGCGGCATCCACGCGCGCGCCGACGTGGACCGGCTGAAGCAATGCGGCGCGAGCGCGATTCTGGTGGGTGAATCCTTGATGCGCGGCGGGGATATTCAGAAGAAAGTCCGGGAGCTGATTGGGTAGGGACGCCGCGCTGCGGCGTCCGGACAGCAACCGCGCTGTCCCTACTTTTTATTTTTCGCCAGTTGCTTGGCCAGCCGGATGGCAGAAATGATACTGGACGGATTGGCAATTCCTTTTCCGGCGATGTCGTAGGCCGTGCCGTGATCGGGCGAGGTGCGGATGAACGGCAGGCCGAGCGTCCAGTTCACGCCGGTGTCAAACGCCACCGCTTTCAGCGGCGCCAATCCCTGGTCGTGGTACGTGGCCACCACCGCATCGAAGTCGCCGCGCAAGGCGTAATGAAATACCGTGTCGCCGCTCAACGGCCCGACGACGTCGAATCCCCGCTGCCGGGCGGCGTGAACAGTCGGGGTGATGACCTTGATTTCCTCGTCGCCGAATTCGCCGCCCTCGCCGGCGTGCGGGTTCAAACCGCAAACAGCCACCCGCGCGCGGGGCAACTGCAAATCGCGGCAAGCCTCGGCCGCCAACTCGATGGCGAGCGTTATTTTTTCGGCTGTGAGCAGCTGAGGGACGGTTTTGATGGAAATGTGGATCGTGGCCAGCGCCACGCGCAGCCATCGCCCGCGCTCGTCGTGTCCCAGCAGCATCATGGCGGTGCGTTTCGCGCCGGCGATTTCCGACAGAAATTCCGTCTGGCCGACGAAATTTTTATGGCCGGCGTTCACGATGGATTTCTTGTTGACGGGGGCGGTGACCAGGGCGTCCAACTCCCGCCGGAGACAGCGTTGGGCCCCGTCGCGCAGCGCCGCCATAGCGGCGCGGGCGGCCTCGGGTGAGCCGGCGGGCAGATTTTCCGCCAACGGTTTGGCTGAGGGATTGGTGACGAAGAATCGCCCGGAATGGCTGTAATCGGCGAATGGTTCCAGCGGCAGGTTCAGGCCGAAGGTCCGATTGACGCGATGAAGCGAGTCGGCGTCGCCAAGCAAAAGGTAGCGCGCATCATCCTTGGCCGCCTCGGCGGCAAGCGCCCGGAGGGCGACCTCGGGGCCGATGCCGGTGATGTCACCCAGGGAGATGCCGATCCAGCCAGTCATGGGTCCAAAACTTCAGTGCGGCCGCTAGAACAAACGGAGGAAGGTTTTTGACTTCAACTTGGCGATCCATTGTTGTTCCAACTGCTTCTGCGCCTGCGTGCGGAGGGTGACTTCGATTTCCAGGCGCACTTCATTGAGGGGCTTGACGTGGGCGGGACGCGTTTGTTCCACCTGCATGATATAGCAGGACTCGGGCGTTTCGATCACTTCGCTGATTTGGCCGGGCTTGAGCGCGAACGCGACATCGGCCAGTTCCTTGCGCAACACGGAGCGCTCCACCCAGCCCCAGTCGCCGCCCTGGCTGCGCTGGGACCCTTCCGAATTCACGGCCGCCATCTCCTGAAAGGTCGCCCCGCCCTTGATCTCGTCCAGAATTTCCCGGGCCCGCAGCACCGTATTGGTGTCGTCATCGGATTTTTTGTTGAGGACGATCATGCGGAGCTTGATCTGCTCCTCCACTTTGAAATCGTTCGTGTGGGCCAGGTAATAGGTCTCGACCTTGTAAGGCGAGATGATGGTTTTGGTCGAGGACATGTTTTTAAGGCGCAACTGCTCGACTACCCACTGATCGCGCACGTCCTGCCGGAATTTCTCAAAGGTCATCCCTTGCGCCTGCAGGGTTTTCATCAGGGTGATGCGGTCGCCAAACCGTTCGCGGATGCGTTCCTGGACCAGTTCGTCCACCACGGAATCCGGCAGCCGGTAACCTTCCACGTCAAAATCGTGCAGGATCAACTGCCGCTCGATTAATTGCTCCAGTCCGTCGTTCAGGGTGGCGTCCAGTTTTTGCTGATACCGGGCCGGGTCGCCGGCGTATTCCCGCCGCAATGCCGCTTCCGCCAGGCTGGTGAAATCAAACACCTCGGCGATCGTGACAATGCTGTCATTGACAACGGCCTTGATGCCGTCGGCCAGTTTGGCATCGGTCGGTTCCGCGCGCAGCGGCAGGGCGGCGCCGGCGAGGGCCGCCAGCGTTGGAATGAGCCAGAAACCTTTCATCAAAAACCGCACGGATGGTAACAGCAAACGCCGGCGGGTCAAGCGCGCCACTCAGAGGCTGAGCCGGTTCAGCAAATACATCACCAGCGCCAGGATGGCCGACATTCCGAGCGCCGCGATGGCGGACCATTTCAGGAAATAGAGATGCTTTTGCCGGGCGGCCCGCCCGCCCATCCCCGGCAGCAAATAAAACCGCTCGCGCTCTTTGTCAGCCTTTGAACGAAACATGAGGTTCTGAATCCCGGGGCACTTCTAGCACAGAACCGGCGCCCCGGCAAGCGCCCTCACGCGCCCTGCACACGATGGCTTGCGATGTCCGCCGCGGGCCGCTACCGTTGCGGGCGTGAATCTGGAAGATCATATCGGCGACATCATCCGTAAAGCACGGGCCATGAACGATGTATCCGCCGACGCAGCGGCGGCAGCCGCGGCCATTTCGGAGACTGAACTGGCCGTACTCGAAGAAACCGGGCGGTCCGGCGCCCGACCCAATTACGCGGCACTGGCCGGGCGGCTCGGGTTGAATCCGGCCAAGTTGGAGGCCATCGCCGACGGGTGGTTGCCCGTCCCCAAGGATTTAAGCCGCTGGCGCGAACTGCGCGTATTCACGACGGCCGGCGAGGGTCTGACAGTGAATTGTTATCTCGTCTGGGATGAGGTGACGCGCGAGGCGGCGCTGTTCGACACCGGGCTGGACGCGAAGCCGATTTTGGACTGCTTGGCCGCCGAGCAGCTCCAGCTGCGCCATGTTTTCATCACCCACTCGCATTGGGATCATGTCGAAGCGCTGCCCGCGATCCGCGCGGCCTGGCCGAAGGTGCGCGTTCACTCCGGCTCCAAAAGCGCGCCGGTGGACCAGCGCAACAAACCCAGCGAGATCCTTCCGCTCGGCGGTTTGCGGGTGACCCACCGCGAAACACCCGGCCACGCGGAGGACGGCGTGACCTATCTGGTGGGCAATTGGCAGGAGGACGCGCCGCATGTGGCCATCGTGGGCGACGCAATTTTCGCCGGGTCCATCGGCCGCGGCAACCAGTCTTGGGACCTAGCCCGTCAGAAAGTGCGCGAACAGATTTTGACGCTGCCGCCGGAAACGCTGCTCTGTCCCGGCCACGGCCCGTTGACGACCGTGGTGGAGGAAAAGGCGCACAATCCCTTTTTTTAATTTTGTGAAATCGGGCCGGTAAGGCAAATCGGGACATGCCTTGCGCTAATTGGGACACCACCCTGAAACTTCAGTGAGGACCACCCTTGCTTCTCGCCGGCCCGACCAACCGGCCAGCGCGGCGGTAACTGGCACGGGGATTGCATGTTGGCTGGGCCGGTAGCACATACGTTTTATGAGATTCACCTTGGCAGTTGGTCACACCGAGAGACACCTCGTCGAATTCAACTTCAATCAACTCCGCGGCACCCTGAACATTCAGGTGGATAGTCGGACGATTTTCCAATCCCGACGGCTGTTCAACGAACCGGTCAATGAGGTCTACCAGTTCGTGATCGACGGCGCCGAACAATCGCAGGTGCGGATTGAAAAACACCGCAAGCCGTTGTTCGGCCATCGGAACACCGTCTATGTGAACGGGCGCATCAACCGGGTAATTGACCGGTATTTTTAATCGACCGCCCGACAAATAGTCCGCTGCGACCGGGAGGGGGAGCCTGGCTTTGCCGGTACCCCCGCCGTTAGCGAATTTGCCCCGGTCGCTGCCCGCGAATAATTCGGTGTACTTGGGGGCAGGCCTGCTTTGCGCCTTGCCATTCCGGCGGTCCTGCTCTTAATTAACGCCGCATCGCCCAAGAACCAGATGAAAACCGTACTCCGATTCCTAGCCGGTCTCTGCCTGGTGACTTTCTGGCTGCAAAACGCCGCCGCCCAATCAACCGCTCAAACGAACGATTATCGTCGCTGGTGGCAGGAGCGGCCGTATGGGCGGCCCTTCAGCAGTGCTGCAACGAACCCGCTTCCCCGCATCCGCGTGCAGGGAAACCAGTTTATGGGTCCGGCCGGCAACCCCATCCTGTTTCGCGGCGTGTCCGTGGCCGACCCCGACCGGCTGGAGCACCAGGGACATTGGCACCGGCAGCTGTTTGAAGAGGTGAAGGCCATGGGCGCCACGCTCGTCCGCCTGCCGGTCCATCCGGCGGCCTGGCGCGAACGCACGCCGCACGAATACCTCAAGCTGCTCGACCAGGCCGTTGAGTGGTGCACCGACCTGGGCCTTTACGTGGACATTGACTGGCATTCCATCGGCAATCTGAAAATGGAGATGTTCCAGGACCCGATGTACGACACCACGCAAAAGGAGACGTTCGCGTTCTGGCGGACCATCGCCCAGCATTATCACGGGAACAGCACGGTCGCGTTTTATGAGCTGTTCAACGAACCGACCCTGTATCGCGGACAATTGGGCCGCATGTCGTGGGACGAATGGAAAAAGTTGAACGAGCAAATGATCGGCGTGATTCGCGCGTTTGACACGAATACCATCCCGCTCGTGGCCGGCCTCGATTGGGCCTACGACCTGACGCCGCTCAACATCGAACCCATTCAAGCCGAAGGCATCGGCTACGTGACGCATCCGTACCCGAACAAGCGTTCGAAACCGTGGCCGCCCAAGTGGGAGGAGGATTTTGGCTTTGCCGCCGGCCGTTACCCGATCATCGCCACGGAGATCGGCTTCTCCGCGCGCCCGGGGACCGTGCTCGCGGACGACGACTACGGACCGCAAATCATCAAATATCTGGAAGACCGGGGCATCAGTTGGGCGGCGTGGTGTTTCGATCCCGAGTGGGGGCCGACGCTGATGCAATCCTGGGATTACAAGTTGACCGTCTCGGGCGAATTTTTCAAACACGCCATGTTGAAAACCGCGGGCAACGAACCGCCGGCCACCAGCCGTTGATGTGGGTGTTCGTGTTGACTCACGGATAAATGTTACCCGGGGCTGGGGTTAGTCATGACAACGTTGCCTCAGGTTGGAGGTTACTTTTGGCAGTGAAGAACAAGCGCAATTTTTGTTCAATGCATTTCTTAAGGGCAAAGGGGTTAAGTTGAGCATGTCGGGCTTTCAACTGAGCCTTCACTGTTGGGCTGATATGTGGGCTCTTCAGGAGGCGGGCGTAAGGAGTCTGAGGATTTTCATATCGGCGGATGGTGCGACTGCCGCGTTTGTCGCGACTGTGAAGCTTAAGGGTTGGCCGGAAGTGGTTTTGGAACTGGCTCCACTCCTGGGTGTAGAGATCGTTCATGAGTCCGACGAGTTGGGGATGCTCAAAACGATCATGGCCCAAGAGTTGGCGCACATGGGTCCAGTTCTTCTGCTCGACATGGGCATTGTCATTTTTGCGATAAGCCCGGCTGCGGGTGAAGGGTACGCGGCGCCACTGGCGACCGGTGAGGTACTCATAGAGCGGCCAGTTGAGGAACTCGCTGCCGTTGTCGGCATGGAAGCTCTTCAAGGTAAAGGGGGCCGTTTTTTCGATGCTCTTTAAATGATCCAAGATAGCGCTGGAGCTTTTGTTCCAGACCGCCCGCAGTTCGGTCCAACCGCTGTAAAGGTCAGTAAAAGTGAGGGAATAAGCGAAATTGCCGGCAACGGAGTCACCACAATGAGCAACAGTATCGGCTTCGATATGGCCTGGAGTGGTGGTGTCGGGTGGGCCGCCGCGAGTGGGAATGCGATGGCGCAGAAGGGTGCCGGGTTTGGTGGTTGAAAGACCTCGCCGGGGATAGCGTACCCGCAGGGGGCGCAGCAGGCGGTCGATCTGGGCCGGACTGATGGCTAAGAGTTGTTGCCGCAGTTGGGTCGATAAGCGCCCATGGGTCTGTTCATAGCAGTCCAGCCACTCGGGCAGCGCCGCCTTTAATAGCTTTGAGCAAAGTTGATCGGTGGCCAGCCAGATGGTTTTGAGTATGGGCAAGATCACCTGGGGTTGATAGGTCGGCACAGGCCCAGGCCGCCGCCGCGGTGACCCAAACAGGGGCCGGCTTAACAAGCGCAAGGCCGCTTTGCGATGATAACCGCAGATGGCGCAGAACTCATCGAGGATCCGGCTCTTATGCTCCCGACCGGCCCGCTGATAACGACCGTGGATTTTGGTTAAATATTCGCGTTTTGAGGGCAAACTCATGTTCGTTGTCTTGGTAACCACGAACTTGAGTCAACGAATAGCCAAACCCCTCGTCCAGCTCCCAGCCCCGGTAACATTTATCCTGAGTCAACACGTGTTGCCAGCGGCTCGATTTTGCAAATTGACCGTGCCCGGTGCGGTTGTTAGCCTTCCATCCCGTCCCGACGGGATTTTATGCGACATACCATTTCAGTGCTGGTGGAAAACAAGTTCGGCGTGCTCACCCGCGTCGCCGGCCTGTTCAGCGGCCGCGGCTACAACATCGACACGCTCAATGTCGGCCCGACCCAGGACCCCAAGACCTCGCGCATGACCATCGTCACCCACGGCGACGAGGCCACGCTCGAGCAAATCGTCAAGCAACTCAACAAGCTGCCGGACGTCATCAAGGTGCAGGATTTCCACGAAGGCGAATACGTGGACCGCGAACTGGTGCTGGTGAAGGTGGCGGTGGACTCAAAGTCGCGCGCCGAGGTGATGCAAATCACCGACATCTTCCGCGCCAAAATCGTGGACGTGCAGCCCAAGACGCTCACCATCGAAATCACCGGCGCCGAGAGCAAGGTGGAGAAGTTCATCGGTCTGATGGATTCGTTCGGCGTGCAGGAGATCACCCGCACCGGCAAGATCGCCCTGCCGCGGAAGTGATTGAACCACGGATAAACGCAGATTCACACGGATAAATCCGGCAACACACAGCGCCGGAGGTGCGAAAGATAGAAGCTCGCGGCTCCGGCCGTGGGTTTGATCGTTCAAAGGGATGCAGGCCCCGGAGCGGCAGAAAAACCACGCTGGACAATAAATTCCGCCCGGCCTAGCGTTACCGCATGAAATCGGATGGGGTGCAAAATGGCCGTCCTTCAATTACTCGGCGATAACAAGCGTGTGAAACCACGAGACGCCATTCTGTTGACAGTTGGTATTTGGCTGATTGAGTCACTTTTCGCGATCAGATTTGGCAACGCGATTGTACCCGTTGCTGTTTTCTTGAATGCGGGCATGGCGCTGTGGGCAGCGGTGGATTCGACGAAGATTCAGCTCAAGCGATACAAGTCTGGCATTTCGTATGGGCCAATTGTGTTATTCATCGCTATCGCGCTGCTTTGGATAATTGGTTTTCCATGGTATTTGGTCATGCGCTACAAGATTAAGACAGGTACGGCAGTTTTGAAGGATGAGCTTCCGAAAGCTGCCGCCTAATTAGATTTTGGCCCAAGCCGACCGTGTTGCAAATTCCATCCGTGTCAATTCGTGTTCATCCGTGGTTTCAGTCATTCCTTTCCATTTGACGGATGTGTTTTGATGTTTAAAATTAAAAGTTCATTTGAACGAACTGAAAGACATTGAACCAATACCTGGAGAGAAAGAATTGATTTATGGCAATTATTAACTTTGGCGGCACGAAGGAAAAAGTCATCACGCGCAAGGAATTTCCCATGGCGCGCGCCCGCAAGGTGCTCAAAAACGAGGTCATCGCCATCATCGGCTACGGCGTCCAGGGCCCCGCCCAGGGGCTCAACCTGCGCGATAACGGCTTCAATGTCATCGTCGGCCAGGCCAAGTCGTTCAAGCGCGACTGGGACCGCGCCGTCGCCGACGGCTGGAAACCCGGCAAGACGCTCTTCGACATCGAGGAAGCGGTGCAACGCGGCACCATCATCCAGATGCTCGTCTCCGACGCCGCCCAACGCGTCATCTGGCCGGTCGTGAAGAAAAATCTCAAGGCCGGCGACGCGCTCTATTTTTCGCACGGCTTTTCCATCGCCTACAAGAAACAAACCGGCGTCATTCCGCCGAAGAACGTGGACGTGATCATGGTGGCCCCGAAGGGTTCCGGCCTGAATGTGCGCCGCAATTTCCTGACCGGCGCGGGTATCAATTCCAGTTTTGCCGTCGAGCAGGACGCCACCGGCCGCGCCGAAGAGCGGTGCCTGGCCGTCGGCATCGGCATCGGGTCGGGTTACCTGTTCCCGACGACGTTCCAGCACGAGGTGTTCAGCGACCTGACCGGTGAACGCGGCGTGCTGATGGGCGCCCTGGCCGGCATCATGGAAGCGCAATACGACGTGCTCCGCTCGCACGGCCACACGCCGAGCGAAGCGTTCAACGAAACCGTCGAGGAACTCACCCAGAGTCTCATCCGGCTCGTGGACGAAAACGGCATGGACTGGATGTATTCCAACTGCTCGGCCACCGCCCAGCGCGGCGCGCTCGACTGGAAGCCCAAGTTCAAGGCGGCCACGCTGCCGGTGTTCAAGGACCTGTACAAACGGGTCAAAACCGGCAAGGAATGCGCCCGCGTGCTCTCGGCCTGCGGCGCCAAGAATTATCAGGCACAACTGGCGAAGGAACTGGGCCAAATCCACAATTCGGAAATGTGGACAGCCGGTGCCGCCGCACGCGCGCTGCGTCCCAAGGAACCCGCCCGCGCCATTACCAAGGGCACCAAGGGCGTCGGCGGCCGCGCCGCGAATTAACGCTCATTTAAAAAATCAAACGCCGCTGGAGCCTTCCAGCGGCGTTTTTGTTTGTGATATTTAGAAAACTTTGGGATGAATTTCAGAATGAAGCGACCGACAAGATCTGAAACGCTTTTCAGGCAATATTGTGAGACGTTGCTTTATACTGTGGAGAAAATTCCAGAAGCAGAGAAAAGAACCCCTGACTTTCGGGTCATCACTCCTCATGGCACGATAATTACGGAAATCAAGGAAGCTTGTCCAAATGATGAAGACGTCCGCATGGCCACAGAAATGAAGCTATGGGGTCGTACATCTTGGTGCGAACTTCCCGGCAAGCGAGTACGTGCAATGTTGAATGATGCGACAGGACAGACGCGAAGCTCTTCGGAACAACAGTTGCCATGCGCCGTAATCCTTTACGACAACGTGATTGTTGATGGCGAACGCCCGAGAAGCCAAAACTCTTTCTTTACTGGCTTTGATATCGCCACTGGTATGTATGGGCAACTGGAGACGGTGCTAACGTTTGCTGGTCAAACAAGTGAGGTAATTGAGGCGCGGAATCAACTGGGTGGAAACAGAACCCTCCGTTCCAATAAGGATGAACAGATAAATGCAGTATGTGTGCTGACGGAGGACGCCAAACTCAAGACGCCGTGTCTTTGGGTTTATCACAACTCATTTGCATCGTTTCCTTTGTCGCGGAAGATTTTCTGTGGCGCGGAAGATAAGCATTTCAAAAATCCCGGAGACGAAGATTTCTTTCGGAATTCTTGGGTCGAATTCTAAATCGCAATTTATTGCTCCGCGCCTTTGCGTCTTTGCGTGAACAATCCGTGTTCATCCGTGGTTAAAACTCATCCACCCAACGCTGCCGGATCGCCGCCGACATCGCCCTTGTTGAAGTCCACGTATTCCTCGGTCAAATCGGCGGCGTACATCACCGCGCCGGCTTTGCCGAGATTCAAATTGATGTGCAATTCAAATTCCTTCGGCGACACCGCGGCGCAGAGTTGCTTGAACGCCGCCTTCGTCGGCTGACCGCGTTTCAGGCTCCAGAGGATTTTCGTTCCACCGGGGGCGCTGTAACCGATGTCCACCTGGTTTTCGACGATGTTTGCCGGCGAATAACCCAAAGCGCAGATAATCCGGCCCCAGTTCGGGTCGCCGCCATGCCAGCTCGTTTTCACCAGCGGACTGTTCGCCACCGCGCGCGCCGCGGCATCGGCGTCTTTCATCGTTTTCGCGCCGTTTACCCGCACCGTCACGATGCGATGCACCCCTTCGCCGTCCCGCACAATCATCTTGGCCAGTTCGAGGCAAACGTGACCAAGCGCAGCTTGGAAAACTCCGAACTCCGAACTCCGAACTCCGAACTTCCGGTTGGCCGCCAATGCATTCGCCAGCACCAGCACCGTGTCGTTCGTGCTCATGTCGCCGTCCACGGTGATGCGGTTGAAACTTTGCGCGACAGCTTCCTGCAAGGCCGCCTGCAAAACTTTTGCCTCAATCGCGGCATCCGTGGTGATGAAACACAGCATGGTTGCATGCAGCGCGGCAGGGCGGGCGCCCGTGGCGGACATTCCGGGCTGAATCATCCCGGCGCCTTTGCACATGCCGCCAATGCGGACCGTTTTGCCGCCGAGCTTGAATTCCACGGCGACCTGTTTGGGCCGCGTGTCGCTAGTCATGATGGCCTCGGCGGCCTGATCGGCACTCTGCCGCGAATTGTCCAGCAAAGCCACGGCTTCGTTGATGCCGGCCCGGACATTGGCCATGGGTAACGTGACGCCGATACGTCCCGTCGAGCCAACCAGGACATGTTCGGCCGGCATATGCAGATGCTTGGCGAGCAGCACCGTCATTTCGCACGCATCGCGCAAGCCCTGCTTGCCGGTGCAGGCATTGGCGTTGCCGGAATTGACAACGATGGCCTGGGCGGTTCCCTTTTTCACGCGCTCCACGCAAACCTTCACCGGCGCGGCGCCCACCTGATTGGTGGTGAACATGCCGGCCACCGTCGCGGGCACTTCGGAGATAATCAGGGCGAGGTCGCGTTTTTGGCCCTTGTTCGAACCTTTGCCGGTGCCGAGCCGTTTGATGTCGCAAAACACGCCGCTGGCGAGAAAACCGGCAGGGGCAACAACTGAGCCAGGGATTTCCTTCAAGGTCGTTTTCATTTTCTGTGCAATCGCTTGTTCCAGTTTTGAATTGTGAGTTTTGAGTCTTGAGTTGAAAAGCCAAGACTGCTGGACCTAACTAAAAATTCAAAACTCAAAACTTAAAATTTTATCGCGTCGATTTCCAGCCGCACCATGCGGACGTGGACATGGCCCGCCGCATCCGGCGGATGTCTGGCCAGGTAACGGTCGGCGACCGCCGCAATGAATTCCTCGCGCAACTTGTCCGGCACGCGCTGGACATACGGCAGCCAGGTGGTGCGCAGCCACGCGGCAAACCCGTCCCGCCCGGCATAGACCGCGTCTTTGGGCGCCAGCTTGACGCTGCGCGTTTTAAAACCGAACCGGGGCAGCCACTTGTCGTAGTCGGCCGGGCTGTAGAAGAAGTAGGGGGCCTCGAGCTTCCGAAAGAACTGTCGCCAGCGCTGGAGTCGCATTTCCGGGCGCAAGGCGAGGAACACGTCGTGGGCGTTGCCTTTGCCCCCGCAGGAAACCACCAGTCGCCCGCCTGGTTTCAAAACCGCCGCTGCCCCGCGCAGAAAGGCCGGGTGATCGTCCACCCAGTGCAGCGCGGCGTTGGAGAAAATCAAATCAAATTGTCCAGCAGCTAAGGGGGGGCGGGCAGCCCTCTGCCCGCCGCCTGTGCCCGATGGCGGCGCCCCCGGAGTGGCGCGCCCTACCGCACCGATTCCGCGCGCATCGCCAACCTGAAAGGTCAGATTAGGAATTGCCGATGACGGAAAAGTCTTCCGTGCGAACGCGATCATTTCCGCCGAGGCATCAATCCCGACGACCGAACCGCGGGGCATGGCCCGCGCGATTTCCGCCGTCACCTTGCCGTCCCCGCAGCCGACATCCAGGATGCGCTCATCGCCGCGCAGCTTCAACCCGGCGATGAGCTCGCGCGCCCACGATTGCTGCACGGCGGAATGGACGGCGTATTCCGCCGGGTCCCATTTCGCGGGTTGGGCTCGGGTTGAGAAGCGGTTTGCCATCACAGCAGATATTTGGCGAGGTTGAAATAGAACAGCAGCGTGAAAATGTCGGCGAACGCGAGCGTCAGCGGGCCGGCGGCAATTTTGGGGTCGAGCTTCAGCGCGTGCAGCGCCGATGGCACGCTCAGGCCGGTGACGCAGGCGGTCAGCAGGCAGAACGTCACGCTTGCGCCGATGACGAACGCCGGCATCGGCGCGCGTTGCCAGGCCAGCACCACCAGCCCCACCACCACGCCGCACGCCACGCCGAGCAACAGTGCCGTGGGAATTTCGCGTCCCAGCGAGGACAGATACCAGCGCAAGGTCGGCCGGTTGGTCCGCAGCGCCTGGATGGTGACGGTCATGGACTGGATGCTCACGCTTTCGCCGAGGCCGAGGATGAGCGTGAGAAAAAACGCAATGACGAGGCTTTTCTCCAGCGTCAGGTGGTAGGCCCCCGCGAGAAACGCGCAGAACGTCCCGCTGACAATGGTCGTGAGCAGCCACGGAAACCGGATGCGGAACGCGCGCCACGGCGAGGCGTCGCGCACCTGCGAAACATGAAAACCGAGCGTTTCAAACACTTCTGTCATCTGTTCACGCTCGGCAATGTCGAAAACTTCTTCCGTGAACAAGCCCACGTCCACCAAGCCGGCCACGTGCCGTTGCTCGTCCACCAGCGGAAAAGCGAAAAATTTGTGCAGCACAAAAAATTCGCAGGCCTCCATCACCGTCGCCGTGTGGGGAATGGCCACCACGCGCCGGATCATCAGGTCCGACAACGGCTGTTCCAGCGGGGCCATGAGGAGCCGCCGCGTCGGCACGACCCCGACGAGCTGTTCCGCGTCGTCCACGACGTAGAAATAGACGATTTTTTCGCCGACGCCGCGCTGCCGGATGGATGCCAGCGCCTGTTCGACCGTGAATTTCTGGTTGAGCGTGGCGAAGTCCTTCCGCGCAAACCGCAGCACGGGTTCGTTCAAATGCTCGATGGGCGGCTTGAGTTGCACCGGGTCCGTCGCGGCTAAACCAGTCCGGCGGTTTCCGGAAAGCCGCAAACCAGGTTCAGGCTTTGGACGGCCTGGCCGCTCGCGCCCTTGACCAGGTTGTCCTCGGCGCTCATCACGATGAGCCGCCCGGTGCGCAGGTCGAGCCGCCAGGCGATCTCGATCACGTTTGTGCCCACCACGTTCTTCGTGTCGGGCAGGCTCTTCCCCTCAAGCAGGCGCACAAACGGTTCGTCGCCGTAGGCCTTCTGGTAACACGCAGCGATTTTTTTGCCGAGCGATTCCAGCTCTGCCGCATTGGCAAAATACTTCTCCGGTGCGAGGTAGAGCGTCGTCAAAATGCCGCGGTTTACCGGAATCAGGTGCGGCGTAAACTGAAGGGTGACCTTGGTTTCGGCGGCCAGCGAAAGCTGTTCCTCAATTTCCGACAGGTGCCGGTGCTTCGGCACGCCGTAGGGCCGGACACTTTCGTTGCATTCGCAGAACAGATAGTCCGCCTCGGCCTTGCGGCCCGCGCCGCTCACGCCGCTCAACGAGTCGGCAATGATGCCGGTCGGCTTGACCAGGCCCGCCTGCAGCAGCGGAATCGTCGGCAGCAGAATACTCGTCGGATAACAGCCCGGCGACGCGATGAGCGATGATTTTTTGATTTGGTCGCGATAGATTTCCGGCAAACCGTAAACCGACTTTTTCAGCAGGTCAGGCGCGGGATGGTCATGCGCATAGAAATCCTTGTAGATTTCCGCGCTCCGGAGCCGGAAATCGGCGCTGAGATCAATCACCACGCAGCCGGCGTCGAGCAGCGGCACGGCGTATTCGGCGGCGACGCCGTGGGGCAACGCCAGGAACACCACGTCGGCCCGCTTGGCGAGCAGTTCCGTCTTCGGCTCGGAGAAGCGGAGGGCTTTCGATTTGGGATGGCTGGCGAATTTGGGAAATACCTGGGCCAGCGTCTGCCCGGCGTACTGGCGCGAAGTCACCGCCGCCAGTTCCACGTGCGGATGATTCAGCAGCAACCGGACGAGTTCCTCGCCGGAGTAACCCGAGGCGCCGATGATGGCCGCTTTCTTCGTTTTCATATCCTAAAAATTTAAACACGAAACACCCGAAACACACGAATTTTTCCTCCTCGTTTTCGATGCTGGTTTCTCGATTACAAAGGCGGGGAAGAGGACGATGACGATTCGACAAACAAAAAACCCCGCCGGATTGGACCAGCGGGGTTGAAAAATTCCCAGCGCGATCAACGTTTCGAGTATTGGAACCGTTTGCGCGCCCCCGGCTGGCCGTACTTCTTGCGCTCCTTCATGCGCGAATCGCGCGTGAGCAGGCCCTCGGCCTTCAGTTGCGGGCGGAGGTTGACGTCGAACTGCAAGAGCGCTCGGGCGATGCCATGCCGCACCGCGCCGGCCTGGCCGTTGGGCCCGCCGCCGGTGACGTTAATCCGGGCATTGAGTTTTTCCGCGGTGCCGGTGATGACCAGCGGTTGCGTCGCGGTGGCGCGGAGCGTTTCCAGGGGAAAATAGTTTTCGAACGGGCGGCCGTTGACAGTGATTTTGCCGTTGCCGGACGCGAGCCGGACCCGGGCGACGGCGGTCTTGCGCCGGCCGGTGCCGAGATATTCGGTGATTTTGGTTTCAGCCATCGGTCAATGAAAGGTTGAGAGTTGAGAGTTGATGGTTGAGTGCATCAAGCGGCGGCCTTGAGCGGTTCGGGTTTCTGGGCCGCGTGCGGATGTTTCGGGCCCTTGAACACTTTCAGCTTGGTCAGCAACCGGCTGCCGAGCCGGTTCTTGGGAATCATACCCCGCACCGCCCGGTGGATGAGCTCCTCGGGATGCCGTGCCCGCAATTGCTCGACGGTGGTGTACTTCTCGCCGCCCTTCCAGCCGGAATAGGTCATGTATTCCTTGGCGGTTTCCTTCTTGCCGGTGACGCGGACCTTCTCGGCGTTGATGACGACCACGAAATCGCCGGCGTCGAGGTGCGGCGTATAGACGGGCTTGTTCTTGCCGCGCAAAATGTCGGCCACCTGCGCGGCCAATCGGCCGAGCACGGCGCCGTCGGCATCAATCACGTGCCATTTCCGCTGGTCCAAATTCACTTTGGGTAAATACGTTTTCATTTTAAACCGGAGCAAAGGAGCAGACAAAATATCAAACTTCGGTACGAAGTCAACAAGGCATTTCGGTCCGATTTGCCTGCGCCAACGGCCCGGTTGGCGGCGTCGAGTGCATTGATTTTGCCGCTGTCCGCGCGCGAATTATCAATGAACCGGAACAATAGCCGGCGGGCTATAATTCGGGCGTGAAAAGCCATATAAATCGGCGCCCCGCCGCGTGGGCCGCGGCACTTGATCCAGCCAAGGCATTCCGGCTTGCCAAAGCCCAGCGCCGGGACGCAGACTGCCGCCATCCCAGCCGTTCCGACCGGAGAAAGGAATCTTTATGGAATTGATACCGCTTGTCATTCTGGTTGTGCTCGGAATTCCCATCGCCCTGGCGGTCTGGCTGATTGTGCGGGCGGTGCAGGTCAAAGGGCGCCTTGAGGAGCTTTCCTCCCGGCTCGGCGAGCTGGAGGTGGAAATCATCCGGCTGAAACGCGAGCGGGAACCGGCCCAACCGGCCGAGGTCAGCACCCCGCGGGCGCCGGAAGCGCCATCCGCTGTGGCACCACCCCCAGTCCCCGTGCCACCTGCGGCGTTCGTGCTGCCGACCCGGGAGGAAATTGCCCGGAGGCAACGCGAGGGCGCATCATCCAAGGCGCCACCGCCTGTGCCCACGCCGTCCGTTCCGGTTACGGCGCCGGTCCAGCCTGAACGCGCGACCTCACCGCCGCCGATCCCACCATGGTTGCCTTCCCTCAAGCCGGAGGCGCAACCGGCCGCGCCATCGGTTCCACGCCCCGCTCTTCCTGCCGTCAATTGGGAACAGTTCATGGGGGTGAAACTGTTTGCCTGGGTCGGCGGACTGGCACTGTTCCTGGGAGTTGCGTTCTTCGTCAAATATTCGTTCGACAACAATCTCGTGCCGCCGGAACTGCGCGTGGCGATCGGATTCATTACCGGGCTCGGCCTGCTTGTGGGTGGGGTGGTAATGTCCCGGAAGAGTTATGCCGCCCTGTCGCAAACGTTATGCGCCACGGGCATCGTGATTCTTTACGCCGTCACCTTCGCCTGCCATTCGATCTACAAATTCCAGTTCTTCAACACCATCCCGACCTTCCTGCTGATGGTCCTGATCACAGCAGCCGCATTTCTGCTCGCCGCGCGGCTGGACGCCATGGTCGTTGCCCTGCTCGGCATGCTGGGCGGCTTCCTGACACCCGTCCTGATTTCCACCGGCCAGGACAATCCGTTGGGCCTGTTCGGTTACATTGCCATCCTCGATATCGGCCTCATCGTCGTGGCATTAAACCGCCGCTGGGATTTCCTCACCGCGCTGGCCGCCGCGGGCACCGCCTTCCTGCAAATCGGCTGGGCCGGCAAATTTTTCGAGGCGGAAAAATATTTTGAAGGCGACAAAATCCTGGTCGCACTGTCCATGCTATTTGGATTCAACGCGCTTTTTCTCGCCTCGGCCGCGTGGTCCAAAATCCGGAAACAGACCAGCCAATGGCTTTCGGTTTCCACGCTGGGACTGGTCGCGGTCGCGCTCGTTTTCACCGCGTGGTTCCTGACGTTTGCGCCGCTGGCGCAACAGCCGTGGCTGATGTTCGGTTTTGTGGTTCTGATTGACCTGGTTGTGGCCGCACTGGTGTTGCTCGATGAGAAAATCGCCGCGGCTCAGTCCATCACCGGCCTCGCCGTTTTCGGCTTGCTGGCCGCGTGGACGGCCCGTTGGTTGAGCAACGAGCTGTTGAACCCGGTGTTGGCCTTCTATTTGATCTTCGCCGTCCTTCACGCGTTCTTCCCGACGTTGCTGCAACGCTGGTACGGCATCCGCGCGCCGCTGTGGGGCAGCGGACTTTTCCCGCCACTGGCGCTGATATTGGTGCTCATTCCGATCTTCAAGCTCGCCGAACTGTCGTTCATCGTCTGGCCGTTCGTGCTGCTGGTGGACGTGCTGGCCATCGGGTTGGCGGTGCTGCTGGGCTCGCTCCTGCCGGTGCTGGCAGTGATGGTGCTGACGCTGGCCGCCACCGGCGCGCTGATTTTAAAAATTCCCGCCGAGCTCACCGGCCTGCCCACGTCGTTATTCCTGCTCGGCGGCTTTGCGGTGTTCTTCGTCGCGGTGAGCGTCTGGGCGTTGCGCAAATTGAAGCCCGCCCTTTCCGGGAAGGCGGTTCCGCTCAACGAAGACGCCCTGGACTCGGAAAACCTGGCTGCGCTCCTGCCGGCGTTCTCGGCGGCGCTGCCGTTCCTGCTGCTCATCATGGCCACGCTGCGGCTGCCGCTGGCCAATCCGTCACCGGTGTTTGGGCTGGCCCTGCTGCTCGGCGTGTTGCTTTTGGGAGTGACAAAAATATTTTCCCAGGACTGGCTTCCCGCCATCGGGCTGGCCTGCGTGGCGGCTTTGGAATGCGCCTGGCATTTCAGCCGGTTTGATGCGGCCAGCCCCAATTTGTCAGCGATGCTGCCGCTGGCATGGTATCTGATTTTCTACGCCCTGTTCGCGCTGTTCCCGTTCCTGTTCCTAAAAAATTTCGCCGACCGGGTTATTCCGTGGGCCACGGCGGCGCTGACGGGACTGCCGCAGTTTTTCCTCATCCACCGGCTCGTGACTGCGGCTTATCCCAACCACGTGATGGGCCTGTTGCCGGCGGCGTTTGCGATCCTGCCGCTCTCGAGTCTGGTCGCGGTCTTGAAGAACATTCCGATAACCAGCCCGGCGCGAATGACGCAACTGGCCTGGTTTGGCGGTGTGGCCCTGTTCTTCATCACGCTGATTTTTCCGATCCAGTTCGACCGCCAATGGATCACCCTCGGGTGGGCGCTGGAAGGCGTAGCATTGCTATGGCTGTTCCATCGCGTGCCGCATCCGGGCCTGCGTCTCACCGGCATTGGCCTGCTGACGGCCGCGTTCGTTCGATTGGTGTTCAACCCGGCGGTGCTCGACTACCACGCGCGCAGCGCCACGCCGATTTTGAACTGGTACCTGTACACCTACGGCATCGTGACGGTCTGTCTGTTTGCCGGCGCTTGGCTGCTGGCACCGCCCCGCAACCTCGTCCTGCGTTCGAACGTTCCGCCCATTCTGGCCGGCTTGGGCGCGGTGCTGGCGTTTCTGCTGTTGAACATCGAGATTGCCGATTTCTTCAGCGAGCCCGGCTCGACCTTGACCTTCGCATTCCACGGCAATTTCGCTCGGGACATGACTTATTCCATCGCCTGGGGATTGTTCGCGCTCTTGCTGCTGGTCATCGGCATTCTCCGAAAAATACCGGCAGCGCGGTACAGTGCCATCGGCTTGTTGAGTGTGACGCTGCTGAAACTGTTCCTGCACGACTTGGCCCGGCTGGGGCCGCTTTACCGCATTGGCGCGTTCATCGGGGTGGCGGTGATTGCCATGCTGGCGTCGTTCGCGTATCAACGCTTCTTCGCCGCCGGCCGCAAAGACGAGGAAACCAAAGATGAAACGGCTGCGTAGATTTTGGCCCGGCTTGCCGGGCATCGTCGCCTTGACGTTCGGTTCGGCAATCCCCGCCGCCAGCCTGCCGACCGACTGGCAGCACGAGCAGCCGTTCACCGTGCCGACCGCCGGGCTGGTGAAATTGAGTCTGCCGCCGGAGACGCTGGACGCCGCGCGCCCGGCGCTTGAGGACCTGCGACTTTACGATAGCGCCGGCAATGAAGTGCCCTACGTGATCGAGCGTCCGGTTCCGGCGGTGAAGGTCGTTCAGAGCACCAAATCATTCCACGTTTCGTTGACTCCGAGCAATACCGTCATCGTTGTGGAAACCGGGCTGACGCAGCCGCTGGATGAGATCGTACTGGAAACGCTGGCGGGTAGCTTTCTCAAGCCGGTGCGCATCGAGGGCTCCACCGACCTCAAACGCTGGCAAACGCTCGATCAAGGACAGCCTATCTTCCGGCAGCCGGACGGCGCGAACCGACTCCACCTCGCCTTGCCTGCCGGCGCGTGGCCATGGCTGCGGCTGACGGTGGACGACCAGCGGACGCCCGTGATCCCCTTCACTGCCGCGCACATTCGGGTGGCCGTGACCGAACCGGCCCCGACCGAGTGGCTGCCGGCCACCATTGCTGAACGCGACGAAAACCCGGGCGAGACGCGGCTGGCCTTGAACCTGGGCGCGGCGAACCTAAGCGTCGCGGCCGTCCAGATTGAAACCGCCGAACCGCTATTCGCCCGGCACGTAACGCTGGCGGTGCCCGAGGTGGCGGAAGACGCCGTCCGCGAACAATCCATCGGTCAAGGCGTGGTTTATCGGGTTGCGGTTCAAAAGTTGGCGCCGGCGGAAAATTTGGCGGTGCCGCTGGACCGAACGGTGCGCTCGCGTGAGTTGCTGCTGTTCATCCGTAACCAGGACAGCCCACCCCTGCCCATCACGGCCGTGCGCATTGAACGGCGCCCGGTTAATCTCGTGTTCCTCGCGCGACAGACCGGCACTTACCATTTGCTGACCGGCAATGCCCGGTGCGCCGGGCCGCATTACGACCTCGCGGCGCTGGACATGAACCTCAAATCCGTGGCGGTGACGCCGATCCAGCTCCCACCGCTGGCCGACCATCCGGGGTATCGGCCGCCGGAAGTGTTGCCGGGCATCGAGGAAACGGGCGCAACGCTGGACGCGTCGGCGTGGAAATTCCGCGAGCCGGTGAACATCATCCGGGACGGCGCGCAACAACTGGAACTCGACACCCACGCGCTCGCTCATGCCGAGTCGGATTTCCGGGACCTGCGACTGTTGCGCGGCAGCAACCAGGTGCCGTACCTGCTGGAGCGCACCTCCATCAACCGTTCGCTGGCGCCGACGGTCACTCTTACCAACGACGCGAAGGATCCCGGGCTCAGCCGCTGGATCATCCGGCTTCCACAATCGCAGCTGCCCGTCACCCGCTTGCGCTGCCTGGCCCGCACGGTGCTGTTTCAGCGCGAGTTGACGCTGTACGAAGAGCTCACCGACGAGCGCGGCGAAAAATACCGGCATCAACTGGGCCGTGCGCCCTGGACACAAACGCCGGAGGGCAAGCGCCGAGAATTTTGCCTGAACCTCGACACCCCGCCCCAGAGCGACATGCTGTTTTTGGAAACGCAAAACGGCGATAATCCGCCGGTGGAGTTGGAGCAGTTCCGACTTTCCTATCCGGTCTCACGAATTCTGTTCAAAGCCGGACCGGCGGATGCGGTTTTCCTGTACTACGGCAATCCGCGGGCGGCGGCGCCGCGCTACGACCTCAGCCTGGTCGCCGGACAATTGCTGGCGGCGGACCGGAAGACGGCCTCGGTCGGCGCCGAGGAGCAACTTCGGAAGTCATCCTGGCGGGAGGACCAGATTCCTGGCCAGGGCGGCGTGATTTTCTGGGGAGTTCTGGCGCTGGTCGTGATCGCGCTGCTGGTCATTATTTCCCGGTTGCTGCCGAAAACGCCGCCACCGGCATGAGCCGACTCACGCCCGATTTCCGCTTCGATCCATCCGTGCCGCGTTGGCGGATTACGGCAGGAGCAGAATGTGGAAGAACCGTTGCGGCTCCGGGCCGATGGGCGTGGCCAAGGTTCCGTTGGTGCCGGGCGAGCCCAGGTTGGTCCAGTTGGTTTGAACCAGATTCGTGTTGTACTGCACCTGATACCATCGGCCCGGCAACGCGTCCCATTCCATGCAGAAGGTGTGATTTGTTTGGTAGGCATGTTCGATGACAGGCAGGAGCGAAGCCGGAACGAAACTGACTTGGTCCACCCAACCGCAGTCCGCGCCCAAACTGACGCTGAAATCCTTGACATAGGTCCAGGTCAAAGTCTGGTGGCCAGACCCAAGATTGAATATTTCCTGCTGCCAACCGGGTTCACCGGAAGTGACCGCCCACGGATCGTCGTTGATCGAGAAGAAGAGTTGATCGTAATCGGGTTCGGAGGAAACCTTCCACCAAAAACTGAGTGTTCCGGGTCCGTTCACCGCGGTTTCCATCCACGACATCTGCCAATCCATAATGACGCCACTTTGTCCGGCGTCCACGCCATCGTGGGTGGTCCGCAGTTGGCCAGACCAATCAGCATCGCCGCCGGTGGTCCACGCCAGATTGGTCGCGTCCACGGCTTCCGCCAACGTTGGGAGAATCGTCAGAATCGCGTTGGAACTGACCGCGGAGCCGAAGTTGTTGGTGATGACCACCGAATAGATTCCGGCATCCGCCGGGGACAGGTTATTCAAGGTCAGTGTGCCGGAGGTCGCGCCGGAAATGTTGCCGCCGTTCATGAGGTTGGTTGAATTCTTGCGCCATTGGAATTTCAGTGGCAAGACCCCATCCGCATCCACGGCCAACGCGGCCGAGGTGCCTTGCAGACAAATCGAGTCGGCCGGCTGGGTGGCGATGGAAGGCGCTGCCGGGACGTTCAGCCGGAAGAAGGTGCCTTGCCCGTTGGGGCCGCCGTACCAGGTCGTCCCATAGAAATTATGGTCCTTGCCCTGGGTCAGGCTCCGGGGCTGGGCGCCATCGTCGTAATTAAACGTGTGAAGCGTGATAAAGGTTCCATTGGTTTTCAGTTTAAACACGATGCCGTTTCCGTTCGTCCCGCCGCTGAAGGTGGTGCCGTAAAAGCTGCCGTCGCTGCCTTGCGCCAGGCTGCTGGGCGAGGCGCCGTCCATTCCATTGAATGTGTAGAAGGTGGCCAGGGTTCCATTGGTGGTTATTTTGAAGATGGTGCCGCTCCAATTGGTGCCGCCGCCGTAGGTGGTGCCATAGAGATTGCCATCCAGACCTTGCACCAGGCAACCGGGCTCGGAGCCGTCGTCGCCATTGAATGCATGCAGGGTGGCAAGCGCGCCAGACGACTTCATGGTGAAGATAGTGCCATTCCAATTGGTGCCGCCGCCGTAGGTGGTCCCGTAGAAGGTGCCCTCGTTGCGCTGGATCAGGCAGTTCGGGTTGGCGCCATCGCCGGAGTTGAAGGCGTGGAGGCTGGTAAAAACGCCGTTGGTGGTCACTTTGAAGATCGTGCCGTAAGCATTCGGGTTGTCGGAGTAGGTGCAGCCGAAGAGATTGCCGTCCAAGCCTTGAATCAGGCTGACAGGTTCGTAGCCGTCTTGGTAAACGAGTTGGTAAAGCGTGGTGAATGTGCCGTTGGTCGTGACTTTGAATAGCGTGCCGTAGCCGTTCGTGCCGCCATACTCGGTCACTCCGTAGTAGCACCCGTCCCGCGCCTGCGCGAGGCAGACCGGCATGTAACCATCGCCGCCGCCGGTGAAACAATAGAGTCCCGTTCGACCGCCGTTGGTGGACATCGCGTAGATGGTGCCGTAGTTGTAGGCTCCGCCGTTCTCGGTCGTGCCGTAGAAAAGCCCGCCGGCACCCTGCACCGGTTGGTCCGGCACCGCGCCGTCAGTGCTGGAACTGCTGTAAAATGAATAGAGCGTGGTCACGATGCCGTTGGTTGTGGCCTGGAAGAAGGTGCCATACCCGTTTGTGCCGCCGGATTGCGAGGTGCCATAGAGATTGCCATCGCTGGCCAGGATCAGGCCGTTGGGCATATAGCCGTCAGCGTAATTGAAGGAGTGCAAGGAAGAAAAAACACCGTTGGTCGTGATTTTGAACATGGTGCCACCGCCGTTCGTACCGTCATACATCGCGATGCCGTACAACACGCCATCCGGACCCTGCGCCAGGTTGTTGGGCGCGGCGCCTTCGTAGTAGTTGAATGAATGCAAGAGGGTAAATGCGCCACTGGTGGTAATTTTGAAAATGGTCCCGTACCAGTTGTTGGTGCCACCGCCATAGGTTGTCCCATACAGAATGCCATCAGCCGCCAGAAGCAAGAAGTTGGGCTGATAACCGTCGGAGTAGTTAAACGAGTGCAAGATGGTCAGCGCGCCGCTGGTGGTAACTTTAAAAATTGTGCCATAGGAGGAGACATTGGTGCCACCGTAGAGCGTTGTGCCATAAAGGTTGCCGTCCGCATCCTGCACCAGTGAAGCGGCAGGGACACTGCCGTTGGTGCCGGCAAAGGAAACCAGGAGGGTTACTTTGCCATCACTGGTCATGGAGAAGATGGTGCCATAGCCGCCGTTGGTGCCGCCGGAAGTCGTTGTGCCATACAGCAAGCCGTCCGAACCTTGGATCAAACCGGCGGCAGGATAATACCCGTGAATCCCATCGTTAGTGAAGGCTACCAGCGACGTCAACAGCCCGTTTGTGGTTACTTGGAAGATTGTGCCATAGCCGCCATTGGTGCCGCCATAGTATGTGGTGCCATAGTAGGCTCCATTGGTTCCCTGAACTAATTGGCCTTGCGCCTGATCCCCGTTGGTGCCATCGAAAGCGGCCAGGGTGGTTACCGCGCCGTTGGTGCCGATGACGAACACCGTGCCGTGTCCCTTTGGGCCGCCAGCCTGGGTGGTCCCATATCCGGACAACTTGCCATCTGCGCTCTGGACCAAGCCCGCCGGGTACGACCCGGTGTCGTTGGTGTTGTGACCGAACGCGTAGAGCGTTTCGAGGGTGACTGCACCGCTTGCAGATGAAACTGCCAGCGCCAACAGCAGGGCGCTGGTCGGGAGGTGAAGGCTTTTGCGGGGGTTCATGGGATTCGGCGGGTTGATGTTTATTACCTTTCAACGCTTTGCGTCCTGCCTGAACTGATAACTAAACTAATAATCAAATTACAGACGTGGCTGTCAAGCTAATTAAATCCAGTGGACATCCCAGGGCTGCATTCCCTGATCTTCGGGGAACCGGGGGATGCCTTTCGGTTCATTGTCCGCAGCGGCTGCTTACGTTTGCTTGACTTCCGGGGGCGGGCGCTTCATTAAACAGGCTCAAAACGAGCAGAACTTTCCCGCATGAATTTATTCCGCCGAAAGCACGCCGCCGATTTGCAGGCCCAGGCTCGCTCCGACAACAGCCTCAAGCGCGCGCTCGGTCCCTTCAATCTGACCGCCCTCGGCATCGGAGCCGTCATCGGCGCGGGCATTTTCGTCCTTACCGGCCAGGCCGCCGCGAAATACGCCGGACCGGCCATCGTCATTTCCTTCGTCCTGGCCGGTCTCGCCTGCGCCTTTGCCGGCCTGTGCTACGCGGAATTCTCGGCGTTGATTCCCGTTGCCGGCTCGGCCTACACTTACGGTTACGCCACGCTCGGTGAATTCGTCGCCTGGATCATCGGCTGGGACCTGATCCTGGAATATTTGTTCGCCGCTTCAACGGTGTCAGTCGGCTGGTCGGGCTATGTCGTGTCATTTCTCAAGGAATTCGGCATCGTCATCCCGGCGCAATTCACATCGGCACCCTACGACCACCACGCACCGGCCGACGCCGGTTGGAACGTGTGGCGGCTGTTCACGGAAGGCTGGGTCAGCACCGGCGCGGTGTTGAACATTCCCGCCATGCTGATCGTCGGATTTGTCACCTTCCTCCTCGTCATCGGCATCAAAGAATCGGCTACGTTCAACAACGTCATCGTGGCGATTAAACTCTCGGTCATCCTCACCTTCATCGCTGTCGGTTTCACCTTTATCAACCGGCATAACTGGCAGCCGTTCGTGCCGCCGGCGCTGGGACCTGGCCAATTCGGCTGGGGCGGCGTGGTGCGCGGCGCGGGCGTGATTTTCTTTGCCTACATCGGATTTGACGCCGTGTCCACGGCGGCGCAGGAGGCAAAAAATCCGCAGCGTGACATGCCAATCGGCATGCTGGGTTCGCTGGGCATTTGCACCATCCTTTATATCGTCGTTTCGCTCGTGTTGACGGGCATCGTCAATTACCAGTCGCTCAACGTTTCGGCCCCCATCGCCGTGGCGGTGGATTCCCTGGGGCCGTCGCTCGCCTGGTTGCGGACCGCCATCAAAATCGGAGCCATTGCCGGATTGTCGTCCGTGATTCTGGTCCTGCTGCTCGGCCAGCCGCGGATTTTTTATTCCATGTCGAAGGACGGACTGCTGCCGGGAATTTTCAGCTCGGTGCATCCCAAATTCCAGACGCCGTGGGTCGCACAAATTCTGACCGGCGCGGTGGCCATGCTGATTGCCGGCCTGTTTCCCATCGGGCTGCTGGGTGAGCTGGTTTCCATTGGCACGCTGCTGGCGTTTGGCATCGTCTGCGCCGGCGTGCTGATGCTGCGCTATCTGCATCCGGAAATGCACCGGCCATTCCGCACGCCGGTTGTCTGGCTGGTGGCGCCACTGGGTATCATCTGTTGCGGTGGATTGATGGCGGGCTTGCCGCCTGACACTTGGGCGCGGCTCATCGTTTGGATGGCCATCGGCCTGGTTATCTACTTTGCCTACGGCCATCGTCACTCTCGGCTGCATCACGGGCTGATGGGGAAAGCGGACAAAGCCGGCCCAGCCTGATATCGCTGCGCTCCCGGACGCCTCCGGTAACCGGTGATATTTCCATTTGACAAGCCAGTGTTTCATACCTACCGTTCGGTAGGTTTATGTCCCAGCACGGGCCCCAGACCAGGCAGCAGATTCTCCGGGCGGCGCTCAAGCGCTTCGCCAACGGCGGCTACGCCGCCACCTCCATCCAGCAGATCGTCGGCGATGCCAAGGTGTCCAAGCCGGCGTTGTATTATTATTTCCGCGACAAGGCGGGCCTGTTTCAGGCCTTGGTCAACGAGGCGCACGACGAACGGTTTCAGGTCGTGCAACAGGCGGCCGGGCGCGGACGGGGCATCCGCGCCCAGCTGGTGGAAATTCTCGCGGCCTTGTTTGATTACTTCCATCAGAACCGGGAGTTGACCCGCATCGCGTTCGCCACGGCATTCGCCGCGCCGGGCGAGGTGCCGCCGGACTTGCGCTATCTCGACCGGTGCCAGCGGAACCTGGGATTCATTCGTGAGCTGATCCGGCGGGCCCAAACCGCCGGCGAACTGGGCGACCGTTTTAACAATCGGGATCTGGCCTACGGGTTTTACGGCCTGGCCCATTTCTTTATCGCGTCGCATCTGTTGATGCCGGATTATCGCCTGAACCGCCGGGCGGCGGTGCGCCTCGTGGATTTGTTTCTGGCCGGTGCGGAAGCCAAAGCGGAGCGGCGGAAACCCGTTTCAAGGAGAAAGAGGTCATGAGAGGAAAAATCATTTTGGCCGTCGTGGTTGTGGCCGCCGCCGTTGTCGGCCTGGCGGGGATCAAGGCTTGGCAGATTCACCGGCTCGTCACCGCCGGCCAAACCATGACGCAGCCGCCGGAGACCATCGCCTCCGCCATCGTGCACGAGGAGAAATGGCCGGACACGCTCGCCGCCGTTGGTTCCATCAGCGCCCGGGAAGGCGTGACGATGTCGCCGGAAATCGCGGGCACGGTCAGCGAAATTGACTTTGAATCCGGCGCGTCGGTGAACAAAGGCGACTTGCTGGTGCGGCTGGACACGTCGTCCGAGGAGGCCCAGTTGCGCGCCGTGGAGGCCCAGGTGGAGCTGGCCCGGCTCAATGCCGAGCGCAACCGCCAGTTGCGCACGAACAACACCGTTTCCCAGGCCGAGGTGGACGCGTCGGACGCGACGTTGAAGCAGCAGCAGGCCAACGCCGACGCCATCCGGGCCACCATTGCCAAAAAGAATATCCGGGCGCCCTTTGCCGGGCAGTTGGGGATCCGGTTAGTGAACCTGGGTGAACTGCTGGACGTGGGCAAACCGATTGTTTCGTTGCAGTCGCTGACGCCGGTGTTCTGTGATTTTTCGCTGCCGCAACAGGACCTGGCGCAGCTGAAAACCGGACTGGCCGTGCGGGTGGCCGCCGACACTTACCCCGATCAACGGTTCGGAGGCACCCTGACGGCCATCAACCCGGACCTCGACCAGACCACCCGCAGCGTGCGGCTGCAGGCAACGCTGGAGAACGCCGAAAAGCGGCTGCGGCCCGGAATGTTTGTGCGTGTCGAGGTGGTGCTGCCCCAGGAACAGACGGTGTTGGCGATTCCGGCAACGGCGATTCTAAGAGCGGCCTACGGCGATTCGGTTTACGTGATCGAGACCAACTCGACCAACGCGGTGCAGTTGGTTCACCAGCGGTTTGTGCACACCGGTCAGGCGCGGGGCGACTTCATCAGTGTGGAATCGGGCTTGAAAGCCGGCGACCGGGTCGTGAAGGACGGCGTGTTCAAGCTGCGCAACGGCATGGCCGTGCAGGAAAACAACGAAATCGCTCCCCAACCGGCGGTCGCCCCCAAGCCATCGGATAGTTGATAACCGGATCCGCCCATGAAGTCGTTTACTGACTTGTTTATCCGGCGTCCGGTGTTGGCGCTGGTGGTGAACTTGATCATCCTGATCGCGGGGTTCCAGGCCATTCACTCGCTGATCCTGCGCCAGTATCCGCGTAACGAGAACGCCACCATCACCGTGACCACCGTCTATGTTGGCGCCAGCGCGGAGCTGGTGCGCGGGTTTGTCACCCAGCCGCTCGAACGCGCCATCGCTGCCGCCGACGGGATCGATTACCTGCAATCCAGCAGCCAGCTTGGCCTGTCCACCATCACCGCGCGGCTCAAACTGAATTACGACTCGAAAAAAGCGCTGGCCGAGATCAGTTCGCGGGTTAACCAGGTCCGCAACGACCTGCCGCCCGAGGCTGAGATCCCCGTCATCAACATCGAGACGGCCGACTCGCAATTCGCGTCGGCCTACCTGAGTTTTTCCTCGGAGGTCCTGGAGCCGAACCAGATCACCGACTACCTGGTGCGGATCATCCAGCCGCGGTTGTCCGCCATCGAGGGCGTGCAGCGGGCGGACATCCTGGGCGGGCGCACGTTCGCGATGCGCATCTGGCTGAAGCCCGACCGGCTGGCGGCATTCAATATCAGCCCGAACCAGATCCGCGAAGCGCTGGCGGCCAATAATTTCCTTTCCGCGGTCGGCCACACCAAGGGATTGCTGGTGCAGGTGAATCTCACGGCCAACACCGACCTGCGCTCGGTCGAGGAATTCAAAAATCTCGTCATCCGCCAGGTCGGTGACCGGCTGGTGCGGTTGCGGGACGTGGCCGACGTGGCGCTGGGCGCGGAGGATTATGACACGGAAGTGCGGTTTTCGGGCGAGCAGGCGGTGTTCATGGGCATCTGGGTCTTGCCCAACGCCAATTCCCTGGATGTCATCAAGCGGGTGCACGAGGAAATGGCCTCCATCCGGAAGGACCTGCCCACGGGGCTCAATGGTTACGTGGCCTACGACGCCACCGAGTATATTGCCGACGCCATCCATGAAGTGGTAAAAACGCTCGTCCTGACCCTCATTATTGTGTCCGTCGTGATTTTCCTCTTCCTCGGCTCGCTACGGTCGGTGTTGATTCCGCTGATTGCCATTCCGGTCTCGCTCATCGGTGCGGTCTTTCTGATGCAGGTGTTCGGGTTCACGCTGAACTTGTTGACTCTGTTGGCCATCGTGCTGGCGGTGGGCTTGGTGGTGGATGACGCCATCGTCGTCGTGGAAAACATCGAGCGCCATGTCCGCGAAGGCCGGACACCATTGGACGCGGCGGTGCTGGGTGCCCGCGAATTGATCGGGCCGGTCATTGCCATGACCATCACTCTGGCGGCGGTCTATGCGCCCATCGCCTTCCAGGGGGGGTTGACCGGCTCGTTGTTTCGCGAGTTCGCGCTCACGCTGGCCGGCGCCGTTTTCATTTCCGGCGTTGTGGCCTTGACGTTGTCGCCGGTGATGTCGTCAAAACTGCTGAGCCACGAGCGCGAAGAGCACGGCCTGGTCGGCCGTATCAACCGCGATTTTGACCGGCTCCGCCAATTTTACGGGCGGATACTGGACACTACGTTGGCGGCGCGGCCAGCGGTCTATGCCATCTGGATTGGACTGAGTCTGCTGACGATTCCCTTGTTCACGATGTCGTCCAAGGAACTGGCGCCGACGGAGGATCAGGGGGTGATCTTCGGCATTGTCGAAGGCCCGGCGGACGCCACCATCGACCAAACCCGGTATTACGCGGATGTGTCGAACCGCGATTTCCTGCAGGTGCCGGAAACGGCGCAGACGTTCCAACTCGTGAACCCGGGCAGCGGCTTCAGCGGCATGGTGCTTAAGCCCTGGGGCGAGCGGAAACGCAGTGTATTTCAGGTGCTGCCGGGAGTGCAGGCCATGGTGAATCGGATTCCCGGCATCCGGCTCTCCATGGTGACGCCGCCCGCGTTGCCCGGGGGCGGCAATTTCCCGGTGGAATTTGTCATCTCCGCCACCGCCGACACCGAACAGATACTGCAATTCGCGCAGCAGTTGCAGCAGGAATGCACGACCAACGGCCTGTTCGCTTTTCCGCCGATCATTGACACCAAACTTGACCAGCCGGAAGTGGAACTGGTGATTGACCGTGACAAGGTCGCCGCGCTCGGCCTCAACATGCAGACCGTCGGCTCGGACCTGGCGGCGCTGGTGGGTGGCAATTACGTCAACCGCTTCGACTTTGCCGGCCGCAGCTACAAAGTCATCCCGCAGCTCAAGCGCGGGGCGCGGCTGAACGCCGAGCAGCTCGAGAGCACCTATGTCGCCGGGCCGCAGGGGCGGCTGGTGCCCATCAGCACGTTTGCGCGGTTCGAAAAACACACCACGCCCCGCGCGCTCAACCGGTTCCAGCAGCTCAACAGCGTCACGCTCAGCGGCGTCGCCATCGTCCCGCTCGACCAGGCGTTGACCTTCCTGGAAGCCGAGTGCGCCCGGTTGCTGCCGAGCGGCTACAAGCTGGATTACACCGGCGAATCACGGCAATTGCGGACGGAAGGCAACAAATTCCTGCCGGCGTTCTCGCTGGCCGTGATTTTGATCATCCTGGTGCTGGCGGCGCAATTCAACAGTTTCCGCGACCCGTTCATTATCATCCTTGGCTCGGTGCCGCTGGCATTGTTCGGCGCCCTCCTCTTCTGCTTCCTGAAAATGCCCAACCCGAACATCCCGTTCTGGACGAACGGCTGGACAACCACGCTGAATATTTATTCGCAAGTCGGGCTGGTGACGCTGGTGGGGCTGATCTCCAAGAATGGCATTCTCATTGTGCAATTCGCCAACGAACTCCAGCGCCAGGGCCGGAACAAAATGCAAGCGGTGCGCGAGGCGGCCATGCTGCGGCTGCGCCCGGTGCTGATGACCACCGTGGCCACCATCGCCGGGAATTTCCCGCTCACGCTGGTCAGCGGGGCCGGCGCGGCGGCGCGCAACTCCATCGGGATCATTCTGGTGTCCGGCATGACCATCGGCACGCTGTTCACGCTGCTGGTCATCCCTTCGATCTACATGCTGATTGCCCGGGAACATAGCAGGGAAAATCGACCGCTGGCGCAGAATGACTAAACCAGAATGACGAATGACCAGGCAATCCCAAATGTCGAACGACGAATCCCCCAAAGTGTGGAACGGCTCAGCCGGCCGTTCGTTGCTTGGATTTCGTCCTGCTGTAGGCATTAGGATTTAGGGATTGGTCATATCCGCTTTTATGAGTGAAAATCCGCCCCCATCCGCGCCCGCCAAGAACGGCAATGGCGCAAGGCTGGCCCGGCTGAATTCGCCGTGGTTCCTGTGGCCGGCGACGGTGGTCGTGGCCGGGCTGCTTTATTTTGGACTGTTATTGCTGAACGCCGCGTTCACCCGGGAATCCACGGACGACGCGTTCATCGAAGCTCATGTCGTTTCCATTGCGCCGCGGGTGGCCGGCCAGGTGCTGGCGGTTCCGGTTTTGGACAACCAGTTTGTCCATTCAAACGACCTGCTGGCGCAGATCGACCCGGCGGATTACGCGGTCAAGCTGGCGCAAAAGCAGGCGGCGGCGGAATCGCAGAACGCCAATTACGGGACCGTGCTGGCCGCCTATGAATTGATGGGCAAAAAGGTCGCCACGGCCGAGGCCAGTGCCCGAAAGGCGAAAGCCGACGCCGAGGCCAGTGCGGCCACGGCCAAACGCGCGGAAGCGGATTTTGAGCGCAGCCAGACGCTGCTGAAGCAGAACACGGTTTCCCAGCAGGAATTTGACGCGGCCAAGGCGGCAAAACTGTCCGCGCAGGCGGATTTGAAATCCGCCGAAGAAAACGCCGCCGAAGAGGCCTCGAAGGTGGAAGAGGCACAATCGCAATTGGAGGCCGCCGGCGCGGAGGCCGGCATGGCGTTGTCGCAATGGAAGGAGGCGCAGACGAACGTGATCGCGGCGCAATTGGACCTTTCCTACACGAAACTCCTGGCGCCGTGCGACGGCCGGGTCACGCGCAAGTCCGTCGAACCGGGTAATTACGTGGACGTCGGCCAGATGTTGATGTCCATTGTCCCGGCGGAAGTCTGGGTGGTCGCCAATTTCAAGGAATCCCAGCTCAAACACATGAAACCCGGCCAGCGCGCGATGGTGACGATTGACGCGCTCGACGAGTCATTTGCCGCGCACGTGGACAGCATCCAGGCCGGAACGGGTGCGCGATTCAGCCTGTTGCCGCCGGAAAACGCCACCGGCAATTACGTGAAAGTGGTCCAGCGCGTGCCGGTGAAAATTGTCTTCGACGAACCGTTGCCCCCCGACCGAACCATTGGCCCGGGACTTTCGGTGGTGCCGGAGGTCCAGGTCGTCGCCTTCCGCGTGCCGGAATGGGTGATGGTCTTGGTGGCGCTGATGCTGGCCGGCGCGGCCGCCGCGGGTTTCCGCAGGGTCTTGAAGCGGAAGCTGGGCGTTTCCTAGGGACTTCCCATGTCCGGCAGCGCCCATCACGAGGACTGGCATCCGCGCCATAATCCGTGGTTCATCGCGCTGGCGGTCATGTGCGCCACGTTCATGGAGGTGCTGGACACGTCCATCGCCAACATCGCGCTGCCGCACATTGCCGGCAGCCTGTCGGCGACAACCGACGAGGCGACCTGGGTGCTGACCAGCTACCTGGTTTCCAATGCCATCATCCTGCCGATGACTGGCTGGCTCGGCAATCATTTCGGCCGGAAGCGCGTGTTGATCTCCTGCGTGGTGCTGTTCACGATCGCCTCGGCGCTGTGCGGTGCGGCAGTGAACCTGCCAACTTTGATTCTCGCGCGGATTTTCCAAGGGATTGGCGGCGGCGCCATGGTGCCGATTGCGCAGGCGATTTTGCTGGAAAGTTTTCCGCCCCAGAAGCGCGGCGCGGCCATGGCGCTGTTCGCCCAGGGCGTGGTGGTGGCGCCGATTCTCGGTCCGACGCTCGGCGGCTGGATCACGGACAATTATTCGTGGCGCTGGATTTTTTACATCAACCTTCCGGTGGGCGTGCTCGCGGTGTCCCTGCAAAAATGGCTGGTGGAGGACCCGCCCTACATCAAGCGCAACGAGGAGGCGGACATTGACTTCCTCGGGTTCGGCCTGCTGTCGCTTTGGTTGGGGTCGCTGCAAATCATGCTCGACAAAGGCCAGGAAGCGGACTGGTTTGAATCGGACTGGATCTGCTGGCTGGCGGCCGTTTCCGCGGCGTCCTTTGTCGGGTTCCTGGCGCGGGAGTTTACCGCGGAACATCCCTTGGTGGATTTGCGGGTGTTCCGCAACCGCAATTTCGCCATCGGCATCGTGTTAATGACGTCGCTCGCGGCCATCTTGTACGGCACGACGGCGGAGCTGCCGCTATTTCTGCAGACATTGATGGGTTATCCGGCGCTGCAAAGCGGCCTCGCGATGAGCCCGCGCGGCTGCGCGGCTTTTGTCACGACCTTCATCATGGGCCGGTTGATGGGGCGCATCCGGAGCCGCTGGCTGCTCTGTTTCGGGTTCACCATGCTGGCCGTGTCATCCTTCATGTTGAGCGACATTACGCTGCAGGTGAGCCAGGCGCGCGTCATCTGGCCGAGCATTGTCAACGGCATCGCCATCAGTTTCATCTTCGTGCCGCTGACAACAGCAACGATGAGCCAGTTGGGACAGCGGCAGATTGGCAACGCCACCGGCCTGTTCAACTTGATGCGCAATCTCGGGGGCAGCGTCGGCATCGCGTTTGTCACCACCATGCTCGCGCGCGGGGCGCAGGCGCACCAGGCGTTGATGGTGGGACATTTGACGCCGGCTGACCCGGTGTTCACGCGGCGTTTGGCGGCAGTGCGCCAGGCGCTGGCGGCACACACCGATGCCGTGACCGCCAAGACCCAGGCTTACAGCATTATTTATTCGACGCTCGACCACCAGGCGCACCTGTGGGCGTTTGTGGACAATTTCCGGCTGTTTGGTTTGCTGGCGCTGGCCGGCATCCCGCTGATCTTCCTGTTCAAAAAGGTACACCGCGCGCCGGCCCGGGTGGCGGGAGGGCATTGAGGAACAACCGGCTGGAAAAAGAAGCGGGGCCATGCGGCGCGGCATGGCCCGATGTTGGCCGCCTGTCCGGAAACTCCGCAAGGACAAATTGTCCGACCCGGGATTCCGACAACCGGTGCGCCGGCCTCCCTCATTTTGACGACAAGACATTGACGGGGAAACCGGCCAGCTTTGACTCGCGGCATCCGGTTGGTATCATGTGATACCGTGTAAGATCGCAGCCATGTCAATGCGGAAGGAGGGGTGGTTCCACCCCGGCATGAGGCATCGGCGATCGTGGAGCCAATAGCGTGCGCAAGATTAACCTGGCCAATTTCAAGAGTGTCACCGGCGAAACCGCCCGGGAAATCAACAGCCGTGTCGTGCTCGACCTGATCCGCATTCACCAGCCGGTTTCGCGGGCGGATTTGGCGCGGCGCTCCGGCTTGCAGCGCAGCACGGTTTCCCTGATTGTGGATCAGCTGCTCGCGGACAACTGGGTTACCGAGGGACCGCCCCGGAAATCGCCGCGGGGACGCAAGCCAACATCGCTGCACCTGAACGCGGACCGGGCCGGCATCATCGGCGTTGACCTCCGGCCGGGGACGACGCGGATCGTGCTGGCCAAGCTCGACACGAGCTTTATCGTCAAAGCGTCCGTGCCGACCGAAGGAACGGCTTCGGGATTTACGGCTCAACTGACCAACCGGATTTGTTCGCTGATCGCGTCACACCCGGAGATCAATTTTGAAGGCATCGGGGTGAGTCTGCCGGGACGCATCGATGGCCGCTCGCACAAACTCGTGTTCGCGCCGAACCTGCCCTGGCCCACCCTGGATCTGAAACACCCGTTGGAACAAGCCGCCGGCCTGCCGGTCGGGCTGGAAAACGCGGCGAACGCGTGCGCGCTGGCGGAAATCTGGTGCAATCGGCGCGCTGACTCCGTGCGCCATCTGGTCACCGTGACCGTGTCCGAGGGTATCGGCGCCGGCATCATCCTGGACGGCCAGGTGGTTTATGGGGCAACCGGCATGGCCGGGGAATTCGGTCACGTCTCCCTCGACGAGCGCGGGCCGCGCTGCAACTGCGGCAATTCCGGCTGCTGGGAAATGTTTGCCTCCAATAAAGCGGCTGTCCGGTATTACGAGGAACTGGCTTTCCCGGCAGACGCTCGAGGCCGGTCATCCACCCCCATCACATTTGACCATCTGCTGGAGTTCACCGCGCGGGGAGACGCCCATGCCGGCCGCGCGCTGGACCGCATGGCGCATTACCTGGGCGTCGGCATGGCCATGGTGGTGAGCAGCCTTTCGCCGGACTTGATCACCGTGGTGGGGAGCGTGACGGCCGCTTGGGACCGGGTCGGGCCGATCATCCACGAGGTGGTCAGGCACCGTTGCCCGGCACTCGCGTGCCCGCGCATCCTGCCGACCGACCCGGCCACGGAACCGCGCCTGCGCGGGGCGGTCGCCCTCATGCTGCAAAAACATTTTTATGCCCCCCGCCTTTTTTAACAGCCGGCGAACCTGGAAATTTAGAGGAATGATCCCCATGTCTTTGCGTCCCCAATTGTTTGCCGGTCTGGCCGCGATCGTCCTGCTCGGACCGGGAATGGCAACTTTTGCCTTGGCTCTGCCGTCCGAGCCTTATCACTGGCGCAATGTGGTCATTGGCGGTGGCGGTTTCGTCACTGGGATCATCACGCATCCCCGCCAAAAAAACCTGATTTATGCTCGTACGGACGTCGGTGGCGCGTACCGCTGGGACGATGCCGCGCAGCGGTGGATTCCACTTACCGATGGGATTGGCAATGTGGATTACACCGGCATTGAGAGTCTCGCGGTGGATCCGACCGATACCAATCGCGTTTATCTGGCCGCCGGCACTTACAGCCGGGGCAAGGCGGCAATTTTACGGTCGGCGGATCAGGGGCGCAGCTGGCAGCAGACCGAGGTTCCGTTCAAGATGGGCGGCAATGAATCCGGCCGCTTTAACGGCGAGCGCCTGGTCGTGGATCCGAATGACGGCAACATTCTTTTCTTCGGGTCGCGCCGGGACGGTTTGTGGAAGAGCACCGATCGGGGCGCTACCTGGCGAAAAGTGGACGGTTTTCCGGACGTCGGCGCCCGCGAGGCCACGCCCGCCGATGACGCCCGGCCCTGGTTTGGATTCAATCAGCAACCAGTCGGCATCGTATGTGTGTTGTTCGATTCGACCGGCAGCAAGCCCAATCAGCCGACGCCCGTTTTGTATGCCGCGGTATCCACAATGGAAACCAACCTCTACCGCAGCACCGATAGCGGCGCCACCTGGCTGGCCGTGCCGGGCCAACCGGTTGGTTTGCGCCCCAATCATCTCGTCCAGGCCTCGGATGGGACGCTTTATCTCACCTACGGCAAGGAGCCCGGTCCGAACACCATGACCGACGGCGCGGTCTGGAAGTTCGACCCGGCCAACGCCGTCTGGCAGGATGTCACACCAATCCAGCCGGCCCAGAGTGACCAGCAATTTGGGTATGGTGCCGTGGCGGTTGATGCCCGGCGTCCGGCCACGGTCATGGTCACGACCTTTGCCCATTGGAGTCCGCACGATCAAATTTTCCGAAGCACCAACGGTGGCGCGACCTGGAGGCTGCTTTGGGAAGCCAACACGATTTTCTGGGACCATGCGAGCGCGCCTTACACGGAGACCCGCACGCCTCACTGGATGGGTTCCATAGTCATCAATCCTTTCGATTCCGACCAGGTCCTGTTCACCACCGGCTACGGCATCTGGAGCTGCCGGGATGCGACGAAAGCCGACGTCGGCCAACCCACGCATTGGACTTTCCTAGACCAAGGGTTGGAGGAAACGGTCCCGCTGGCGCTGCTCAGTCCGCCCGCGGGAGCGCACCTGTTGAGCGGCGTGGGTGACATTGACGGATTCCGGCACGACGATCTGGACCGCTCGCCCGCCGCCGGAACTTTTGCCGGTCCGCGTTATGGTAATACCGAAGACTTGGCGGTCGCGGGCGGAAACCAGCAAATCGTCGTCCGCACCGGCACTGGTCGCAATGACAGTGTTCGCGCCGCCATTTCCACCGATGGCGGCAAAAGGTGGACCGCCCTGGCTCGCGAACCCGCCAATAGCGCCGGCGCGGGAACCATTGCTGTCTCCGCCGATGGCAAAACGATCGTCTGGAACCCGCGCCGCAGCGAGCCGCATTTCACGGTGGATCGGGGAGCCCACTGGACCGCCTGTGACGGGCTGGCTTCCGGGTCCCGCATCATCGCCGATCCGGTTGATCCGGCGCGATTCTACGCTTGTGGCGCAAGCGACGGGCGTGTTTTGATCAGCACCAACGGCGCCGCCACCTTCCATCCCGCGGTGCCGGCCAATCCTGGCGCAACGGAAGACCGGGGCGGATTCAGTGGCGGTGCGGGCGCCGTTTTGTGGGCGACGCCCGGCACACCGGGTGATCTCTGGCTGGCGTCCCGCGGCAACGGGCTTTACCACTCGCGCGATGCCGGAATGACTTTCGTCAGGTTGGAGGCGGTGCAGGATGCCTACTCGCTCGGGTTTGGCAAAGCCGCGCCCGGGCGGGAAGACCCTGCCCTGTACCTTGCCGGTAAAATTAACAATCTCCAGGCCTTATTCCGGTCGAACGACGCCGGAACCACTTGGGTCCGGATTAACGACGATGCGCATCAGTACGGTTGGATCAGTCACGTCACCGGCGACCCGCGAGTCTATGGTCGTGTTTATTTCGCAACCAGCGGGCGCGGCATCATTTATGGTGATCCAGCCGGAAACCCGAGCACCGCTGCCGACCATTAATCGTCAATTGAGTTTTATGGGTTTAACGACAACGCAAAAACAAGTGCGGCTGCCCGTCTTATGTCGGTTCCGGGCTGTGCTCAACCTTGTCGGGATTTTTTTGGCGGCCATTACCGTATTTGGACAGTCATACTCCTGGAGGAATGTGGTTCTCAAAGGCGGCGGATTTGTTTCGGGTTTGATCACGCACCCGCACGCGGCTGGAGTCGTGTATGCGCGGACGGATATCGGTGGCGCATATCGCTGGAGCGATGCCGGCAATTGCTGGATCCCGCTTTTAGACTTTGCCGCCGACGCCAACACCTACGGGGTCGAGAGCATGGCAATTGACCCCTCGGACAGCAACCGGCTATACCTCGCTGTGAGCCGCGGGTCCTCCACGCTGAAGTATATCCTGGTATCCACCAATCAAGGGGCGGGCTTTGCCTCGTTTACCCCTCCATTTTCGTTGGATGGCAACGCGCGAGGTCGGGGCGGCGGCGAGCGCATGGCCGTGGACCCGAATCAGGGCAGCATCCTCTTTTACGGGACAAAGAGCCAGGGTCTTTACAAGAGTGGCAATTACGGGGCCAGTTGGTCTCCGGTAGGTAGTTTTCCCGTCAACACCACCGCCAACGGGGTCGGCATTGTTTTTGTGCAGTTTGTCGAAAGCAGTGGGACTCCGGGTCAGGCCACGCCGGTCATTTTCGCCGGAGTATCCCAGACCGGCAACAACATCTACCGCAGTACGGACGGCGGCACCAATTGGTCGCTGGTAGCCAATGCGGGGCCATCCACCCAAATGCCGCATCACGCCGCTCTGGATGGCTTGGGCAACCTGTACCTTACTTTCAATGACACTTGCGGCCCAAATGACAATGTCGCCACCGGCTCCGTCTGCAAAGTCAATCTGTCCACCCTCACGTCGGTCAACGTATCACCGGTCAAACAACCGGGAGAACAAGGCGGTTGGGGCGGGGTGTCCGTGGATGCCCAGCATCCCATGGCTTTGGTGGTTTCCACCTTGGATCGCTGGTGGCCTTCGCCCTACGACCAGATCTATCGCAGCACCAATGGCGGCAGCACCTGGGCGACCACGGCTCGTTCCCTGCCGGGAACCGGCAGTGCGCCGTGGACCATCGCGCGGACGCCACACTGGTGCGAGAGCGTCCAAATCGATCCCTTCAACTCCAACCGAGCCTGGTATGTCACCGGTTATGGTATCTTCAGTTGCACGAATTTGACGGCGGCTGATGCGAACGGCACGGTGAATTGGGGCTTCAGCAGTGATGGTCTTGAGGAAACCGTGCCGCTGGGGTTGGCCAGCCCGCCGAGCGGCCCGCATCTGTTGAACCAGGTTGGCGATCAGGGCGGGTTCCGGCATTTCAACGTGAATGCGACTCCGCCGCTGACGAATTATTTCCCGACGCACCGTGGGACGTCGTACGGCATTGATTTTGCCGAGAACAATCCAAACGTCATCGTGCGCCTGTTTTCGGAAACGAATTGGGGAGCCTATTCGCTGGACGGGGGAACGACCTGGCAGGATTTCGCCACCAATACACTGCCAACCCTCAACGGGCCGGGCAACGTGGCCGTCTCAGCGGACGGCTCCCGGTTTGTTTGGATTCCTTCCACCGTGGTGTCCTCCAACCGGAAAGCCTATTACTCGGCCGATCACGGTGCCACGTGGACGGCTGCCACCGGCGGTCCTACCGGAAACCGGTTTCCGTTCGCCGACCGCGTCAACAGCAGCAGGTTTTACATCTATTCCAACAGTTTAAGTGGCCGGATGTTTTTCAGCACTGACGGCGGCGCGACTTACAGCCCGGGGGCGACAATTTCAGCCGGCCTGACACCCATCGCCGTGGCCGGTTATGAAGGCCATATCTGGCTGCCGCGCGGAAGTAGCGGCCTGTCGCGGTCCACTGATTCCGGCGCCACGTTCGCCACCCTCGCCAGCGTGCAGCAGGCAACCTTCGTGGCAGTGGGCAAGGCGGCGCCTGGCCAGAGTTACCCGGCGATTTACATTTTTGGGCAGGTGACCAACGTCACCGGGCTGTTCCGCTCGGACGACCAGGGCGCTTCCTGGGTGCGGATCAACGATGATCAACATCAGTTCGGTCTCGGCAACGGTTGGATACATTGTTTGTGTGGCGACCCCCGTATTTACGGCCGGGTTTATTTCGGCACGGAAGGGCGCGGCGTCATTTATGGCGATCTTCCTCCTCCGCAGCTCGGATGCGTTTTCTCCAACAATCAGGTTCGGATATCCTGGTCCCCGGCCTACGGCGACTGGTCGTTGCAGGCGCAGACCAACTCGCTGGGTACTGGCCTGACCACTAATTGGTCGACCCTTTCCGGTTCGAGCGGCACCAACCAGATTTTTCTGCCCATAAATCCCGACAACGGTAGTGTCTTTTACCGGCTGGTCTCACCTTAAACTCATTGCCAACAGCTTATCCCATGAAAACCTCCTTCTCACTTCTATCCGTCGTCTCTCTCCTGATCGGCGTCGTAATATCTGCCGCCCCGAGTTGCAGCGCGGGCAGCTATACCAATTTCAACGTCGCCATTTATATCCCGGTCGGCGTGGTGAAAACCTTTGCCGAGCCGGGCAAACTGGCGGCCGACTGGGACCGCATCCACCGCCAGCTGAAAGTGGACAAGGTCTATGTCGAGGTGCAGCGCAACCGCGACCTCGCCAGCGATGAATTGCTCGAAACGGTCAAGAAATTTTTCCTCGACCAGGGCGTGCGGGTGGCCGGCGGCATGGCGCTATCCGAGGGCGGCGGCGGCCAGTTCCGCTCGTTCTGTTACACCGATCCCGCGGACCGCCAGTTTGTCCAGTCCGCCGTCGAACTGGCCGCGCGCCATTTCGACGAGGTCATCCAGGACGATTTTTTCTTTGTCACCACCAAGAACGATTCGGATATTGCGGCCAAGGGCACGAACACCTGGACGCAGTTTCGGCTCAACCTGATGGATGAGGCCGCGGAAAGTCTCATCATCAAGCCGGCCCGCGCCGTGAATCCGAAGGTCAAGCTCGTCATCAAATTCCCCAATTGGTATGAGCATTTCCAAGGCTTGGGCTACGACCTGGACCGGGAGCCGAAACTTTTCGACGGCATCTACACCGGCACGGAAACCCGCGACCCGGTCATCACCGACCAGCATTTGCAGCCCTACGAAAGCTACGAAATCATCCGGTACTTTGAGAACATTGCGCCGGGGCGTAATGGCGGCGGCTGGGTGGACACGTACAGTATCCGGTACATCGACCGTTATGCCGAACAACTTTGGGACACGATGTTCGCCAAGGCGCGGGAGATGATGCTGTTCGAATGGTCGGCCATGAGCCGGCCCATCATCGCCGGCGACCGCGAAGCCTGGCAGGACCAGCGCACCAGTTTCGATTACAGCCGGCTCCTGCAAAACTGGACAAACGCCGCTCCCTCCGGCCAAGCTGCGCCGACCATCGCCCGCGTTGCCGGTTACGCGCTCGAGCAGGTGGACCCGTTTCTCAGCCGGCTCGGCAACCCCATCGGCATCGCCAGCTACAAACCGTACCAGTCCACCGGCGAGGATTTCCTGCACAATTACTTCGGCATGATCGGCATTCCGGTCGAACTGCATCCGGAGTTCCCGACCAATGCGGAGACGGTTTTGTTGACCGAGTCCGCGAAATTCGACCCGGCCATCGTCGCCAAAATCAAGGGGCAGTTGCTCGCCGGCAAATCGGTCGTCATCACTTCCGGCTTGTTGCACGCGCTCCAGCACCGGGGCATCGAAGACCTCATCGAAGTGCGTTACACCGACCACAAGGTGCTGGCCCACGAGTA
>DATJOW010000086.1:0-5159 GCA_035506715.1 Candidatus Acidiferrum sp. | reverse complement strand
TGCGGCACGAAGATCAGGGCGCGTTTGCCCGCGGCGGCGCAGACGGCGGCGAGGGCGCTGGCGGCGTTGCCGGTCGAGGCGGCGACAATTGTTTTTTCCCGCAGCCGGGTCGCCTCGGCCACGACGAGGAACGACGCGCGGTCTTTGAGCGAGGCGCTGGGATTCAGCCCGTCGTTCTTGATCCAGACGTTGTCGAAGCCGAAGGGTTTGCTGAGCCCCACGGAGCGGAAGAACGGCGTGTTGCCGACGGGAATCGGCGGGTGGAATTTCTCTTCAACCGCCGAGAACAGGTTCCAGTCGGGCCGGTCCTTGCTGAACTTCCTACGGATCGCGCCGTAATCAAACTCCGCCGACAGCACGCCAATCAGCGGGATGCCCGGGCGATAGTCGCGCGCGCACAGCGGACAGAGGTAGCGCACCTCATCGCGCTGGTAGCGCTTGCCGCAATTGCTGCACTGGAAGATGAACTTGGTCATCAGACTTTCAAATTCAGAGCGCGACTGTGTGCGCAGCACCAGTCGCAGCAGGTGGAGCAAGGCTACTGACGAGCCGGCTCGCGAGAACGCTCGCCCTACCGATCGCACGTGCTGCGGCTGATCTTTCAGACACAGCCGCGCTCCGTTCGCGTTGTCGCGCATTGTTCAAGACGTCACACCTTCCCATTCAACTTCGCCACAAGCGCCGCATAGAACGCCACGGCGCCGCTCAGGTGTTCCACCGGGCAGGCCTCGTTCGCCGCGTGCGCGTAAATTTCGTTGCCCGGGCCGAGGCCGAACGTCGGAATGCCTTTCATGCCCATCGTGGCGATGCCGTTCGTGCTGAACGTCCATTTATCCACGAGCGGTTTCCTGCCAAGCACGCCGGAGTAGGCGGTGACGGCGTCCTTGAGATAAGGCGATTTTTCGTCAAGCGCCCACGTCGGATAATATTTTTCCGTCGGATAAACCTTGCCGGTGTAGGCGGCCTCCGCGTAAGTGAGCACATAAACTCTGGCGTCCGGATAGCCGGCGCGCTCAGCGGCATCCCGGACCTCCGCGATGGCGCTTTCCTTCGTCTCGCCATAAGTGAGCCGGCGATCGAGATGAATGCCCGCCTCGTCGGCCACGGCGCACAGCGACGGCGACGACGATTTCACCTCTGAAATCGTGACGGTGCCCTTGCCGAGAAACGGATCGTGTTTGAGCCGGTCGTTGAGCTTTTCAATTTCAAGCGCGATCCGGGCGATCTTGTAGATGGCGTTGTCGCCGCGCTCGGGCGCCGAGCCGTGACAACTCCGGCCTTTCACCTCGACGCGAATCTCCATGCGCCCGCGATGGCCTCGGTAAATGTTCATATTCGTAGGCTCAGTGATGACCACGAGCTCGGGCTTGAGTTTCTCGACGTTCAAGAGGTATTGCCAGCACAGGCCGTCACAGTCCTCCTCCATGACGGTGGCGGTGAACAGGATGGTGAACTGGTCGTTCAGGCCGAGTTCCTTGATGAGCTTGCCGGCGTGAATCATCGTCGCCACGCCGCCCTTCTGGTCCACCGTGCCGCGGCCCCAGATTTTTCCGTCCTTCACGAACGGCTTGAACGGATCGAACTTCCACGCCGCCAGGTCACCGGGATAAACCGTATCCACGTGGCCGTCGAAGGCGATGACGCGCCGGCCCTTGCCGATGCGGCCGATAATGTTGCCGAGACCATCAATGCGGATGCTGTCAAAGCCGATGGCCTGCATCTCCTTTTTGATGACGGCGATGACGTTCTTTTCCTTCGAGGAAAAAGACTGCGTGCGCACGAGGTCGGCGAGAAAGCGGGTCGTGTCCTTCTCCATCGCCTTGGCGCGATTGTGAACCAGGTCATAGGTGATCGGGGCGGTTGATTTCTTCGTTTTGGTTTTCATCGTTACATTCTTTTCCATAATTTTTTTGCCAGCTCACGGGCGCGGGCGTTGAGGCGCGCCTCGTCCAGGTTCAGCGTCAGCTTACGGTTCTCCATCAGGATCCGCCCGCCGACAATGGTCGTGTCAACGGCCGCCTGCGACAGGCCGAACACGAGATGGCCGAAAAGATTCTTATTGTCCAGCGGCGTGGGCGGGTCGTAATCGAAAATCGCGAGGTCGCCCGCCGCGCCATCGCGAATCTCGCCGAAACGCAATCCGGTTGCTGGAGCGCGGCTGGGTCGAAGACCAGCCGCAGCGTTTTGAAAATTCGAGATTGCCGCGGCTGATGCCCCCACGCCCGCACACAGCCGGGCTCCGCTAAAACAGCGCGCGGCAATTTCGGCATTGGCGGAAAAGAGCGCGTGGGTCACCTCGCCGAAACCAACGGAGGGATTGTTGTTGCCGAGATGCTGCACCCACAGAGCAACGCGCAACTCCTCGAGCATATTGGTGGTCATCGCATCGGTGCCAAGGCCGAGCAACACGCCGCGCCGTTTCATCTCGATGAGGCTGGCGACGCCGACGGCGTTATTCAGATTCGATTGCGGATTGTGAACGACAGCGGTCTTCGTCGCGGCGAGCAAATCCATTTCCTTTGGCGTGATGTGAATGCAATGCGCCGCGATTGAGCGCGGCCCGAGAATCTCAAATTGATTCAATCGCTCGACGACCCGCCGGCCGGATTGGCGGAGTGCTCTGTCCTGGTCGCCCTGCGCTTCGGCGACGTGGATGTGGAAGCCGGTGCCCAGTTCGTGACCGAGGTCAGCCGCCTTTTCCAGCGTGGCGTTCGAAATCGTGAATGACGCATGCAATCCAAAAAGCGCTTTCAGGCAGGCATCCTCCCGTTTCTGGCAATGTTGAAGAAACCGCACATTCTCGGCCAGGCCTTGCTGCGCGATGCGTTCACCATCACGGTCGGACACCTCGTAGCACAGGCAGGCGCGCAAGCCGGTCTCCTTCACCGCGCGGCCGATTGCGTCCAAGGAGCCGGCCACCGCGTGCGGGCAGGCGTGATGGTCGATGATGGTGGTCGTGCCGTGCCGGATGGAATCCAGCAGCGCAATCAGCGCGCTATAGTAACAGTCTTCCGTGGTCAGGGCGCGATCCAGCCGCCACCAGAGATTTTTGAGCACGCCCATGAAATCTCTGGCCGGTTTGGCCTTGGTCAACCCGCGGGCAAACGTGCTGTAGAAATGATTGTGCGCATTGATCAATCCGGGCAGCACCACCTTGCCCGAGGCATCCAGGCGCCGACCCGTGAACCGGTCAAACCGGCCCGCCGGCGCGACTCGCGTGATCAGCCCGTCCTCAACCAGCACCGAATGCCGGCGCAACACGGCCGGTTTCCCTCCGGTGGAGAGAACCGTTCCGTTTTCAATGAGCAAGGGGCGCGGCATGGTCGTTCAGGTTTCCGAAAAGGCGGCCAACTCCCGCCGGGTGCGGTCGCGCATAACGATGGCGCCGGCAAAGCATTTTTGCGCGCAGAGCGAGCAGCCAACGCAGCGGCTCGGGTCAAATTTGGGCACGCCATGGCCATCAAGGGCGATGGCCTGGTAAGGACAGCGCGTGCAATTGCCACAGTGCTCGCACAGCGCGGCCTCCACCTGCGGCAGTTTCTTGAGGTCGGAAAGCGAACTGAAATCAGTGATGGGATTGGGCAATGCCGAACCGATGAGTTCTTTCACGGAACGGAAGCCGCGTTCCGCCATCAAATAGCTAAGGCCGGAATGGAGTTCATCCACGTAGCCAAGGCCGTATTTCATCACCGCGGTGCAGCACTGGACGGTCTTCGCGCCTAGCGCCAGAAAATTCGCGGCGTCCTTGTACGTCATCGCGCCGCCGTTGCCCGAGACGGTGATGCCCGAACCCGACACCCGGGCCAGCGTGAGATTGCTGATGGGCAACACCCCTTCGCCCGACATGCCAATGATGACGCCCTCTTCCCAGCGACGGCCCACCGCGGGACGGAAGGCGAGCGACGGGAAGCTGTTGGCCAGTGTGAGGCCGGCCGGTTTCTTCGGATGCCGGGCAAACACTGCCTGGATCGCCTTGATGATGGGCTGGATGGCCGTGACCGCCGCGGTCAGCTTGAACAGCTTCGGGTTGTCCTCCGCGCTGGCATCCAGCACCCAGTCAATGATCTTCGCGGTCAACTCGGCGTTTTGCGAGACGACATCGCCCTGCGTGCCGTCGCCGCCCTGCGGACAGGAAAGACTGTATTCGACGCCCATTGCACCGGCGTCTTGCAGCTTGCGCGTGTTGGATTGCCAGACCGCTTTGTCGGCCTCGTCGCGACCAGTGACCGGACCGCCCGTCGAGGCGAGCGTGAGGCGGTCAGGAAATTCTTTCACGAGGCGGCCGACTTCGCGACAGACACGGTCGAGCGGGTGGCCGGAGACGTTGTCGCAATTGCCGTACGTCGAATCGCTGAGCGCGAACATGTATCCGCCCGGGATGTGGATGGGCACGTTGTCGAACGCGGTCTTCATCACCCCGCCCGACCAGCCGCGCTCGTAGGCCTTTCGCATTTGGGCATAACCATCCGTGTGCGGGGCGGCCGACAGCAGGAACGGCGACCGGATTTTGCGGCCGAAGAAATCCGCGTCCAGCGGCACGGGATGCAACGGCAGGCCGGTGAGGATGGCGTAGCTCTTGGCGCGGTTCTTGAATTTCGGCGGCCGTTTACCCTGAATGAACGCGTCGGCTTCGAGCGCGGCGTTCTTGCCGCTGGCGACGGATTCAACCACCGTGGCGGCCCCGAGCACCAGGTCGCCGGCGTAGAATACTCCCGGAGTTTTCACAATCGGCAACTTCGGTTTGCTGCCAATGGCGGAAATCACCAGGTCAAACTCGCGGAAGATCGGCGTTTCCTTTTGGCTGACGACAAAATTTTCGGGCCGCGATTCCTTGCCGGGCTGCAACACCATTCGCGCGAGGCGGAGGCCGGTGGCGCGTTTGCCCTGGCAAACGATGGCCAGCGGTTTGGAGCAACTGGTGATTTCGACGCCGTGTTCGAGCAACATCCCGCGCTCGTATTGCGTGAGCGGCATGTCCTGTTGGCGGCGCCGATAAACGAGTTCAACCGAAGCGGCACCGAGACGTTTGGCCGTCGTGGCACAATCGGCCGCCACGGCGCCGCCGCCCAATACGGCAACTTTCTTGTTCTTCAGTTTGAGCTTTTTTTGGTTCTCCAGAAACGCCTGCCATGAAAGCGCGAGTTCTTCACCGGGGATGT
>DATJOW010000085.1:0-28204 GCA_035506715.1 Candidatus Acidiferrum sp. | reverse complement strand
CCGCCGGTGAAGTTCCGGGAAATTTCCGACGGCCGCGCCGGCGAACCATCCACCGCCGTCCGCGACCGGGTGGTGACGGCGCGCCGGCGCCAGCATGACCGCTTCGCGCACAAGCGGAAGATCACCTGCAACGCGCTGATGGGCCCGAAGGAGCTCAAGGATTTCTGCGGTTTGGACGAAACCACCAAGGAGCTGCTCAAAAATGCGATGGCCAGCCTGAACCTGAGCGCCCGTGCCTACGACCGCATCTTGAAAGTCGCCCGCACCATCGCGGATCTGGCTGGGAACGAAACCATCGCCGCCGACCACGTCTCGGAAGCCATCCAATACCGCTCGCTCGACCGGCAGATTTGGGGTTGAAATGTAACTGCCTTGTCAGGCGATCCGCCGTTTTACCAGCAACAGGTGTTCGCAAGCCAGCACGGTTTCGCCGCGCTGGTTGAACACTTCCAGCGCCTCCACCACCAGGCCGTGGTCCGGCTTTCTATGGTCGCGCTTCTCCTTGATCGTCACCCGGCTGCGGATCGTGTCGCCGATGAACACCGGCTTGATGAAGCGCACCCGGTCGTAACCGTAACTGAAAGCCAGCGGGTTGATCTCGCCCGCCGTCAGCCCCACCGCCACGCTGAAAATCAACGTCCCGTGCGCGATGCGCTGGCCGAACGGCTGGGTCTTGCACCACTCGGCGTCCAGGTGATGCGGATAAAAATCGCCGGTCTGGCCGGCATGCAGGACGATGTCGGCTTCCGTGATGGTGCGGCCGGCGGTTTCCCGCGCGGCGTTGAGGGCGTAGTCTTCAAAATGTTTCTGCATTAATGGCAGTTTATGTATGGAATTAGATTTTACAAACCAAATGACTTTTCCAAACATGGCCGCGTGAAATTCCTGGTTACCGGCGGCACCGGATTCATTGGCTGGCGCGTGGTGCGCCATTTGTTGCAACGGCAGATCCCCGTGGTGGTCGGCGAGCTGACGGTGGATGCCGGCGTCCTCACGCGGTTGCCGGGCGCCGAGGTGGCCGCGCTCAATGTGGCGGACAAGAGTTCCGTCGAGACAATTTTCCGGAAGCACCCGGACATCACCCACGCCATCCATCTGGCGTATCTGATGAGCGCGGAAGTGGAGGCCAACCCGCATCTCGGCGCCAGCGTGAATGTTCTGGGCATGATCAATTTGTTCGATGCCGCCGTCCGGCAGAAACTGACGCGGCTGGTCTTTGCCAGCAGCGAGACGTATTATGGCGCATCGCAAAAACCGTACGGCGACCGTGACGTGACCGAGGAGGATTTCACCGGCCCGGCGAATCACCATTTCACCTACGGCCTGATGAAGGTGCTGAACGAGTTTATGGCGCAAAAATACGTGATGAAGCACGGCGTCAGCATCGCCTGCACCCGGCCACCGGTCGTGTTCGGACACGGTCGCAAGCGCGGCTCGGTATTGTGGGCGGAGGATTTCATGTCGCTGCCGGCGGTCGGCAAGCCGGTCTTCCTGCCGTTTCCGGCACATACGCGCGACTGCTGGATTTACGTGGACGACTGCGCGGAGCAACTCGTGCGCCTGGCATTAAAGCCGCAGTTGGGCCATTTCGCCTACAACAACGGCGGCGACTCCGTCACCGCTGCCGAGCTTGCGGGCCTGGTCCGGCGCTGGCTCCCGGACGCAGACATTTCCTTCGATGAATCCAAATCGACCACGCCGTTGATCGATCGCATGGACGGCCGGCGGCTGGAGCTGGAAATCGATTTCAAACCGCGCCCGCTTGTCGAGGGCGTGCGCGCCCACATCAACGAGGCCCGCGCCGCCGCGGGACTGAACCCGGTTTAAAAAAATAAAACACTCAACGCTCAACATTCAACATCGAACTTCCAATGAAGAAAAACAAAAGCAGCTGCCCGGCTATCGTGTTGCCGAGTTCGGGGTTGGGCGTTGAGCGTTGAATGTTGAATGTTTCCGTTTAACCAAACTTTATGACCCGATTCCACAATACCGTTGTGGGCAGCTACCCGCGTCCCGGCAACGTCGAGGATACGCTCAAGAAACCCACGCTCAACCAGGCGGAGGTGGACGAACTCATCCGTTGGGCCGCCAAGGACCAGGCCGACCTGGGCCTCGACGTCATCACCGACGGCGAGGGTTACCGCGAAAACATGTACTATTTTTACCAGAAGCGGCTCGACGGCGTTTCGATGGAGAACATGGTGAAGAAAACCTTTGGGTCGGCCGGGTTCGGCATTGAATGCGCGCGCGTGGTGGGCGAAATCAAAAATCCGCGATGCAATCTGGCGCACCACTGGAAACTTGCCCGCGCCGTCGCTCCAAAAAATGTCGTCGTCAAACAAACCGTCACCGGCCCGCACGTGCTCGCCCGGTTCAGTGTCAACGAGCGGCCGGATTTGTATCCGGACGAGCTGTCGCTCTGCCGCGCTTACGCCCGGGTACTGGCCGAGGAGCTGCGCGCAGTCATCGCTGCCGGCTGCGAATTCATCCAGTTCGACGAGCCGATGTGGACCGAGGCGCCGGAGCAAAGCGAATGGGCGGCCGGCATCCTGAACGAACTGATCGAATCGCTGCCGAAGGTGCGCGTGGGCCTGCACGTCTGCGGCGGCAACCCGCGGCGCAAGCGGGTTTATTTCACAAAATACACCGACCTCGTGCCGGCGTTCACGCAGGCGAAGATTGACGAGGTGTCGCTCGAACACTGCACGCTGAGTTACGACCTGATGGACCTGTGGAAGCTATGGAAATTCAAAGGCGACCTCGCCTTGGGCGTGATTGACCAGCGCAGCGACGAAATCGAAACCACGGACATGATCCGCCGGCGCGTTGAGCCGGCGCTGAAACATTTCCCGCGGGAGCGGCTGGTGTTGACCAGCGAATGCGGCTTCGGCCACGTCCCGCTGGACATCACCCGCGCCAAATTGAAGGCGCTGGTGGAAGCGTGTAAAACGTTATGACTTTAAGAAACATCCAACATTTAACATTTAACGCTCAACTCTCAACCGGCGTCTCTTCGGTTCACCCTTGGACATTGAATGTTGAAGGTTGGGCGTTGAGTGTTTTCCCGGATTTCTTCACATGAAACCACTGGAAGGATTACTCGTACTTGATTTTGCCCAGTTTCTCGCCGGCCCGAGCGCGGCTCTGCGACTGGCCGACCTCGGCGCCCGCGTCATCAAAATCGAGCGGCCCGGCGCCGGCGAACTGGGCCGGCGACTGTATATCTCCAACCTCGAACTGGACGGCGACAGCACGCTATTCCACTCCATCAACCGCAATAAGCAGAGCTTCGCTGCCGACCTGAAAAATCCCGGGGACTTCGCCGCGGTCCGCCAGCTCGTCGAGCGCGCCGACGTGCTCATCCAGAATTTCCGGCCCGGCGTGATGGAAAAAATCGGCATGCATTACGCCGCGGTCAAGAACTGGAACCCGAAACTGGTTTACGCTTCCATCAACGGCTACGGCCAGAAAGGTCCGTGGCGCGACAAACCCGGGCAGGACCTGCTAGCCCAGGCCATCTCCGGCCTGGCGTGGTTGTCGGGCGACGCGACGCAAGGCCCGGTGCCGATGGGATTGTCGGTGGCGGACATGTTCACCGCCGCGCATTGCGTGCAGGGCATCCTCGCCTGCCTCGTCCGGCGCGGCGTCACCGGCAAAGGCGGACTGGTCGAGGTCAGCCTGATTGAATCCGTAATGGACCTGCAATTTGAGGTCGTTACCACGCACCTGAACGATGGCGGGAAATTGCCGGAGCGCAGCGCCGTCAACAATGGCCATGCCTACCTCGGCGCGCCTTATGGCATTTACCAGACGGCCGACGGTTATCTGGCGGTGGCGATGGGCTCGGTCCCGCGGCTGGGGGAATTGCTTGGTTGCCGGCCGCTGACAACCTACGCGGATCCCCAAACCTGGTTCACCCGACGCGATGAAATCAAAGCCGAACTCGCCCGGCACCTGAAGACGCAAACGACCGCCCACTGGCTCACGATCCTGGAACCGGCGGACATCTGGTGCGCGGACGTCCTGACCTGGCCGCGGCTAATGGCGCACGAAGGCTTCCGCGTGCTGAACATGACGCAGAAAGTGGGCCGCGCCAACGGTGCCAGCCTGGAAACCACTCGCTGTCCCATCCGGGTGGATGGGGAAATCCTGACCTCGCCCCTCGGCGCGCCCAAGGTCGGCGAGCACAACGCCGCCGTGCGGAGGGAATTTCTTGGCAGCTGATGAAAATCATCGACACCCACCAGCACCTGATTTATCCGGACCACTTCAGGTATTCCTGGTGCCGCGGCATTGCGGCATTCGAGGGAAAACCGTTCCGGCTGGAGGAATATCGTGTCGCCGCGCGCGGCACGGGCATTACCGAGACACTTTTCATGGAAGTGGACGTGGACGAGCCGGACCTGAATGCGGAAACGGATTTTTTTCTCCGGCTCGCAAACCAACCGGAGGCGGCCATCGTCGGCGTGCTGGCCGCCGGCCGGCCGGAATCCGAAAAATTTCCCGCTTACCTCGAATCCATCCTGCACCCGAAACTCAAAGGCTTGCGCCGGGTCTTGCACACGCAACCGGACGAATTGTCGCAAACGCCGCTCTTTGTCCGAAACCTCGCGCGGCTGGTGCAACCCGGGTTGACCTTTGATTTGTGCGTGCTGGCGCGGCAGTTGCCGCTGGCCGCGAAACTGGTCCGGCAGTTGCCCGACGTGCAATTTGTCCTCGACCATTGCGGCATCCCGGACATCAAAGGCAATGGTCTCGATCCGTGGCGGCAACACATCCGCGAGCTGGCGCAATTTCCGAACCTGGCCTGCAAAATTTCCGGCGTGGTGGCGTATGGCGGTTCACCGCCGGTGAACGCCAAGGCCATCCAGCCGTTTGTCGAGCACTGCCTCGAATGTTTCGGCTGGGACCGGGTGATGTTCGGCGGTGACTGGCCGGTGTGCAACCTCACCTCGACGCTGGGGCGCTGGGTCGAAATGGCGAAGGAAATCGTCCGCACCGAATCCACCGAGCGCCGGCAAAAATTTTTCGCCGGCAACGCGGAACGCATTTACCAGTTGAAATGAAGCTGTTAAGACCAGACGGTCCTCACCCCAGCCCTCTCCCATCCGATGGGAGAGGGAGAATGATCGACAGTCGGTTGACGAAACCTGCGACATCGGCAATTCACAGACCAAGCATTACTGTTCCCTCTCCTTGGGGGAGAGGGTCAGGGTGAGGGCGCGCGAATAATCCAATGACCGGCTTCGACCCCAAACAATTGCAGCAGACCTGGCCGCGCCCTGCACGGCCAGGGCCGATTGTCATCCTTGGGGCGGGTGACATCGTCCGCGACGCGCATCTGCCGGCCTACCGCAAGGCTGGCTTCCCCGTCGCTGGCGTTTACGACCTCAACCCGCAGGTAGCCGAAAAACGGGCACAGGAATTCAACCTGCCCCGCGTGTTCACCAGCCTGGCCGAAGCGACTGCCACGCGGGACGCGGTGTTCGACATCGCCACCCCGCCCCGGGCGCATCAGGAGGTGCTGGCCCAGCTGCCCGATGATGCCGTGGTCATCGTTCAAAAGCCGATGGGAAACACGCTGGAAGCCGCCCGGGCCATCCGCGATCTCTGCCGGCGCAAACGCCTGAAGGCCGCGGTCAATTTCCAGCTTCGTTTCAGCACTTTTATGCTGGCCATACAGGACTTCATCCGGCGCGGCGAGCTCGGCGAGATTGTGGACGTGGAGGTGCATCTGAACCTGCAGACGCCCTGGGACGTCTTTCCATTTTTACTGACGGAGCCGCGCGTGGAAATTTTGCTGCACAGCGTTCATTATCTTGACCTCATCCGGTTGTTTCTCGGCAATCCGCGCCGGGTTTATGCCCGCACGGTGAAGCATCCGAAGTTCCCGAAACTGGCCAACACCCGGTCAAGCATCATCCTCGATTACGGCGACGAGATCCGCTGCTGCCTCTCGCTCAATCATTGCCATTCGTTCGGCACAAAACATATTGACGCCTCGTTTCGGATGGAAGGCACGGAAGGCTGCGCCATCGCCACGCTCGGCCTGCTGATGGATTATCCGCGCGGCCGGTCGGACCGGCTCGAAATCTTCGGCCGCTCGACGAAGGAATGGGTGGAAGTCCCCCTGGTTGGCGGCTGGTTTCCGGACGGTTTTGTCGGCACCATGTCGAACCTGCAGCGGTTTGCCGCCGGCGAAGACACCGCGCTCGTGTCGCCGGTGGACGACGCGTTTCAGACCATGCAGTTGGTCGAAGCCTGTTACCGCGCCGACGCTGGAGGCGGGGTTTTGCTGGGAAAGGTTCAATGAATCCGGGTTCGACTTCAACGGCGGCTTTGTGTCAAAATCGACAAAAGCAAATGTTCCATTCCCGGCCAACGATTCTGCCTGACTGCCTGATGCCATGAACCTCGTTTCCTCCAATCCCCTGCTCGGCGTGTTTTTGCACGGCATCGGCGCGGGATTCGCGGCGACATGTTACACGCCGCAGAAGCAGGTGAAACGCTGGTCGTGGCAGACCTACTGGCTTACCCAGGCGTCGTTCTGCTGGTTTCTCCTGCCGATCCTCGGCGCGATGCTGACGATTCCTCAGCTCGCAGACGTGCTGCGCGAGGCGCCGAAGGACGCCATGCTGAAATCGTTCGCGCTGGGCGCCGCGTACGGCATCGGGGGCACCGCCTTTGGCATTTCCATCCGGCACATCGGCTTCTCGCTCACCTATTCCATCGCCGTCGGCCTGTCCAGTGTGCTGGGCACGCTGATTCCGCCGCTGGTGCATGGCACGCTGGGCACGACGCTCAGCAAACCGGGCGCGGGCTGGATCATCGCCGGCATCGTCATCGGCACCTTCGGCATCGCGTGCACCGGTCTGGCCGGAAGGCTCAAGGAACTTGACCTCGTGTCGCAGCAATTGGACAAAGGCAATTTCAACCTGACCAAAGGACTGCTCCTATCGCTGTTGGCGGGCGTGCTGTCAGCAGTGTATGGGTTTGCACTGGACGCCGGGCAACCGATCGCCGACATCGCCGTCAAGCACGGTGCCGGCATCTGGCAGGGCAACGTGATTTATATTTTCGCCAACACCGGCGCGTTCGTGACCACCGCCCTCTATTGCCTTTATCTTCACGCCAAGCACAAAACCCTCGGCGAAATGGTGGAATTGCCTGCGGGTCCGGAGAAAGCCAGCCTCCCCTTGAACTGGGCGATGGCGATCATCACCGGCCTGTTCTGGTACGGCCAGTTCTTCTTTTACAATCTCGGCCACGTGCATTTGGGCGAGTACAAGTTCACGAGCTGGGCCATTCACATGATCATGCTCGTGCTGTTCAGTAATCTGGTCGGCCTGGCGCTCCGCGAATGGCGCGCCTGCCGCCGCATCACCGATGTCACCATCCTCTTCGCGCTGGCCGTGCTGACGGCCGCGGTGCTGGCGCTGACCTATGGCAATTACAAGGGCGACGAAGCGGCTAGGAAAGCTGCCGCCGCCCCACAAACGGAGACATCCCCATGAAACGCTACGGTTCGGTCATCGGCCTCCGGCCGGAAAAACTCGAGGAATACAAAAAACTTCACGCCGCGGTCTGGCCGGACGTGTTGAAAATGATCAAGGCCTGCCACATCCAGAATTATTCCATCTACCTGCGCCGGCTCGACGATGGGCGGCATTATCTGTTTGCCTATTTCGAATACACCGGCAGGGATTTCGCCGCCGACATGGCGAAGATGGCCGCGGACCCTACCACGCAACGCTGGTGGTCGGTGTGCAAACCCTGCCAGCAGCCACTCGTCGACCGCGCCCCGACAGAATGGTGGGCCGATATGGAGGAAGTGTTTCATCAGGATTGAATTATTAACGCAGGAGACGACGTGAGGAGGCGCTGGTTTCATTTGCGACATTGGAATTACGATTTACGAGTCACCCGCGCATTCGGAAGAGGCGCGTCAATCGTATATCGCAAATCGTAAATAGGGAGACTCGTTCCCGTGTCTTCTGCAATGAGAGTTTTGAAATGAAAATTATGAGAAAGCTATCAATACTGTCGGGCAGCCTGGCGCTGTTTGTCAGCCTGCAATCCGCCCCGGCGGCCGATGAGACCGTGGCGACCCAGGCCGCGCCGCCGGCGCTGCAACTGCCGTCGTTTTTCGGCGACAACATGGTGCTCCAGCAAAAACAGCCGGTGCCGGTCTGGGGTTGGGCCAGACCCGGGACGGAAGTGGCCGTGAAGTTTGCCGGGCAGACCAAACAGGCGAAGGCCGACGCCGACGGCCGCTGGGAAGTGCGGCTGAAATCGCTCAAAGCCTCTAGCCAGCCGGCAAATTTGGTCGTCGAAGCCGGCGAAACCCGGATATTCACGAATATTCTCGTCGGCGAAGTCTGGCTTTGCTCCGGCCAATCGAACATGGAAAAGCCCATCGGCAAACAGCCCGGCCAAAAGCCGGTGTTCAACGCCGACCAGGAACTCGCTGCGGCCGATTTCCCGGAGATCCGGCTGTTCAAGGCTCATACGGCGCTGGCCGCCGAACCGCAAAAAGATGTCAAGCCGGCCTGCGGCTGGCTCCTCTGCGATTCCAACTCGCTCGAGGCCATCAAGTTTTCCGCGGCCGGTTACTTTTTCGGCCGCGAAATCCACCGCCGGCTGAAAGTGCCCGTCGGGCTCATCGAATCCTCGTGGGGCGGCACGCGCATCGAACCGTGGACGCCGCCGGAAGGATTTAAAATGGTGCCATCGTTGGCCCACCTGGCGGCGCCACTGTCCGCCACCAACAAATTGAGCAGCACGACGCCGATGGCGATTTACCACGCGATGATCGCGCCGCTGGCGCGTTTTGCGATGCGCGGCGCATTGTGGTATCAGGGCGAATCCAATTGCATGGGCAAGGAACCGGACGGCCCGGTTTACACCGACAAAATGGCGGCGCTGGTCGGCGGCTGGCGCAAGCTGTGGCATGAGGGCGACTTCCCGTTTTACTATGTACAGATCGCGCCGTTCAAATATTACAGCGGCAACACCAAACGCGTGCCTGATGCCGATGCGCTGCCGGTATTCTGGGAAGCCCAGACCCGCGCCTTGCGGATTAAAAATACCGGCATGGTCGTGACGACTGACATCACGGACGACCTGAAGGACATTCACCCGCGCAACAAGCAGGATGTGGGCAAGCGGCTGGCGTTGCTGGCGTTGAACAAGACTTACGGGCAGAAAGACGTCACCTGTTCCGGTCCGGTCTTCAAGAAGATGAAAATCAAGGGCCCGCAGGCCGTTTTGACCTTCGACGACGCCGACGGCGGACTGGTCAGCAAAGACAATCAACCGTTGACCTGGTTTAGTATCGCTGGTGCCGACAAGAAATTTGTCCCCGCTCAAGCCATCATTACCCATGGCACGGTCGTGGTCTCTTCTCCGGATGTGGCCCAGCCCGTGGCCGTGCGTTTTGCCTGGAGCGAGCTGGCCCAGCCCAATTTCGCCAACCAGGCCGGCCTGCCCGCCGTCCCGTTCCGCACCGACCAGGTCAGCGTGGAGAAATAGGCCTTGTTCGGCGGGCGGAGCGCCGGAGCGCGAGTTGTCCCAACTCGCAGCGGGGCTAAGAACCTGGCATTGCAAATTTGTGGACCACCGCGCGCGGTATCGCCTGAATTGTCTTGGTGCATGGCATTCCGCTGGCTACATTCGCTTGAACCAACCCGGTGGAGAACTTATGAAGATCCGTCGCCATGCTTTCACCCTCATTGAACTGCTGGTCGTCATCGCCGTCATCGCCATCCTGGCGGCGCTGCTTTTGCCAGCGCTGTCCGCAGCCAAGAGAAAAGCTTTGCGGATGAGCATGAAATCGGCCGAGTCCGTGCAAATGGCGGCCGCGCCAGCAGAACCTGCCCGCCCGCCCGGCGCGCCGCCGCAACGACCCCTTGCCACGGTCAAAAGCTTCACCGCTTCCGTCTCGCTCAAGCCGGGTTTGAGCGTCGGCACGGCCCAGCCCGAGTCCATCTATTCCGCGCAGCTCAAGTCCGAGTTTCAGGCCTTCAACCCCGCCGGCAACGGTACCTGCGAGGTGCTCCTGCCGTTGCCGCCGCAGATCATTTCACTGGCGGACCTGGAGGTGACCGTGAACTCGCGGCCCAGCGAATCCGTCGAGATTCGCGGCGACAAGCTGGTCTGGTCGGGCCCGTTACCCAACGAGCCCACTCCCCTCACCATCGCCTTCTGCGCCGTCGGCAAAGGATTGTACAACCTGCAAACCCCGCCCAGCGCCATCCTGGACACTTTCCACATTGACGTCACCGCCGTGGGCTCGGACGTGCGCATGGTCGAACTTTCGCTCCAGCCCACCAAGCAGGTGCGCGGCAACGGCCAGACAGTTTACACTTGGGACTACAAACGGCTGCTGTTCGGCCGGCCCATCGCGCTGGATGTGCTGGGCGTCGCGCCGATTGATCGCCTCGGCGAACTCACCTGGCTGGGGCCGTCAAGCGTCGTGGTGTTCGGTCTGATCCTGGGGTTGGTGGCCAACGCTTTCGCCATCCGGAACTTTGACCGCTGGATGTTGCTGCTGGTGCTGGGCACGTTCACGGGCGCCTACCCGCTGATGTATTTCGCGCAGGAATTCATTCCGCTCAACGTCGCCATCTTCGCTTCCTCGGCCGTCGTCCTGGTGGTCATCGCCATCCGGGCAATGACGATTATGGCCGTGCGCTTGGCGTTGTTCGGCACGGTCCTGCCAGCCGCGGCCATTCTCGCGGTCACGCTCGTCGCCGCCACCCACACGCGCCTGCAGGGAATTCTCATTACCGGGACCGGTCTGGCGATCTTCATCGTGGCGATGCTGCTGATGCCCCGGATCAAGCAGGAGTTGGAAAAGACAAGCGAGGCCAAACCCACCCGCGCTGAGACTTTCTGACTTGGGCGGCGGCAGCATCAGGCGCACGCGGCGGCGAACAAAGCTTGTCCAGACGCCAAAGATGGTGCAAATGACAGAACTGTCATCTGCGGTTCAGCGGGAATTCATGTCAAAGGGGTTTCATGGTGGTAGTTCAACTTAAACAACCGAACGCCAATTCGAAATTAAACATGAAAAAATCCAGCCGCTGTTTGCTATCCGCCATCCTCGCCACTGGACTCATCGTCGTTGCCCTGACCGGCTGCGAGTCGGAAAAAAGCGAGCAACAACACAAGGAAGCCAAACAGGCCAAACTGATGGCCCAAGCCAAGGTGAGCAAAGAGGACGCCACCAAGATTGCGCTGGCCAAGGTGCCCAACGGCACTGTCAAGGAAGCGGAAATTGAAAAGGAACACGGCAAGTTGATCTGGTCGTTTGACCTCACCACGCCGGACACCAAGGACATCACCGAAGTCAACGTGGACGCCATGACCGGCGAAGTCGTGGCCGTCGAGAAAGAACCGGCGGAAAGCGAAGCCAGGGAAGCGGACAAGGAAAAGGCCCAGGACAAAGAAGTGCCGGTCACACTGGCGCAATTGTCGGCGCCGGCCCGGGCCACGGTGGAGCGAGTGACCGCCGGCGGCAAAATCGGGCAAATGACCAAAGAAGTCGAACGTGGGAAAACGGTCTATGACGTCGAGGCGACCGTGGACGGCAAACACCTGGAATTTTTGATTGCCGACGCGGATGGCGCGGTCCTGGGCACGGAAGTTCCCATTGCCTATGCCGACCTGCCGGAGGCGGTGCGCACCGCGGCGGAAAAGTATTTTGGCACCGGGTCCGGCTTGACGGCCATGAAGGGCATGGAGTTCGGCGAGACGACTTACGAAATCGAAGGCCCGAAGGATGGAAAGACCGTCGAGGCGACATTCGATCCGGAGGGCAAGCCGGCCCAGTAGGCAACAGTAACCCGCGATGGTCAACCAGCGTCCAAGCCCAGGGACCAGCGCGCCCGGCTTTGGAGGTTGACACCGGGGTGCCCAAGGCAAAAAGTGGTTTCACCAACTTAATTCAAACCAACAAGATTATGGAAAAAATGCTATTGCCGGTTCTGTTCAGCCTGACTGTCGCCGTCTGCCGTGCCGACGGGCCTTATCACTTCATCAAGGAAATCCCCGTCGGCGGTGAAGGCGGCTGGGATTACTGTACCGTGGATTCCGCGGCGCAACGCCTCTACGTCTCGCACGGGACCAAAGTCGTGGTCATTGACCTCGCCAAGGACCAGGTCATCGGCGAGATCACCAACACGCCAGGAGTGCACGGCATCGCCATCGCCCACGACCTCGGACTGGGCGTGACCAGCAACGGCCGTGAAAACAAGGCCGGCATCGTGGATTTGAAAACGCTGCAGACGCTTTCCAAGGTGGACACCGGCCAGAACCCCGACGGCATGCTCTACGAGCCGGGCCGGAAGGAAGCCTACCTGTTCAACGGGCGCGGCCAGTCGGCGACGGTGGTGGATGTGAAGGGCGCCAAGGTGGTCGCCACCATTCCGTTGGGCGGCAAGCCGGAATTCGCGCAAGCCGACCCGGCGGCGGGCCGAGTTTACAACAACCTCGAAGACAAGAGCGAGGTGGCGGTGATTGACACCGGGACACACACCGTGGTCACCAACTGGCCGATCGCGCCGGGTGAGGAAGCTTCGGGCATGGCGATTGATTTGAAAAATCACCGGTTGTTCCTCGGCTGCGGCGGCAGCAAGACGATGGTGATGCTGGACAGCACCACGGGCAAGGTCATCACCTCGGTGCCCATCGGTCAGGGCGTGGATGCCAATGCGTTTGACCCCGGCACCATGCTGGCGTTTGCGTCCTGCGGCGACGGGACGACCACGATTGCCAGGGAAGCAACGCCGGACACGCTGACCGTGGTGCAGAAGCTGGAAACCCAGCGCGGCTCGCGGACGATGGCGCTGGATCCCGCGACGCACAAAATCTACCTGGCGGCGGCCAAATTCGAGGCCCCGGCGCCAGGCGAACGGCGCGGCAAGATGGTCCCGGACAGCTTCAAGATTCTCGTGTACGGCATGGAAAAATGATCCGTTGAAGCGTAGGGAAACGAGTCGTAGCAATCGCCGCCGCACTTTTTTAACGTTTCAACAATTCAACGATTCAACGATTGTCAGAACATGCGCGTGCTGGTGGTTGAAGACGAAAAGAAGACGGCATCTTTTGTCCGCAAAGCGCTCCAGGCCGAGGGCTTCGCCGTGGACGTCTGCCACAACGGCGATGACGCGCTCGCGGCGGTCCGGGCCACGCCGTTTGATGTCATCGTGCTCGACATCATGCTGCCGGGCCGCGACGGCTTGAGCGTGCTGCGCCAGTTGCGCGACCGCAAGAACGCGACGCCGGTCTTGCTCCTGTCCGCGCGCGGCGAAGTTAATGAGCGTGTCGAAGGCCTGAACGCGGGCGCGGACGATTACCTGCCCAAGCCGTTCGAGCTGGCTGAACTGGTCGCGCGGGTGCGGGCGCTCACCCGCCGGACCAGCGAGAACAAATCCACCATCCTGCGCGTGGCCGGTCTCACGCTGGACACCGTCACGCATCGGGCGCAGCGCGGCGGTCGCGACATCGAACTGACGGCGCGCGAATACCGGCTGCTGGAGTTTTTGATGCAGTCACCCGGCCGCCTGTGCGGGCGCATGATGATTCTCGAGAAAGTCTGGGAGTATGATTTCGATCCGGGGACCAACCTCGTGGACGTTTACATCCGCCGGCTCCGGGAAAAGATTGACGCCGGCTTCGAACCCAAGCTGCTTCACACCGCGCGGGGAGCAGGTTACCTCCTGAAGGAACCGGCATGAGCTTTCGTACCCGGCTCACCCTCTGGTATGCGGCCGTTCTCTTTGTGTCGCTCCTGGCCATGAGTATCGCCGCCTACTTTGAAATCGGGCGGGCGCGCAGCGAGGTCCTGCGCAGGGCCGGTGTGCCGGATAATCTGATTGCCAAGGACCAGCAGGAGGATTTTGAAGACGTGTCGGAAATTCTGGCCTGGTACGGGCTGCCGGCGGCGGCACTGGCGCTGGCCGGCGGCTGGTGGCTGATGCGCAAAACCATGATCCCGGTGGCCGGCCTCACGCGCGCCGCGGAAAAAATCACCGCCCGCAATTTGAGCGAACGTCTGCCGCGCACGAACCGCGGCGACGAACTGGACCGGCTCACCGCCGTATTCAACGATATGCTGGCGCGGCTCGACGACTCGTTCAACCGCACCCGCGAGTTCACTTTGCACGCTTCCCACGAGTTGAAAACTCCGCTGACCGTTCTGTGCGGTGAAACCGAGACCGCCCTGCGCGACGAATCGCTGTCCGCCGCCGAGCGCGAACGTGCCGCCAGCCAGCTCGACGAGCTGCGCCGCCTGGCGCGCATCGTGGACGGCCTCACCCTGCTCGCCAAAGCCGACGCGGGCCAAGTCGCGCTGAAGCTGGAGCTGGTGCGCCTGGATGAGCTGGTGCGCGATAATTTTGAAGACGCGCGCATTCTTGCCGAGCCGCAGGGCGTTCGGGTGGAACTAACCGTCTGCGAGGAAATCACCCTGCCGGCTGACCGCCATCGGCTGCGGCAATTGCTGCTGAATCTGGCCGACAACGCTGTTAAATACAACCAGCCGGAAGGCCGGGTGACGATGAGCCTGCGCCGGGCGGACGACGTGGCGGAATTCACCATCGCCAACACCGGTCCAGGCATTCCGCCGGAAACGTTGCCGCGCGTATTCGACCGGTTCTTTCGCGGCGACCCGGCGCACAGTCCCACGGTGGACGGCTGCGGGCTCGGCTTGAGCATTGTGCAATGGATCGTTTCCGCACACAACGGAAGCGTCAAAATCAAATCCGCGCCGGGGCAATTGACGACCGTCACGGTGCGATTGCCGTTGCAGGCCTAAGGAAATGAAACACTCAACTCTCAACGTTCAACATCGAACATCCGATTTATGGCCCGTTGCCCGGGCGAAATTTGTTGGGGATTGGAAGTTGAATGTTGAATGTTGGATGTTCGTCGCGCTCTTCCTTCTGGTTGCCGGCTGCGCCCGCTACCACCCGCAGCCTCTCTCGCCCGAACAAACCGCCGCGCAACTGGAGTCCCGGCGATTGGACGATCCCGGGCTGAAGCCGTTCCTCGAAAAGAACCTCGGGCACGCTCTGTCAGACTGGCCGCTGGAAAAGTGGGATCTGAACACGCTCACGCTGGCGGCGTTTTATTTCCATCCGGACCTTGATGTGGCCCGCGCGCAATGGCGCGTGGCCGAAGCCGGCATCAAAACCGCTGGCGCCCGGCCGAATCCGTCGCTGACCGTAACGCCGGCCTACGACAGCCAGATTCCGGACAACCCCAGCCCGTGGATGGTGCCGATGAGCCTGGATGTGCCCATCGAAACCGCCGGCAAGCGTGCCAAACGCATCGCCGAGGCCCGGGACGTTTCCCAATCCGCCTGGTGGGGGCTCATCACGACCGCCTGGCAGATTCGCGGCGGCGTTCGCGCCAGTTTGCTGGATTTCGCCGTCGCCCGTCAGCGCGCGGCCTTGCTGGCGGAACAACTTTCGGCGCAGACACAAATCGTGAAACTGCTCCAACAGCGCTTTGACGCCGGCGAAATTTCACGGCCCGATCTCCTCACGGCGCAAATCGCGCTCAGCAAGACCCGCCTCGACGAAAGCGACGCGCAGACGCAACTGGCCAACGCCCGTTCCCAACTGGCCGAAGCGCTCGGTGTCAACGGCGCCGCGTTGACCGGGATGAGTCTGGATTTTAACTTTTCGGCGCGCGCGCCGGGCGACCTGACTTCCGCCGAGGCGCGCCGGGTGGCGTTGCTGGGGCGGTCGGACATTCGCGGGGCGCTGGCCGATTACGCGGCCGCCCAGGATGACTTGCGCCTGCAAATTGCCAAGCAATACCCGGATTTGCACCTCGGCCCCGGTTACGCCTGGAATGCCAACCAGAACAAGGACAACGAGTGGAGCCTGGGCCTGACCGTGGATTTGCCGATTCTCGACCAGAACCAGGGGCCGATCGGCGAAGCCAAGGCGCGCCGCGAGCTGGCCGCCGCGCAGTTCATCGCGCTGCAGGCGAAGGTCATCGGTGAAATTGACCGGGCACTGGCCGGCTACCGGGTGGCGCTCGACCAATTGCAGACCGGCGAGGCGTTGCTCGTTTCGGAACAGCAGCAGGAAAAGTCGGTCGAGGCCCAGCAGCGGGCCGGCGCCGCCGACCAGCTTGATGTGTTAAGCGCGCGGGTGGAATTTGACACCGCTGCGCTTGGCCATCTCGACGGCCAGGCCAAATTTCAAACCGCGCTCGGCGCCCTGGAAGGCGCCTTGCAACGTCCGGCGGACGGGCTGTTAGCCATGCTCAATGCCAACGCGCTGACGAACAGCGTCCAGGATCCGTCTCCCGTCTCTCCCGCAAAGAAAAACAAGCCATGAAAACGTCAGTAAAAATTCTTTTGACCGCGCTTGCCGCCTTTGCCGCGGGCGGGGCGCTGGTCTTCTACTTCATCAAAGCCGAGCCAAAATCGGGCGCGGAAGCCGGCGCCGAGGGTGCAGCCGCCGGCCCGGTGCAACTCAAACGCGCCGCGAACGGCGAAACCGTCGTCGTCCTCGACGCACCGACCCAGCAACGGCTCAGCCTGAAGAGCGAGACGTTGGCCGCCCTGCAATGGCAACCGGAGGTGAAGGGTTATGGCGCGGTGATTGACGCAGCCACTCTGGCAGCGGCGGTGGCGGACCTGGAATCCGCGCGGACCGCGGCGGAAGCCTCAAGCCGGGAATACGAGCGGCAAAAAACACTCGCGGCACAGGGCAATGCTTCCGCCCGCGCGCTGGAAGCCGCCCGGGCCACGGCGACCCACGATCAACTTGCCTTTGAATCCGCGCGCGCGAAGTTCGCCCTCGACTGGGGAAAATCGCTGGCCGACCAAACCAATCCGGCCGGGCTGGTTCAGCAGCTTTCCGCCGGCGAAACCACGCTGGTTCGGGTGGATTTGCCCGCCGGCCAGGTTCTGTCGGCGCCGCCGGCTTCGGCCCGGATCGTCGCGCTGACGGACGAATCAAAATCCGTTGACGGCGAGTTGTTCAGCGCCACCGCTGGCGTGAATCCGACGACGCAAAATCAGAGTTTTTTCTATTTAATCAGAGGCCGGCCGTTGCCGTCGGGCGCGGCGGTCACGGGCTTTCTGAAAGTTCCCGGCGAATCCGTGAGCGGCGTGGTCGTGCCCGCCGATGCCGTGTTGCGTTACGAAGGCAAGGGCTGGGCCTACCTTCAGACCGGCACGAATGATTTCACCCGGACCGAAATTCCCCTCGATCGTCCGGTCGCGAACGGCTGGTTTGTTTCCGGTGGTTTGACGCCCTCCAATCGGATTGTCATCAGCGGTGCGCAAACCGTGCTCTCCGCGGAATTGAGCGGCGGCAATTTCAACTCCGGCTCCCGCGACTAATATGCAAAGAATCCAATTGCCGACTGACCGGATTACCGACTGGAAGTCGTTTCATTCCGTTTTTGCGGAGGTAATGGGATTCCCGACATTTTACGGGCGCAACTTGGATGCTTGGATTGATTGCATGTCAGATTTGACCCAAACCGACAGAGGGATGACGAAAGTGCAAATTCAAAAAGGGGAAGCTTTACTATTGGAGATTGTCTCAGCGGGAGCGTTCAAGAAGCGTTTGCCCGAAATCTTTGATGCGCTTCTCGAATGCACAATTGCAGTAAACCGCCGGTTTTTGGAGGCCAACGAACCACCGGTCATCTCACTCGTCTTTTTATAAAATGCTCCGACGCCTTGTTGAAATCTCTTTGCGGTCGCGCGGCGTGGTCATCACGCTGGCCGTCGCCCTCATCGGCTACGGCATCTACGTCGCCAAAACGGCCAAACTCGACGTCTTTCCCGACTTCGTCCAGCCGCAGGTGACCGTGCAGGCCGAGGCGCCGGGGCTGGCGCCCGAGCAGGTCGAGGCGCTCGTCACCCGCCCGGTGGAAAGCGCCTTGAACGGCGCGGGCAACCTGGATTCCATCCGCTCGGAATCCATCCAGGGTCTGTCGGTCGTCACTGCCGTGTTCAAGGAAGGCACGGACATCTTCATCGCCCGGCAGATGATTGCCGAGCGGCTGGCACAGGTCGGTGGCGAACTGCCCGCCGGCGTCCAGACGCCGACCATGGAGCCGCTCACGTCGTCCACGATGGACCTGCTCAAGTTCGGTCTGGTTTCCGACAAGCTGTCGCCGATGGAACTCCGGACGTTTGCCGACTGGACGGTGCGGCCGCGGCTGCTGTCCGTGCCCGGCATCGCGGCGGTGAAGGTGTTCGGCGGAGAAGTGAAGCAGTTACAAATCCAGGTCAAGCCGGACCGGTTGCAGGCGTTCGGGATTTCGGTGCAAGACGTGCTGACCGCCGCCGGTGCGGCGACCGGCGTGCGCGGCGCCGGTTTTGTTGAAACGACCGCCCAGCGGCTCGTGCTCCAGACCGAAGGCCAGTCCATCACTGCCGAGGCGCTGGGCAATGTCGTGGTTACCCAGCGCGACGGACGCAGCATCCGGCTGAAAGATGTCGCGGACGTGGCCACCGGTGGCGAACCCAAATTCGGCGATGCACTCATCAACGGCAAGCCGGGCATTTTGATGACGACGGCCAGCCAATACGGCGCGAACACGATGGAAGTGACGCTCGGCGTCGAGAAGGCCTTGGACGAAATGAAGCCGACGTTTGCGGCGGCGGGCATCGAATACGTGCCGGGACTGCACCGGCCGGCCACCTTCATCGAAATCGCGATTCACAACATCAAGAACTCGCTGTTGCTGGGCGCGGTGCTGGTGGGCGTGGTGCTCTTTATCTTCCTGCTCGACTGGCGGACGGCGCTGATTTGTTTCACCGCCATCCCGCTGTCGCTGCTCGCGGCCGTCATCGTGCTCGACCATTTCGGCGTGACCCTGAACACGATGACGCTGGGCGGCCTGGCGGCGGTCATCGGCGTGGTGGTGGACGACGCCATCATCACCGTGGAAAACATCCTGCGCCGGTTGCGCGGCAATCTCGGACAGGCCGCGCCGCGTCCGCTGTTTGCCGTGATTTCAGAGGCCACGCTCGAAGTGCGGAGCGCCGTGGTTTATGCCACGTTCGTCGTCGCGATGGTTTTCCTGCCGGTGCTGACGATGTCAGGTTTGCAGGGGCGATTCTTCGCACCGCTGGGCACGGCGTTCATACTCGCCAACCTGGCATCGCTGGTGGTGGCGTTGACCGTGACGCCGGCGCTGTGCTACGCGCTGCTTTCGCGGGTGAAACCGCACGAGGAACCGGATTACCTGCGGCGATTAAAAGCCCTTCATCGCCGTTTGCTGGAGAGTCTCAGTCAGCGTCCCAAGACCATCATCGGCGCGGCGCTCGCATTGTTTGTCGCGGCGCTGGCATCATTGCCGTTTTTTGGCGGCGAATTTCTGCCCGACTTCCGCGAAGGCCATTTTGTCGTCCAGCTCACCATGGCGCCCGGCACGTCGCTCGAGGAAATGCTGCGGCTCGGCGGGCGGATTTCGGCGGACCTGTTGAACATTAAGGCCATTCGCAGCGTTGAAGAACAGGCCGGGCGCGCCCAGGGCGGAGAAGACACCTGGGGGCCGCATCGCGGGGAGATCCACGTGGAATTGAAACCGACTGCGGGCGAAGACCAGGAAAAAGTGCAGGATGACATCCGCGCCACCCTGGCGAAATATCCCGGTGTCCAAAGCGAGGTGCTGACCTTCCTCGGCGACCGCATCGGCGAGACCATCGCCGGCGAAACGGCCCAGGTGGTGGTGAATGTTTTCGGCGACGACCTCGACGTGCTCGACGCGAAGGCGCAGGACGTGGCGCAGGTCCTGGCCAGGGTGCCGGGGGCGGCGGACGTGCAGATTTCCGCGCCGCCGGGCGCGCCGCGCATGGTGGTGCAATTGCTTCCTGACCGGCTGACTCAATTTGGCTTCCGCCCGCTGGAAGTGCTTGAAGCGGTGCAAACGGCATATCAAGGCGACGTGGTGGCGCAGACCTACGAAGGCGACAAGGTGTTCGACGTGGCGGTCATCCTGGAACCGTCCGCCCGACAACGGCCGGAGGACATCGGGAAATTGCTGGTGGGCAACGCAACGGGATTGCAAATGTCGCTGAACCAGCTGGCGAACGTCTTTCTGACCACCGGCCGTTACTCCATTCTGCATGACGGCGCGCGGCGGCGACAGACCATCACTTGCAACCCGGCCGGTCGCGATGTGGCGTCCTTTGTTGCCGATGCGCGGCAGAAAATTGCCGACAAGGTCAAGCTGCCGGCGGGCGTGTACGTGGAATTCAGCGGCGCGGCCGAGGAACAATCGCGGGCGCAGCGCGAACTGCTGCTGCACTCGCTCGTGGCGGCGGCAGGAATCATCCTGCTGCTGGCAATGGTGTTTCGCAAGGCCAGCCACCTGCTGCTGGTGCTGGCCAACCTGCCCTTCGCGCTCGTCGGCGGTGTGCTGGCGATCTTTCTCACTGGCGTGTTCGGCGAAGGCGCGTCGCTCTCGCTGGGGACGCTCGTCGGGTTCGTGACCCTGTTTGGCATCACCATGCGCAATTCCATCATGATGATTTCGCACTTCGAACATTTGGTGAAAGAGGAGGGCATGACCTGGGGACCGGAATGCGCATTGCGAGGCGCGACTGAGCGGCTGATTCCGATCGCGATGACGGCGCTGGTGACCGCGCTGGGGTTGTTGCCGCTGGCCATCGGCTCGGGCGAGGCGGGTCGCGAAATCGAAGGCCCGATGGCCATCGCCATTCTCGGCGGACTGGTGACCTCCACGCTGCTGAACCTGCTGGTATTGCCGGTGCTGGCCCTGCGCTTTGGTAAATTCCAAAAGGCTGCGCCAGGCAAGGCCTGACGGCGCGTATCCCCGCCGCTCGCGCATCGTGCAGCAGAAAGCTGTTTTGACGGAACGCGGCTGTACGCGAAGCGTCAGCCGCAGCGCTGCGGCTGGTCGATGACACAGCTGCGCTCCCTAAAATCGGCGAAGCAGATCACTGCCCGCTAGGCTTTGGGCTTGCCAGCAGACCGGATTGCCGCTACCGCTTGAGCCGGGAACGAGAAGGGCTATGCAGATTCGATCTGATGCCGGGCACTCCGGCTGGCGTGCGGTTCCGCCCCATTGGCTCTCTGGGCCGGTTGCCGGCTCATTGTTGTTGCTCGCCATATTGACCGTGAGCGGGTGCCGCACGGTCGAGGCGCCCTCCGAACATGTGGTCCTCGTGGATCATTCCGGCCGTTCGCTTTACCTCGCCGGTCCAAAAGCCCGCAAAGCTGAATGCACGAACGATTTCGCACAGCACCTGCGGGACATCACCAACGCTATTGCCACCGACACCAATTGCCTCGCTCCCGATGGGACCCGGCAAATCCTGATTTTTGTGCATGGCGGCTTGAACTCCTACAATCAAAGCCTGCAACGGGTCAATGACCTCACCCCCAAAATTGCGGGCGCTCACTATTACCCGCTCTTCGTCAATTGGGACTCGGGGTTGAAGTCGAGTTACTTCGAACATCTGTTCCTGGTGCGGCAAGGCGAAGTCGAGCCGTTCTGGGGACCGATCACCTTTCCCCTGTATTTCGTAGCGGATGTCGGGCGCGCCGCCACGCGGGCGCCGGTGGTCTGGTATTACCAGTTGACCAGTGATTTTACGACCACGATGCGTTATGAAAGCCCGATTCGCTTCGGCCAAAGCCGTTCCAACTGGCTGGCGCGGGCCACTTCCAACTCGTGGCCCGGGCTGCGCCTGTCCATCGGGAGCGACGATCGCACGTGGGGCAGCAAATGCGGCTATTTCTCCTCCTACATCGTCACCTTTCCCTGCAAACTGGCGACCGGGCCGTTCATCGACGCTTTTGGCAAGAGCGCCTGGGACAACATGTCGCGGCGAACCCAGACCATGTTCCGCTCGCCGGCAGAATTTGAGCGACCGGCCATCAGCAACGAAGTCTGGGCGGCCCGCGAACGCGTCGGCCAGCCGGCGGACGGAGCAGTGGCCCGGTTGATGAAGTCATTGGACGACCTCGCGGCCGCCGATCCATCGAATCATTACGCCATCACGTTGATCGGTCACAGCATGGGCACGATTGTGGCCAACGAGATGCTGCGAACGCATCCCCACCTCTGCTACTCCAACATCGTGTACATGGGCGCGGCCTGCAGCGTCAGCGACTTCGCCAGCGCCGTCATTCCCTGTCTCGAACGCGAAACGAACGCGCACTTTTACAATCTCACGCTGCATCCCATCGCCGAGGCGCGGGAGGCGCAATGGAATTATCTGGATCTGACGCCGCGCGGCAGTCTGCTGGAATGGATTGACAATTTCCTGGCCAACCCCCGCACGGTCCCCGAACGCACGCTGGGCAAGTGGGACAACGACGTTTCCACCACCGCGCTCATCCCGACGAATGTGGCCAGCCGGATCCGGATCAAGGCATTTGCCGTGGGACCGCGAAGCGAATTTCCCGACAACCCCATGGTGCACGGTGATTTCAGCGAGGAACCGTTCTGGAAACGGGATTTCTGGACCAAACGGGCGAAATGATTTTCGATTTACGATATACGATTTACGCTGGAGGTCGGCATCGTGGGCGGCTGTCGTAAATCGTAAATCGCATATCGTAAATTCGGCCGACGTTTCGTGCGGCCACCACCTGCGCCGAGACATGCTCAAACTCGCGGCTGAACGCGCCCGTCTCGCGAACGCATTCTGCTCGACCAATCCGCCGGCAGCCGCTACCTTCCCGCCAATTCTCACCTCGAGGTGAATTATGGATGAACTGTTGAAAATTTTGCAGGCCAATGCGACCGAGTCGCGCGAAAACATCGCCAAAATGCTGAATATCTCCGTCGCGGAGGTGGACAAGCGCATCGCCAAATACGAAAAAAGCGGCGTCATCCGCGGTTACCAGGCCGTGTTGAACGAGGACAAGCTCGACCTCGACACTGTCACCGCGGTCATCGAAGTCAAGGTGGCGCCGCAGCGCGAAGGCGGGTTCAACACCATCGCCGAGCGCATCAGCAAGTTTCCCGAGGTGCGCTCGGCGTATCTGATGAGCGGCACTTACGACCTGCTGCTGTTCATCGACGGCCGCAATCTGCGCGAAGTGGCCGCGTTCGTCAGTGAACGGCTCTCGCCGCTCGAGGGCGTGCTGTCCACGTCCACCCATTTCATGCTCAAAACCTACAAGCGCCTCGGCGTGCTGATGGAATCCGGCCATGCAGAAGAAAGACTCAGTGTCGCTCCGTAACCGCATCAACGCGACGGTGCGCGACATCCCGCGCTCGGGCATCCGCGACTTCTTCGACATCGTCAGCACGATGAAGGACGTGATCAGCCTGGGCATCGGTGAGCCGGATTTTGACACGCCGTGGCACGTGCGGGAATCCACCGTATTCGCGCTCGAACGCGGCGTGACGCATTACACCAGCAATCTCGGCTACCTCGAACTCCGCCAGGCGCTCGCCAAGTACGTCGGCAAAAAATTCGGCGCGCATTACCACCCGGAAAACGAAATCCTCGTCACCGTCGGCGTCAGCGAGGCGCTGGACCTCGCCTTGCGCGCGCTGGTCACGCCCGGCGACGAAGTGCTGTACCACGAGCCGTGCTACGTGTCCTACCGCGCCACGATTTTGTTTGCGCACGGCGTGCCGGTGGCGGTGGAGACGAAGCCCGAAAACGGGTTCCGCCTCACGCGCGCGATGCTGGAGGCGAAGGTAACGCCGAAAACCAGGGTGTTGATGTTGAATTTTCCGAATAACCCGACCGGCGCCGTCATGGCCCGGCAGGATTTGGAGGACATCGCTGCGTTCGCCCGCGAGCGCGACTTGATTATCGTCACGGATGAAATCTATGGCGAGCTGACCTACGACGCGCCGCATACGAGCATCATCAGCCTGCCGGGCATGCGCGACCGGACGGTTTTCCTGCACGGCTTCTCGAAGGCATGGGCGATGACCGGTTACCGGCTCGGCTACGCCTGCGGTCCGGCGGAACTCATCGAAGCGATGATGAAAATTCACCAGTACACGATGCTCTGCGCTTCCTCGATGGGCCAAAAAGCCGCCATCGAAGCGCTCGCCCGGCCGGATTCGGATGTGGGCGAGATGGTAAATGAATACCGTCGTCGCCGGAATTTTATGGCAGCGGCGTTTGCGGACATGGGTATTGAATGCCACCGTCCGCTCGGCGCGTTCTACGCGTTTCCGAGCGTGGCGAAGTTCGGTCTGAAATCGAAGGATTTCGCGCTGAAGCTGCTGCACGAAGAAAAAGTGGCGGCGGTGCCGGGCACGGCTTTTGGTGAATGCGGCGAAGGATTTCTCCGCTGCGCCTACGCGACCAGCATGGACAATCTCAAGGAAGCCATGGTCCGGTTGAAACGGTTTATTGGGAATCTGAAGCGTGAAACGTGAAGCGCCATGCCGCCTACCCCCTTGGCTTATAAATATGTGATGCTCGCGGCAATGATTGGCTTCATCAATCATTATGCCCCTAGGTTAAATTTGCCGATTGATGTTCCACTTAAGGAACAGGAAATTCAACGTTTGCATGTTTCACCACTCGATAAAGTGGTGCCCGTCTGCAGCGGCGGGATCCGGGTAAAGAACTATCTCTTCGATTTCGGTGACACACATTTTTAAAGCCCCTACGCCGACTTAACTCTTTATTTCGTCATTACCAAATTGGAGGACGATGGAATGACCTCGTTCGGGATCCCGCTGCTAGAATTGCATGAATCATCGGGCTCGCTCATGGAACGGGCTTCGCGGATGAAATACACTGTCAGCACTAATGATTTGCGTCGGATCGCCACAAACTACCTGGTGGCTTTGGAAATTGATCCGAAAGCATTTGCAAAAACACCTTTTGAGGTTGATACCTTGCCTTTCCATTCGAACCGGGGTTTGGTGCCGAATCCACTGATGTATGCTTATTGGGGAAAACCAGCGCTGAGAGCGCCCGGCACCAACGGCATGGCGTTTGAAATTTCAGCCGTAAGCGGCGAGCTGCTGGAAATGAACGTCGGCAATGCTTCGGGTTGCGGGGGGCTGCCGTTGATCAAGGATTTCGAAAAGCTGGGCGGCATCTCGGATGAGGAATTCTTGAAATATTCAGACGTGGAGCGCAGCAATCTAGTTGTCAAATTCGCGACATGCCCATCTTTGATCACGCCAGAGGCTATGAATTTGGGTCTGGTTTTAACAACCAATAGGTTTGCCAGAACCAAGGCGTTTAGAAACCCTCCCTGAGCTATATTAATTTCGGTTTCTCCCACTTCATCCCATGGGCCTCAGCGACGGCGGGCTGGGTGAGCTTGCCGTTCATCACGTTGATTCCGCCGAGCAACGCCGGATGCAGGCGACAGGCTTCAGCCAGATCGTGGTCGGCCAGCGCTTCGATGTAGCGGTACGTCACATTGGTGAGCGCTTGCGTGGCGGTGCGGGCAAAGGCGCCGGGCATGTTCGCCACGCAATAATGCGTCACGCCTTCCTCCACAAAAACCGGGTCGTGATGCGTGGTCGGGCGCGACGTTTCCGCGCAACCGCCCTGGTCGATCGCAATATCCACAAACACGCTGCCGGGCCGCATCCGGCGGAGCATGTCGCGGCGGACCAGTTTGGGCGCCCGAGCACCGGGCACCAGCACCGCGCCGATGAGCAGGTCCACATCCGGCAACAATTCCAGCAGATGTGATTCATTGGAATACAAGGTGTGCGCCGTGTGCAGCGTGATGTCGAGAAAGCGCATCCGCTCCAGATCCACTTCCAGGATGGTGACATCGGCGCCCATGCCCTGGGCCATGCGCGCGGCGTTGATGCCCGCCGAACCGCCGCCGAGCACGACCACTTTGCCCGGCAAAACGCCCGGGACACCGCCCAGCAGCACGCCGCTGCCGCCAAAATGTTTTGCCAGAAAATAGCCGCCAACAAGAATGGACATCCGGCCGGCGATTTCGCTCATCGGTTCGAGCAGCGGCAGCCGGCGATTGACCTCGATGGTTTCGTAGGCCACCGCCGTCACGCCCGATTTCATCAGCGCCTCCGTCAACGGTTTGCCGGCAGCGAGGTGCAGATAGGTGAACAGCACCTGCCCGGGCCGCAACAGTTTGAATTCAGCCGGCAATGGTTCCTTGACCTTCACAACCAGGCCAGCCTTCTTGAACACCGCGGCGTGAGAATCGGTGAGCGTGGCGCCCGCCTGCTCGTATTCCGCATCCGGGAAACCCGCTCCGACCCCGGCGCCGCGCTCGACGAGCACCTCGTGACCGCGCTTGATGAGTTGATACACGCCGGACGGCAGCAGGGCCACCCGGTATTCCTGTTCTTTGATTTCCTTGGGAACGCCGATGATCATAGTGGGAACTCCTGTTCTTTGTCGGGCACAACCACCTCGCGTTTATCCGCCGGCTGAGGGATTGATGGCGGTGGTGCGGCCATGCGAACCGCTGCGATATCACCCGGGATTGCCTCGGCTTCATCCTCGTCCTTCGTCCTCGTCCTTGACTGCGCCTTGTCCGATTTCGACGACGAGACGGAGGACGAGGGCGATAACGTTTCGGTTGGTGGCGGCGCGGCGATTTCGCGCCGGGCCTGGGTACGATTGACCAGTGCCAGCATGGTGACCGCCGTGGCGGCCTGGCGCTCGGCCTCCTCGATGCGGGCGAATTCGCCGTAAACTTCCGCCCGCACCGGTTCATCGCGCAGATGCAGTTCCTGCCCGCCCCCCGCGCGCAGGGCGCGCAGGATGTCGTGAGCATTGATGGCCTCCAGCGGCCGGGCCGGCGCATAGGCGGTTTCGACGCCGGCGACCTCCATGACGAGCCGCGCGTGCAGGAGCGTGTGCAGAACCTGCTGCGCGAGTTTCGTGGGAATGCCCAATTCCGCGGCCATTTCCGGGACGGTGACCGGCGGCCGGCCCTGCTGGAAACGCTGGCCGATGCACGTCATCAGCCGCAACGCGACGAATTCGCGGCCGCGCTGGTTCACATTTTCCGCGAGCTTGTCCTGCAGATAGGCCTTGCGGTTTTGGAAGGCGTAGGCGACCTGCGCGCCGAACAGCAGAATCACCCAGGAAAAATACAGGCCGATCATGAACACCGGCACCAGGCCGAGGCTGCCGTAAATCTTGCTGTTGGACACCACGCGGGAAACGTAGAGAAAACCGAAGAGATTGTTCAAATGCCAGAGCGAGCCGCCGACCACTCCGCCGACCAACGCCGCCCCGACCCGGACCCGGGTATTGGGCACCAGCAGATAAATCACCGTGAACGTCAGCCACAGGACCACGAGCGGCAGGAATTGGAAAATGAGGCTGCCGACCAGCGGCATGTGGGTCACGTAACCTTCGGCGGATTGAAAATGCCTCCCGCCGGCCAGGCCCAGCGCGCCGGCGAGGGCCAGCGGCCCCAGCGTGATGGTCGCCCAGTAAAGCACGATGCGCCACAGCCAGTTGCGTCCGCGGGTCACGCCCCAGATGTCGTTAAAAGTTTCCTCGACGTTCGCCAGCAGCTGGATGGCCACCACCACCAGCAGCAACATGCCGATGGTGCCGAGCGCGCCGCTCTGGGTTTTTTGGACAAAATCACGGATATCCCGGGCCACCTCCCTTTGCGCGGCCACCACGCGCGTATCGGTCGCCACTGGCGCGCTGGTTGAGTTGGCGGCGCCGGCTGTCAAACCCGCTTCCCCGGCGGCGGGATTGGTCGGGGTCAGGTCCACCGACAGGCCAGGACTGAGGTTCAGTGAAACCTTTTGTTCATTGGTGCTGAGGCTGGCGGGCGGCATGACGCTGGAAACCACCTTGTCAATGGCCTGATAGATTTTTTCCTCGCCCTCGCTTTTCAGCAGGCTGCTGGTGACGCTGATGGCCACGGCGAGCAGGGGAATGAGCGCGAGGAGCGTGGTATAGGACAGCGCCGCGGCGCGGACCAGGCAGCGATTGCGCACGAAACTGCGGATGACCAGCGCCCAGAGGTGGACGAAACGTTCGAGCCGGTTGAGTTCGCTTTCCGCGCCGGTATGAACGCCGGTCAAAATTGCAGTCAGACGTGAAAACGGCCTTATCGCCATGTGTTATGCCACGCTAACAAACCCGCCCGCCAAGTCAATGTTCCCCATCCGATGTGCCGAATCCGCTTTATTGCGGCCGCAAAAGCGGCATACTGTCCGCCGGTGCGTCCGTAGCTCAATTGGATAGAGCTTCTGACTTCGGATCAGAAGGTTGCAGGTTCAAGTCCTGCCGGACGCGCCA